>CALXQS010000008.1 GCA_944390715.1 uncultured Duodenibacillus sp. | reverse complement strand
CTGTTTAAGGCCTCTTTTATCCCGTGCGAACCGTACCGCACTCTGAGACTGTTCGTAGTCGCCCATCACAAGAACACGACAGCTTTGGTTGCCAACAAGAATCGTCTTCAGAAGATTCTCGACGACGCGGGCATTCATTTAGGGAACGTGTTCTCCGATCCGACGCAGGGCAAGTCTGCTCAGGCCGTTCTGCAGCTGCTTATTGACGATGAACTGACATTGGAAAACGTGAAGGCCTGTCTGCAGAGACGCTGCAAGGCAACGCCCGAGCAAGTGATGGCGGCATGCGCCGGCACGCTCACACCGGCGGCTCGGGAACTGCTGCGGATGTATATGGAGCAAATCAGGCTCATCAGTCAGCATAACGAAAGACTTGAGGCCTTCATGGAGGAGAAGCTCAACGACGACAAGTAGGCTATTGAACTTCTGCAGAGCATTCCGGGAGTTGATCATGATGCCGCCGTTTCGATGATCTCAATCTTCGGGACTGATCTTAAGAACAACTTTCCGAGCGCCTCGGCATTTGTTCGTTGGGCGGGAGTTTGTCCCGGCAACAATGAATCCGCCGGCGTCAGAAAATCGACAAAATGCCCGCACGGTCTCAAGACCATCAAGACGATCGCAGTCGAGTGTGCGCAGGCGGCTGCGCGAACCAAACAGACGTCGCTGCATGCTCTGTTTTGCCAGAAGCGGCATAAAGGTTACTGTGCCGCGATTATGGTGGTTGCTCACAAAATATTGCGAGTGATTTATTCGATGCTCACACGCCGAGAGGCGTATTGCGACAGCAAGATGCACCTGGAAGAATTTCTGCAGCGGCGTCATGTGCCACGCTGGGTCAAGCAGCAGCTCAAGCTGCGTCGGACGATGCTAGCCGACCAAGAGATCATTAATGTCAAAGAGCCTGTCTGCGTAGAGATTTGAAGCATCGGCCGAACCAACATCAGCCCCCATCTTCAGCATCTGCAAGGAGCTTTCGATTGAGCATCTCCTAAGTTGAGACAACAGCAGTCCGCCATAATGAAAAACGGCACATTTTCCAGGGTACAGGCGAGAGCTGATAATCAACGCAGGAAAACTCAAAGAAAGTCCCTGCCAAACTTAAGATTGCCGCTGCACAATTAGTGCAGTGCAAGAGTGTGTTGCGCCTTCGGCGCAACAACACCCTCATACCTGTTTCATCCTAAACTGAATTTTTACGTTAATAGAGACCTTGTTTTACGTGCATAGAAACAGCGGCTTTTGCATGTTTTGAAACGACTGTCTACGGCGCTGTCATTAGATAAAAACCGAGTGGAACCCGTCCACCAAAGGTTTATTGGGTAAAGAGAAAGACTTATCCACAACCGAAGGCCGCTCAGTCTACTAAATGGGCTGTAGGCCGAGGCTGTGGATAAGTCGTGCCTGTCTGGGAGACGTCAAGATCTCACACCTCACTCAGATAGGTCTGGCTGGTGTGGCTATTCTGAAAGAGGTGTAGGAATAAACGGGAGAGGAGGTATCGTCTTTAAATTTCTCATAGAGAATCTGCAGCGTGACACCTCGGCGCAAAGCTGATGGTGAACCTGAAGCCAGTCTGGATCGACAAATTTCGATTTCGACGGCGGGTAGAAAAACTCTTTGATTTTGTTGTCACTCAATTTGAGCAATTCCTGGGGCTTCTTAGCCCCACGCACAGTTGCGTTGTAAACGCGACTAATGGAAGCTTCGGATACACCTAATTGCTCTTCGAGTTCCCGCTAGGAACGATTTTCGGTAACACAGGCAAGAGTTTGCCGGATCTGGTGGGATGAAAGTTTCTTCGTCAAATCCTCCTTTGATGTTGTTGATAGGAAGAGCTGATGATGAATGGCCGCACAGCATTAGGCTGTTTCAATGCGCGTAAATGCTAATTTTCTAGCCCTGTTTCTATGTATGCAAAAGGCTTGTTTCAATCAGCGTAAAACGCGGTAACAATGCCTGCAAAATTCCACTAAACGGTGACATTTAGAAAAAAACTCTAACTATAATCTAGACGGAACGATGAAAAAATTTGAAAATTTTGCGCGACACGAAACGCACGCATAATACTAATACCAAGATAATAAAACAATGAAAGGAGACGGCAGTGATGAAAGAGGGGGCTTATGCAAACAAAAAGGCATTGCGTATCGTTATGCTGACGACTGTGCGCTTTAATAGATCAAAAGGCGGCATAGAAAAAGTTATGATAAACATGGCGAATGAAATGTCCGATAGGGGGCATCAAGTAACTATTGTCTATCGTGATGGTAACGGCGATGAGCCAGGTTTTCCTTTGAAGGATAAGGTTAAAAAAGTTAATTGCGCAGCTGTTCAGACGCCGATTTTGCTTCGTGGATTTGCACGAAATCTTAGATCTTTGAGCTTTACTGCGGAAGAGTTTCATCGGAAAAATGCATATTTAAAACTAAAGGCAATGGCTTCAAGATTTAAAAATGCAATTGAGAGGATTGAAGCAGACGTCTATATAACATATGAACCCAAGCTTACCTGCATGTTGCTTCACGAGTTTAAAACCGCAAAGCCAATTGTGACTACGATACATTTTTCACCCAATCATTTGAAGCATAGAGTTGATTCAAAATGGTTGCTTCCGCTGATTGCCGGCAAGGGCGTCGTTCAAGTCTTGCAGAAAGAATATATTGACGAACTTAAGCAGATGATGCCAGGTTCGGATTTTGTGGTTATTCCAAATGCAGTTGATGTCCCTGAAATGTGTTCGACATTAAAAAGGCCTCTAATTGTTAGTATAGGACGAGTAGTAGGCCTAAAAAATCAGATTTTAATTGAGAAGGCATTTTGTTTGTTAAAAGATAAATATCCTGAATGGAATGTTGAAATTTGGGGTGAAAAAACAATAGAAAGAGCAACAACGGAGATTCTTGAAAAAGAAGTCGCTGCAAATGGGCTGACTCAAAGGTTTGTGCTTAAAGGACCAACAAATGTTGTGCAGGATAAGTTGCTAAACGCTTCGATTTTTGCTTTTCCGTCCAAACATGAGGCATTTCCGTTGTCGCTTTTGGAAGCGATGGCGGCAGGCGTTCCTTGTATAGGTCTCAAAAACTGTCCAGGCGTAAACTCGATTATTTCTCATGGGGTGAATGGATTATTGAGTGAAGATACGCCTGAGAGCTTTGCTGAATGCTTGGAATTGCTAATGAGGGATGAAGAGCTTCGCATTAGATTAGGAAAAGAGGCAAGAAATTCAGTAAAACAATATAAGCCTGATGTGATCTGGAAGCGCTGGGAAGATTTGCTGTATGGGTTGGTAGGACATTAAAATATCATCAGTATTCTATAAAGAATTTGCAGAAATTATCCTGTTTATGCGTGAATGGATGAGCATGATAGAAATTTAAAAAAACGGTGGAGCAAACGATTTGTTATCAAGGTCGCTGCAGTTCGCGGATGAAGCTTTTTATCTCTTGATCAAAATTAATTTTGAGGTCTGGAATGCCTGTTTGCTGCAAGGATTTGTTTTTTCTTAAAGGAGATTGGTCAATAATTTTGCTTTTTTGAGAAAGAGGTGACCAGACCTCGCTAAGATAATATTTCCCTGTATAGTCGAAATCGTTTTTGCAGAAGACGGCCATGACAGGAATGCCAAGGGCTGACGCTAAATGGACAATTGAAGTGTCTGGCGAGATTATGGCTTTGGCATGACTAACAAGAGCGGATAATTCAAAAAAACTTACTTCAGGAAGAGGAAACAACAGTTTTTCGTGATCTTTAAAAGCAAGCCTGGGGTCATAGCCTGGAGAGTGATAAATAATCGCAAAATTTAAATCAAGCAGCGTTTTGACGATGCAATGAATTTGGCTTTTGGAAAATTTTCTGTCATCGTCAGACCCTATAGTATTTAAATAAATAAAATCTCTGGGCGGTATCTGACAATTGTCGATGAACTTCTCCGCTCTTGATAAATCTGGGGAATTTAGGAAAATAAAAGGCATCACGGTGAGCATGGTTGCCCTGTCAATGTTTCGACAACTAGAGCATATCTTTTTGACATGTGAGCTTTTGTAGAAAAGTCAATATATTGATCAAAAAGATTGAGCTTTGACAAAACATCTGAGCATGTAATCGACCAACAATTTAGGCTTTTAACTGTAGTCAGCGAATGATGTCGATTGACGACCCAGTCAACATCCAATACGCAGTCAAATTGCGTTGAATCAAGCGGGTTGTGGGAGGTTGCGTCAAAAATCTGCAGATTGAAAGGAAGTTGGCTAAGTCGGGGAATTAAATCTGGCGAAGTGCCGATGGTTACGGTAAGTCCTTTGTGTATAAGACATCTTACCAAACCAGAAAAATATAGAAAATCTCCCCATCCCCCTTGGAAATGAAGCAGAAGCAAACGCTTGACTTTTTCTTTGGGGGTGTGATTTCTTTTTTGAGGAATGTCTTCAGATTTAAACAGTCTGGCTTTTCGATTGATCAAACGCTTTCTGTTGATTTGACGAATAATATCCAAAAACGACATTTCTGCTGGGACTTGGAAAGAACGGTAAATTTGTTATAAATATTTCAGATGTGAACTGACAAACAATATTAACTCCCAGCTTTGTTTGAGTTTCCGAAAAGTCGACGTTTGTCGATTTCGTATCTGCTGAGAAACTTTTTCCACCGCCTTTGAATTTTACTTCTTCCGAAAAAAGAGAAATATTTTGAAATCGGAATAAACTCTGTCGAACCAAAGCCGTCAATCATCACCAGCTGCGTAATCGAACCATCCGCATCGAGCCGCAAGGCCAGGTTTCCAGGGGCCAAGTCAGAAAAGACAATATTTTTCTGCAAGAGTTCATTTTTAAGATTGTCCAAATTCTTCTCTAAATCACAAATTTGGGATGGTGTTGCAATTTTTAGGAACTCCAGAACTGTCATCGCTGACCCGTCTTGAGCCCAAAAAAGCTCCACTTCGTATCCCACGATCTCTTCATCTTGAAAAGAGCCGTAGTATTTAGGAAGATACATTGACTCAATGTTTCTTCTTTGGAGAAAATGAAAAAATTCAATTTCTCTCAAAATCTCTTTGCAGTTGTTTCTTAGACTTGCTTTAAAGCATGTTTTAGGGTTGTTGGGGTTGAGGTAGCAAATCTTTGTATTGCCTTTTCCAATAATTTTTCCGAAATCAGGGCGCATAATCTCGCAATCATCACTCTTTTAATGAAGCCAATTCTCGTCTTAAAATTTTCCCAACTGCTGTTTTCGGAAGCGCCTTGACAAATACGATTGTGCGAGGGCACTTGTATCCAGTCAGGCGTGCTCGGCAATACTTTACGACGTCATCGCGCGTCAGGGCAGGATCCTTTTTCACGATGACAGCCTTGACAGATTCGCCAACTCGCGGATTCTTGACGCCGACGACGCCGCACTCAAGTACGCCAGGCATAGAGGCGATGACGCTCTCTATCTCATTCGGATAGACATTGAGCCCATTGACAATAATGAGATCTTTTTTGCGGTCAGTGATCGATATGCATCCATTCTGATCCATAAATCCCACGTCGCCCGTTCTGAGCCAGCCGTCAACAAATACATTGGCGGTTTCTTCCGGCTTTTCCCAGTACCCCTGCATGACTTGCGGACCTTTAACACAAATCTCCCCCGTGTGTTCAGGAATATGTTCGGGATCTGAGCAAACACCAAGATCTTTAAACTGTTCGCCGCGTATGGAGACAAGGGTGGAGGGCAACGGATAGCCGACAGAGCCATCCCATGGAGAATTTGGACGATTGCCGCAAACGCCGGGACTTGTTTCAGTGAGGCCGTATGCTTCAAGAATATGGCAGCCCGTGATTTCAAACCATCGGTCAGCCACGGTTTTTTGCACCTGAGCACCTCCGCCTACGGTCATCTTCAGTCTTGAAAATTTATGTGCGCGGAATTCTTTGTTGTTGAGCAGTGCGTTAAAAAGCGTATTGACGCCCGGGATCACGGAGAAATCCCATTTCTTGATCAGTTCAACGACACCGGGAATATCTCTCGGGTTGGGGACCATGACCTGCGTGGCGGCTTTCTTGGAAAAGCATAGCGTCGCGGTAAAGCTGAAGATGTGATAAAGCGGCAGAGCCGTCATTGCAATTTCTTTGCCGACTTCAAAGGTTTGGCTGATCCAGGTACCCGTCTGTTCAACATTGGCAAGAACGTTTCTGTGCGTCAGCATGGCGCCCTTGGCTACGCCGGTGGTGCCGCCCGTGTACTGCAAAAGAGCAATATCCGTGTTTTTAAGCGCTACCGGAGTAAAGCCGCTTGCACGGCCTTTTGCAAGAGCTGTACGGAAGTTGACATGTCCCGGAAGATTAAATTCGGGCACCATTTTTTTCACGTACCGGACAACCAAATCGGCAATGACGCGCTTGTGCCAGGGGAGCATGTCGCCTATTTTGGTTGTAATGATGTGCTCGATGGGGGTGTCGCTTAATGTGTTTTGAAGCGTCTTTGCAAAGTTTTCGATAATGATGATTGCCTTCGAGCCGCTGTCGGCCAGCTGATGGCCGAGTTCATGGGAGGTATAAAGCGGATTGACGTTGACGGCAATCATGCCGGCGCGAAGAATGCCCAGAAGCGAAATGATGTATTGCAAGAGATTGGGCATCATGAGCGCAACGCGATCTCCCGGCTTTAGATTGGGCAGCGACTGAAGGTATCCGGCAAAGTCCTTCGAAAGACGGTTGACGTCGTCATAGGTAAGGGCTTGATCCATGCAGACAAATGCCTTGGTTTTGCCATGCTTTTTTGCAACCTCGTCAAAAAGCGCAGGGATCGAAGCAAATGTGTCGGGGTTGATTTCGGCGGGAACCCCTTCAGGGTAGTGGGCAACCCACGGTAAAGTCTTGTTTTGCATAGTTCACTTCAAGACAGTGCGCCGGACATTGCCGGCTTTTGTAATCGGCCCTGGAAGTGCTGGCACATACCAGGGAAGTCTTTCTAAGAAAGTATTTATCTTCTGCGCTGCAGTTTATCGAGCAGAAGACAATGACGGGCGTAGTCCTTCACATCTTCGTAATCCGTATAGTCAATGGTTACGCTGGGATCAGTGGGACCATCGGTGATGCGCATGATGATTTGAATCATAAAGCGCTCAAAACGATTCCAATTTGGATAGTCTACCTTGCCGGCAAAGCACTTCAGGTCGCGGGGCTTCCAGGGAGAGCGGCTGACAAATCTCTGCAGGTAGCGATTTCCTTCCGGGGTTGCCTTAAGAGGCGAGCGAGCCACAACCGTGACGTTGAAAAAGCTGTTGGGAAGAGCGTCCAGCTCCTGGCGATACTTTTCGCAGAACTCCCAAACAATTTTGTTGTAGACGCCGTAGACGATGGGAGAGCCGACGATGACGATGTCGTACTTGCTCCAGTCGACGCCTTCCCGTACGCACTCCATCATCTCCATCATGTCGCAGGCATAGCCCTCATCTTGAATGGTCTGCTGGATGGTGCGTGCAATGCGCGCGGTGTGTCCGGCATGGCTGTAATAGGCCATTAGTACATTCTTCATGTCATCTCCAAAATCTTTTCTGAGGCAATCACAACTTTTGCCGGAGATGATTTTGCCCTCCCGCAAACAAGCTCTGATCTCTCGGGGTCATTTTATGGTTATGGTGGTTTCCCGAATGATGTTTGAATTTTAGCGGTTGAGGCAGGCATCTGCCTTAAGAGCAAAGACTCTATTGACGGGATGTCGAAAAGAGTTTGAGCTTCACTGTTGTAAGATCTAGCAAAAACAACGGCTGAGCGTTTACAATTGCGCTTTCTTTTTGGCCGTGCTTTTAGCTCGGTCTCTTGAAACTATCATTTATCAATTCAATTCTTCGCTCTTAGCAGGTGCTTTCTGTATGTTGAGCACGAATCTTAGGGCGAACAGGATGTATGGCAAAAGAAGATCTTATTGAAATGTCCGGTCAGGTGCTTGAAGTGCTTCCTGACGCCCGTTATCGCGTCAAGCTCGATAATGGCCATGAGCTTGTCGCTTACACCAATGGCAAGATGCGCAAGCATCACATCAGAATTCTCGCTGGCGACAAGGTTTCGCTTGAGCTCTCTCCCTATGATCTGACCAAGGGACGCATTACGTTCCGTCATATCGAGGGTCGCCCTGCTCAGGCACCTGTCTCTGCTAACCAGTCCCGTCGCCGCTAAACGACCGAATCGAGTGCAGAACGGTCTGGTCTGTTGCCCAGGTTCTGCCCTCATGCGTTGGACGCGTGATTTATTACTCGTATCCAGGGGCATCCCCAAAAGAGATGGCCCAGCAAGCTCCGTTTGATGTTGCCGATGTTTTGCGCAGCGTCAAGGCGGAGCTTTTGCATCAATGGGGGGATATTGCTGTTCAGGGCGAGCTTCGCTCGTTCAAAGCATATCCATCAGGCCACATCTATTTTGATCTCAGAGACAGAAAAGAGGATGCTCTTTTGAGCTGCGTGCTTTTCAGGCGAGATGCGCAGCGCTTGGCTTTTTCCCCAAAGATTGGCGATCTGGTTGAGGTTCGTGGAAATCTCAATGTGTATGAGCCGCGCGGACAGCTCAATTTCATTGCGCGCACCATGAAGCCGGCAGGTGCCGGAGATTTGTTTGCTCAATTTCTGGCACTAAAAGAAAAGCTTGCGGCTCAAGGGCTTTTTGCGGCAGAGCGGAAAAAGAAACTGCCTCTTTATCCATCTGTGATCGGCATTGTGACGAGCCCGGAGGCCGCAGCGCTTCGCGACGCGTTGCGCACGCTTGCGCTAAAAGCGCCGTGGGTAAAGGTCATTCTTTATCCGACAAGCGTTCAGGGAGAAGCAGCAGAAGGAGAAATCCTCGAAGCTTTGCAGCAGGCCGCCGAAAGACGCGAGGCGGACGTTTTGCTGCTTATTCGCGGCGGCGGCTCAATTGCCGATTTGTGGTGCTTTAATTCAGAAAAAATTGCACGCAGGCTCGCAGACATGCCTATGCCGGTCATTTCCGGCATAGGGCACGAAGTCGATTTTACGATTGCGGATTTTGTGAGCGACTTCAGGGCGGCAACGCCTACGGCAGCTGCGGCGCAGGCTGTTGATGGCTGGGTTCATGCAGCTTTGCATGTTCGAGAGCTTGGCCAGAGACAAAAAGTGCTGATGCAAAGAGCTTTTGAGATATCTCGCATGAGGCTTGCTAAGGCAAATCGTCTGCGCTTTGCTCTTCGTGCGCTTCTGGCTCAGGCTAGAACAAGGCTTGCGGGCATCGGCGACTTCAGGCGTTTGGTGTTTGCCTTTATTGATCGTCTTTCTCAGCAGCTCGACAATCTGCAGGATGCCAATACCCGCGCCATGCAGCAACGGCTGGAGTTCTTGCAAAACCGCGTGCGGATTTCTCAGGCGAGGCTTGTGGCACGAAAGCCGCAAGCCTCGGCAGAAAAGGTCAGGCTTTTGCATGCGCAGGAAATGCTTTCTCAAGTTGCGCACCATCAGCTTCAGATGAAAAAAGAGCGGTTGGAATCTTTGGCAGCACGTCTGCAGGCGCTTGATGTTGCGCGCGTTTTGCGTCGAGGTTATTGCCTTGCATTGGATGCAGAAGGAAAGCCGATTGCCGACGCCGGCAGTTTGGTGGTCGAGCAGGAGATAGGACTGCTCTTTTCAAACGGCAGTGCAAGGGCCGAAATCAAACAGATAGAGCATTGACGGCGTTGTGGTTTTGATCTGTCTGCGAGTTTTGAAGCTGATTTAACTTTCTTGGTTGATGCTTTTTTGCAAAGCGCTTAACTGGTGTTTGATTAGCGTTCAAACACTGCCGAAATGAAAGTCTCTAGCGTTTGGGTAAATCGGTTCGAAGAGTTTATGATTAGAGACAGGCGTCACGGGATTGTCATGAACATTGGTCTCGTGCGTCTTCGCAATGTCAACACGTTTGATTCAGGAGAATACCGATGAGCCAGTTTGTCTTACCCAAACTTAAGTACGAGTTGAACGCGCTTGCTCCTGTACTGAGTGAAGAAGCCATGCAGTACCACTATGGCAAGCATCACCAGACATACATCAACAATCTCAACAATCTCATCAAGGGCACTCAGTACGAGGCCGAATCTCTCAGAGAAATCATCAAGACGAGCCAGGGTCCGATTTTCAATAATGCGGCTCAGGTCTACAACCATGCCTTCTTCTGGCAGTGCCTAACTCCCAATGGCGGCGGTGCTCCCACGGGTGATCTTCTGGCAGCCATTGAAAAGAAGTGGGGCTCTTTTGACGGTTTTAAGGAGCGCTTCAGTGCTGAAGCCGCTGCGAATTTCGGCTCGGGCTGGACGTGGCTTGTCAAGCGTCTGGACGGCGAGCTTGAAATTTATTCAACCTCAAATGCGGGTACGCCATTGACCGAGCACATGAAGCCCATCCTCGCCATTGATGTTTGGGAACATGCCTACTATATCGATTACCGCAATGATCGTGCGGCCTTTATCCGTGCTTTCTTCGAGAAGCTTGTGAATTGGGATTTTGCACAGCGTCGGTTTGCTGGGGAGCCCTGTGACTGCAACTGCAAGGAAGAAGGCGGTTGCTGCTGCGGTTCTTGCGGCGCCTGAGTCTGTTCGGTGTTGATGAAAGAGTCCGTGGTTGCTTAACCGCGGCTCTAAATGAAGTGATATGCGAAGCGCGAGTTCTTTGTCGGCTCGCGCTTTGCTTTTATGTTTCCTAAAGTTTTTTGCAGAAATTTGGGTTGAACAGCTCTTTGATTTGGTGCCCGGGATAGACGTTGTGCTTGTCAAACCAGCCGGAATTCATTTCAATCACAAAAAGAGCCTGTCCTCGCGAGCGATGCAAATCAAGCGTTGCCTTTTTCATTGATTCAATGTTGAGGATGCGGCCGCAGGGATCAACAAAGGCAGCGTCCAGGTCGATGAGCGTATTTTTCATCCACATGGCGACGCTTCTGGGTTCGGAAAAGACAAAGAGCATGCCATGGTTGTCAGCAAGATAATTGCGGTTCATAAGCCCCGTGCGCTGCTCAATGGCTGTTGACGCAATTTCAAGCTCAACTTTCTCAGAGCCGATTTCAAGTGCTGTTGTGCCGGCAGCGGTCGCGGCAGAAGCAAAAAGTGAAATCAATGAAAAACAAGACAGTGCTCGTCGAAAGCTCAATGTCGGCATGCTAAAGACAGTCAAGAGGTTGAGTCACTGACTGAGTATACACACTCGAGATTTTTGGTCTATGAAGGGAGGCGGCAAAGTCGGTACTGGTGCAGCGGAAAAAATTGCAGAGATGTGGCCAATAAATCAGAGGGCTCTTATTTTTGGAAGGCAGCATCCCCTGTTAAGCTTGCCTTTTCAGAAAGACAGATCAACAAAAAAAGTGACCTCGAGAAAAAATGAGCCTTCATATGCAAAAAGAAAAATCTTTCCTGTCGGTTGCTGTTCGAAAAAACTTGCTCTCGGCTGCTTGCATCTTTCTTATCTTTCCGGGAGCAGCATCGGCAAGTTTTTTAGATGACGCCGCAGCGACTTTGCCTGGTGGTTTGGCTGCGTCGTCAGAAGGATTTGCAGCAGCGCAGATTTCTGGTTTTCGGGAGATTGTCGACAAAGGGCGAGACGGCGTGGCCTTTGGTATTTGGACCGAACACCCAGCGTTTGACTACGACAATCGCTCAGAAGAAAATGCTCTGCCTTTTGGCGGCGGTCTTGTGCGTACGGTGGTTGACGAAAAAGGCAATGAGCGCATGCTCTTTGGGCTGGTGTTTGCCGATTCGCACTACTATCCGGAACCCACCATCGGCTACAGCTGGGTGGCGCGCTGGCCTGTGAGTCAAAAGTATCATGTTGGCGCGGGCTATCTGCTGGGGCTGACGTTTCGTGAAGATTATCACTGGCTTCCCATCCCATTGCCACTGCCAGTCGTAAAGGCAGGAACAGATGATGTTGGTCTTTATATGACCTATATTCCGTTTACGAATGTATTTTTCCTCTACGGCACGGTAGCAACAGACAGCATTGAAAATAGACTGTTGCCTACATTCGAGGGTTCGCCTTTTGCAAACAAGCTTGAACTTTATGGCGCCTGGATGCGGGAAAAGACGGATTCTGCGACAGAGCGCGGCTATATGGTGAGCTCTGATGCGGGCTATCTTTTGGGGGCAAGATATTTTCTCGGCCTCAATTGGGCGCTCGACTTGACCTATGCCGAAAGTGATCACGATACGAAGTACCAGGGCAAAAGAGACAAAACATTTGAACACAGGACGTATGCAGCAGCACTGCAGTATCACGTCAATTTGGCTGAATCCTTGAGAATGCACGCAGGTCTTGGCATTGGGTACGGCAAGTGGGAGCAAAAGGATGGCGGCATCGACGAAGATTCAGTGTTTCCTGTCGTGCAGCTCGGCGGCACATGGGCTGTAGCAGACCATGTGCGGGTATTGGCCGGCATCAATATGATGTTTCCTCGTTACCATCATGTTGCCCCGCAAGGCGACGTGGTGTTTCGTCCGTTCCCAGTGCAGATGTATGTCGGTGCGGGCTTTGCTTTTTGATTGAGCGCAGCGCTTTTCCTAAATGGATAGGCGGACGGCAAAAAATAAACAGCACTTTTTTCTTCTAAATGCCGAAAGCAGGTGAGCGTCGGCAAAAATAGTATTCAACCCCCGCATAAAGGTAGTGATTACCCTTCTCTTTAGAACAAAACTTGCTTTTTGGTGAGAAAAAATGCTGTCGCAGAGGTAATCTAGCGCGTGCACTCGGCACTGTCTGGCGGAAGGGGTTTTGGTCTGTCCATGCGTGTCAACGTGTCGTGACGGCGCACTATTATCCGATCAAACCGCCGTCATAGTCTTTGTTTTCTCGAGTTGAACAGATGTGGTTGTCTGTTCGGAAGACAAGGCTCAGGATATAGAAGGGAGTAAAAAATGGCTTATGGTGTTGTCAAATGGTTCAATGACGCCAAGGGGTTTGGCTTCATCACGCCGGACGATGGCGGCGAGGATCTGTTTGTTCATTTCACCGCAATTGAAATCGAAGGCTTCAAGACGCTCAAAGAAGGGCAGAAGGTAAGTTTTGAGGTGGTTGCCGGCCCAAAAGGCAAGCAGGCAGCGCATGTAAAGCCTGAGAAGTAAGTTTTGCAAGAAAGCCGTAGTGTTTTGCGGCTTGTGCCGAAAACGCCGTTTGGAAGCGATCCTTCGAAACGGCGTTTTCTCATTTGCTTGGCGCTGGTCAGAGGTTGGCAATCAGTTCGTCGCTGAATTCCTTGCAGCCAAGCGCAGTCGCATCGTCTCTGAGGCTTGCCAAGTCGCTCGTGACGCGGCCAGAGGCAATCTGCCTTTCGACGGCGGCGATGACAAGGTCAGCGGCTTGTGTCCAGCCTAAGTGGCGCAGCATCATTTCCATGGAAAGAATTTCGGAGCACGGATTGGCAAGATTTTTGCCGGCAATGGAAGGAGCTGTGCCGTGCGTGGCTTCAAAAATTGCAATGCTGTCCGATAGGTTCGCGCCCGGTGCGATGCCGATGCCGCCGACCTGAGCAGCAAGCGCATCGCTGATGTAGTCGCCGTTTAGGTTGGGCGTGGCAATGACGTCGTAATCTTTGGGAGACAGCAGGATTTGCTGCAAGAAAGCGTCGCAGATGCAGTCCTTGACGACGATGTTTCGTCCCGTACGAGGATTTTTAAAACAGCACCAGGGGCCGTCGCCGATGGCAACGGCGCCGAATTCGCGTCGAGCCAATGCATAGCCCCAGTCGCGAAAAGCTCCTTCGGTATATTTCATGATGTTGCCCTTGTGCACCATCGTGACGGAATCGCGGTCGTTGTCTATGGCATAACGGATGGCCTTTCGCATCAGACGCTCTGTTCCCTCTCGGCTGATGGGTTTGATGCCGATGCCGCTTGAAGCGGGGAAGCGGATTTTTTTGACATCCATTTCATCTTGCAGAAATTTGATCAAGCGCTGGGCTTCGCGGCTTTGGGCAGACCATTCAATGCCGACATAGATGTCTTCGGTATTTTCTCTAAAAATTGCCATGTCGACATTTTCGGGATGTTTGACGGGAGAGGGCGTGCCTTCGAAATAGCGAACAGGCCGCAGGCAGACGTAGAGGTCCAGCTGCTGGCGAAGCGCCACATTAAGACTTCGGATGCCCCCTCCGACAGGGGTGGCCAAGGGGCCCTTGAAGCCTACTTTGTAGGTTTTGAAGGCTTCAAAGGTTTCATCAGCAATCCAGGTGTCAGGGCCATAAATGCGAGCGGCCTTTTCGCCTGCGTAAATTTCCATCCAGGCAATTTTCTTTTGCCCGTTATAGGCTTTGGCAACCGCAGCATCAATGACATTCATGGCTGCCGGCGTCACGTCGGCGCCGATGCCGTCTCCTTCAATGTAGGGGATGATGGGGATGTCGGGAACGATCATGCCTGCGGAGGAAGAAAATTCAATGGGATTTCCGAAAGAGGGGATCTGAATATGGTTGAACATCTTTTTGGCGTCTCCCTATGCGTTTGCTGCTGCAATGGCCTTGTGGCGCGCATGCTTTGCAGCACATGAAAAATCTTTTGCTGAATCAACGGATTGGAAATAAAAAAGTTTTTGCCGCAGCTCTGGAAAATTTTCAGAGGATTCTGTATCATTGCGCGTCTGATTTTCCCGTGCTTGCGGTTTCCCCGTTTTCCACTGAACCGATGAGCTTCAAGCGGATTGAAAATCAACAAGAAATATACGGCGGGCTTTCCTCTGATTTCAAGCAATAGAGATCGGCTGGGGGCGTCTGCCTCGTTTTTTTACTTGACGCAGCCGTTTCGTCAAACGCAGCTCCAACCTGCGTAAAGCATGAGCGCCATCTCGTGCGAGGCGAATCGCGATGCGTTGCATACATATTAGGTGAGAACAATGAAGACCTTCTCGGCCAAGCCGCTGGAAGTTCAGCGCGACTGGTACGTGGTCGATGGCAGCGATAAGGTGCTCGGCCGCCTTGCAGCCGAAATCGCACTGCGCTTGCGCGGCAAGCACAAGCCCGAATACACGCCGCATGTCGATACGGGCGACTACATCGTCGTGATCAACGCTGACAAGATCAAGATGTCTGCTGAGAAAGCAGGCAAGAAGACCTACTACCGCCACACGGGCTATCCCGGCGGCGTGTACTCCACCACTTTTGCAGAAATGCAGGCCAAGCATCCTGGCCGCGCTCTGGAAATTGCCGTCAAGGGCATGCTCCCGAAGGGCCGTCTCGGCTACGCCATGATCAAGAAGCTCAAGATCTACGCTGGCGCCGAACATCCGCATACTGCTCAGCAGCCTAAGGTTCTTGACATTTAAGGTGGACAAAGATGATCGGTAACTACAACTACGGCACCGGCCGTCGCAAGAGCTCTGTCGCTCGCGTGTTCATCAAGCGCGGCACGGGCAAGATCGTGATCAATGGTCGTGAACTCAACGACTTCTTCAAGCGTGAAACCGGCCGCATGATTGTCATGCAGCCCCTGCAGCTTACGGACAATGTCGAAACGTTTGACATCATGGTCAACGTGAGCGGTGGTGGTGAATCCGGTCAGGCCGGCGCTGTTCGTCACGGCATCACCCGCGCTCTGATCGACTACGATGCAGGTCTGAAGGCTGCGCTGTCTGCTGCAGGCCTCGTGACCCGCGATGCTCGCGAAGTTGAACGTAAGAAGGTTGGTCTGCGCAAGGCCCGCCGCGCCAAGCAGTTCAGCAAGCGCTAATTTGTTTCTGGCGCTCAAATGCGTGTATGCTCTGCCTGCTTTCGGGCGCAGAGCTTGCGCATTTTGCCGCTGGCAAGAAAAAATCGCTACGCTCGAAGACGAGTTGTGGCGATTTTTTTGTCTTTGTCGAGGGAGGAAAACTAATGACGCACAAGACTAAGATCAAAGTCGGCATTGTTGGTGCTACCGGCTATACAGGCGTGGAGCTGCTGCGCATTCTGACAATGCATCCGCAGACAGAGGTTTGCGTCATCACTTCGAGAAAGGACGCAGGAGTTGCGGTGACGGAAATGTTCCCGTCTCTTCGAGGCTTTTTGGACGATTTGCGTTTTGCGCCGCCGCAGGAAGCCGATCTCAAGCAGTGCGATGTGGTGTTTTTTGCCACGCCTCATGGGGTTGCCATGAGCATGGCCCGCGACCTTCTCGATGCCGGCGTCAAAATCATTGATCTGGCGGCGGATTTTCGCTTAAAGGATGAAGAGACGTTCTCGCGCTGGTACAAGATGAAGCATGCGTGTCCGGATCTTTTGGCTGAAGCGGTCTACGGGCAGCCTGAGACCATGAGGCAGCAGCTTAAGTTTGCGCGCATTGCAGGCATGGCGGGGTGCTACCCGACATCGATTGAACTCGGGCTTTTGCCTTTGATGGAATACGAAAGAGATCATCCGGGGACGTTTGATCTGCAAACCATCATCGCCGACAGCAAATCGGGCATCTCCGGTTCCGGCAAAAAAGCTGATGTGAGCTTGATTGCGGCAGAAATGACGGACAATTTCCACGCCTACGGACTAAAGGGACATCGACATCAGCCCGAAATTATTCAGCAGCTCAGACTTTTGAGCAGCAGCAGAAATCTGGACATGACTTTTGTTCCGCATCTGCTCCCAACAATTCGCGGCATTCATTCGACGATTTATGTGCGATTTAAGGATGCCGGCAATCCGCTTGATCTTCAAAGGCTTTATGAAGAACGCTTTGCTGATGAGTACTTTGTCGATGTTCTGCCTGCAGGCTCGCATCCGGAAACTCGGTCTGTGCGCGGGTCCAACTTCTTGAGGCTTGCCGTACATAGACCTGCAGGAAAAGATCTCATCGTGGTGCTTGCCGTTGAAGACAATCTGGTCAAGGGGGCTGCCGGACAGGCAGTGCAGACCATGAACATCATGTTTGGGTTGGACGAGAAAAGCGGACTGGCTTGGCCTGCGCTCATTCCTTAACGGCAGACAAGGCTGCGCGTGTTGCATTTCGATGCATTCGACTTTTTCGCGAGAGCGAATTGAGGCTGCAGTTTCCGTATAATCTCAAAGATTCGGAGCCTAGAGCCCAAAATATCTTATTTATCAATAAAGAGGTAAGTTGTGTTTTTTATTTCTGACGCATGGGCCCAGTCGGCCGATGCAGCCGCAGGCGGCATGAATGGTTTTCTCTTGCAGATCGTTCCGATCATTTTGATCTTCATTGTTTTTTGGTTCTTCCTGATCCGTCCGCAGCAGAAGCGTCAAAAGGAACATCAGAAGATGTGCGAAGCGCTTGCAAAGGGCGATGAGGTGATCACGGTAGGCGGGCTTGCCGGCCGCATTGCTGATGTCAACGACAAGTACATTGTGATCGAAATCAGCCACGTCAACGACAAGGCCGTGACGATCACGATCCAGCGCGCCGCAGTGCAGACTGTTCTGCCGCGCGGTACTCTGAAGTCGATCTAAGGCTTGTTTTGGGAAGCGGGCGCACCCTGAAAATAGGGACGGCGCCCGTTTCGTGTTCTGCGCAGGGGGCTTTATCTTGCTTGGAAAGATGTCCGCTCTGCCGCAAGACGCTGAAAGAAATGCCTTCTTTAGGCGTTTCAGGCACGTCGTTCAGGAAAGAGAGCGCGTGCATTTTTTGCTTTTCTGAGTCCGGGCGTCAGGCCGCTTCAAGGCTTAGTTGAAAGTCTCGTGGGGCCGCAGTGTGCGAGAAGTATTTCAGCCGTACCTGAAAACCCGTTTTCGGAGTTTGTTGAATGAACCGATATCCGCTTTGGAAGTACATCATGATTGCAATGGTGCTCATCATTGCCATGGTGTATACGCTGCCTAACTTCTATGGTGAGTCTCCTGCCGTGCAGGTGAGTTCAGCCAAGGCAACCGTCAAGGTTGACGAGGGAGTCATGAAGCGCGTTGAGAGTGCGCTCAAGGCGGCCAATCTCACGCCCAACGGCGTTTTCTTTGAACAGGGTGCGCAGCAAAATACTGTCCGCGTGCGTTTTGATCCGACGGCTGCCGAGCAGCAGCTCAAGGCTCAGGAAGTGCTTGAGGCCACCCTCAACCCCGACCGCAGCAATCCGAGCTACATTGTTGCTCCCAACTTGGTGCCCAATACGCCGAGCTGGCTGCTGAGCTTGAACGCTCTGCCGATGTACCTTGGTCTTGACCTGCGAGGCGGCGTCCACTTTCTGCTGCAGGTCGACATGCATGCAGCCATCGAGAAGCGAGCAGAAGCAACTGCCGCTGATTTGCGCACGCAGTTTCGCGATCAGCGCATTCGCCACACCGGCATCAGCCGCATAGGCAATGCTGTTGAAATTCGCTTCTCCGATGCGCAGGAGCGAGCTCGTGCCAACGACTTGATGCGCTCAACGCAGCCCGATCTTGTGGTGAGCGAGTCCGAGGCGGGAGGAGCTTACGTGCTGCACGCCGAGCTGTCGCAAAACGCCATCAAGAATGTTCAGGATTACTCTCTCAAGCAGAACATTTCGACGCTGCACAACCGCATCAACGAACTCGGCGTGGCTGAACCCGTGATCGCCCAGCAAGGGGCCGACCGCATTGTGGTCCAGCTGCCGGGCGTTCAGGATACGGCAAAGGCCAAGGACATCTTGGGCCGCACGGCTACGCTTGAGGTGCGCATGGTCGACGATTCGCCCGAAGCGCTCGCGCAGCTTGCTCAAGGCAATGTTCCCTTTGGCGATGAACGCTACTTTGATCGCGATGGTCGTCCGATTCTGGTCAAGCGCCGTGTGGTTCTCACTGGTGAAAACTTAAATGATGCGCAGCCTGGCTTTGATTCCCAGACGCAGGAGCCGACGGTCAATCTGACGCTCGACAACCGCGGAGCACGCATTTTCCGCGACGTTACCCGCGACAATGTCGGCAAGCGCATGGCCATCATCCTTTTTGAAAAGGGCAAGGGCGAGGTTGTGACGGCGCCCGTGATTCGTCAGGAAATCGCTGGCGGCCGCGTGCAGATTTCCGGCCGCATGACGACGATGGAAGCTACCGATACGGCGCTTTTGCTTCGAGCTGGTTCTCTGGCAGCGCCGATGGAGATCGTCGAAGAGCGTCTGATCGGACCTTCGCTTGGCGCCGACAACATCGCTGCCGGCTTTAAGTCCACGCTCTACGGCTTTTCGATTGTTGCGGTCTTCATGATCCTCTACTATCAGGTCTTCGGTCTTGTCTCTGCTTTGAGCCTTTTGTGCAATGTGACCTGTCTGATTGCGTTGCTCTCGATGCTGCAGGCAACGCTTACGCTGCCGGGCATTGCCGCTATTGCTTTGACGCTCGGCATGGCAGTTGACGCAAATGTGCTCATCAACGAACGCGTTCGTGAAGAGCTCAGAATAGGGCGTACGCCGCAGCTTGCCATCAGCGAGGGCTACGGCATGGCTTTTGCCACGATTCTTGACTCGAACGTCACAAGCTTGATTGCCGGCATTGCGCTTCTTATTTTCGGTTCTGGTCCGGTGCGAGGCTTTGCTGTTGTGCACTGTTTGGGCATTCTGACTTCCATCTTTACCTCGGTGGTGGTTTCGCGCGCCATGATCAATCTCATCTATGGCAGACAAAAGAAGCTCTCCCGCGTGCATATTGGTCAGGTGTGGAAGCCTGATCTGAGCAAGCAGTAAGAAGGCAGGAGGCACATAAAATGGAGTTTTTCCGCATTCACAAGACGATTCCGTTTATGCGCTACTCGCATATTCTGAATCTCATTTCCTTTGTTTCGTTTGCCGTTGCCGTCTACTGGATTTTCTTTCACGGTCTGGCTTTTTCGATTGAGTTTACGGGCGGCACGCAGGTTGTGGTTCAATACCCGCAGGCCGCGCCCACGGAGCAGATCCGAGAACAGATCAAGGATAAGCTCGGCGTTGAGGCTGCCGTGCAGAACTACGGCACTGCGCGCGACGTCATGATTCGTCTGCCGATGAAGGAGGGCGAATCCTCTGGTCAGCAAGCGCAGGAACTGATGGATGTTCTGCAGGCCACGGAACCCGGCGTCAAGCTGCTCAATAATGAATTCGTCGGACCTCAGGTGGGTGAAGAGCTGGCGACAGACGGCGGCACGGCGCTGCTGCTGGTTGTGATAGGCATCATGATCTACCTTGCCTTCCGCTTTGAGTGGAAGTTTGCTGTAGCAGCCATCATTGCCAATCTGCACGACGTGGTGATTGTTGTAGGTATTTTTGCCGTGATGCAGTGGGAGTTTTCGCTCCCAGTGCTTGCAGCCGTGCTGGCGGTTTTGGGCTACTCGGTTAATGAATCGGTGATTATTTTTGACCGTGTCCGTGAACACTTCAGAAAGATGCGCCGCGCGGATTCTGTTGAAATCATCAACTCGGCTATTACGGCAACGATTTCTCGAACGGTCATCACTCACTCGTCTACGCTGGCGATGACGCTTTCGATGTTCTTCTTCGGAGGACCGGCACTGCATCACTTTTCACTGGCCTTGACCATCGGCATCCTGCTCGGCGTCTATTCGTCAGTGTTTGTGGCTGCTGCCATTGCGCTCTATCTTGGCGTCAAGCGCGAGGATTTGGTCAAGCCCGTCAAGAAGGATGTGCAGGAGATGGTGCCGTAACAAGTACCGTTCGGCCATAACGCACGAACAGTCTCTGCAGGAGCGCATAGGGCGTTCCTGCAGCATCCAAAACGAAGCCCCTTGCCAAGGACGATCACCCTAGCGAGGGGCTTTAGCATAAATCGGGCTAGAACTGCGCTTCTGGGTAGAGTTTCAAGAGAACAGAGCGCACGACGTTGTCGAATTCTTTAGGAAGTGTTTTGGCTTCCGGCTTTATCTGCTCGAGCACCTCGTCGATGGCTGCGCGCCAAAACGGCGGATATTCGCTTTCCACCCAATTGCCGCGTCCTCGACCGAAGTGAGCAATCGCCAGATACAGAAGCACGGCATCGATAAAGAAGTTTTTGACCGCCTCATCCGACCAAGTCACGATAATGCCGGAGGCATCTTTTTTATGGTTGTAGGCAAGAGCAATTCCGGCGCCGCCCAGAGCGCCGACAACGCTGCCGATAAGCGTTCCAAGCCCCATCGACAGGCCGCCTGTGGCTAAGTCCGTTGCCAAGCCTCCGGCAGCTCCCGTGCCGATGGCTCCGGCAACAGCGGCTCCGCGCGGGTTGACAGGATTGGTGACATGCCAATCGGTTTGCATGCGCTGCAGAATTTCCTTTCGGATGCCTTTTCCTTTCAGGCCATTGGCGACGATGAGCTTGTCGGTCAGCGCGCAGAAGTCGTCCGTAGCTCGAGCCGACAAAGCCGTTTGCGCGGCCTCGGCCGGATCATGAATATTTTCGTTTTTGACGAGCCCAAGACGCTTGCCGAAAAACTTGATCTGGTCGATCATCTTTGGGGTTGGAGCAATTTCTCGCTCTCCAATGATTTTTTCAAGATAAAAGCCAAGCGCCTGAACGCTTGAAGCATAGGCAGCGCGACGCTGCCTGGACCAGGTTTGTCGTACGGATTCAAAGGAGGCAGCAAGCTCTTCGGGCAGAGCTTTGCCAATGGCGTCAAAAAGCGTAAATTCCTGCACCCAGCAGCGAGCAAAAGCGTCCATCGAAAGAACACCGTGCACAATCGGGTACTCCTGCATTGCCTTGGACCAGCGTTCCACTTCAGCTTTTTCGGACTCTGGGGGACGAGGCTGCCCAATTTGGTTTAAGAGAACGATGACGGGCTTGCCGATCCAGTCAAGAATATTCATTTCGGCGCGGACATAGGGTGCCGTTTCTGGAAGTTCGGCTGCGTTGACAAGATAAAGAACAACGCTTGAAGTCTCCTTGACGTGCTTGAGAGCCTTTTGGTTGAGCCACTGGGTTTTGTTGGCCATGCGATCCCAAACCTCGGACAGAAACCAGCCCACGGGATTTGAGCGGCCTTGCAGGCGCTTGGCAAGAGCAACTGAATTGCCGAACCCTGGCGTATCCCAAAGAATCAGCTCTCCGCCTTCGGGCGTGCGTGCAAGCACGTAGTCGTCTGTTGTTTCCGTAACATGAGCGCGATCGGCAACCTCTCCAATGTCGCGCGAGAGCAGTGTTCTGGCAAGTGTTGTTTTGCCGATGTTGGTGTGGCTCACCAAACTTAAGTGAATGCGAAGCGGATCAATAGACATCAGGATTTATCCTCGGCAGAAACGGGTTTTATGACAGCTGTCGCGGTCTGCGCGGTTTTGGGAGCAGCCCAGGTGCGAAGGCTTTTCACTGCTTCAAGCTGGCTTTGAGAAGCGCTGGTCATGACAAAAAGCCTGGCATCTCGAGACTTGACGAAGTGATTCCACAGGCTTTCCCGTTCTTGGATGCGTTCGGGAAGCTGTGCAAAGTGTTCAGAAAATTCAGAAAGATCCAAAAGCGCGGCAAAAACTGAATCCTGCGATGCTTCACAGGCAGCTTTAAGTTTGTCGATCACGACGCCGTGCGTGTCGGCTTCGGGCGTCTGCATTCCGTCAAGCCATAAAAGAACGACGGTTTTGCGAGGCGTGTCCGTGCTGATTTCCGGGGCGGGAGCCTGCATGTCGTCGAAATCCATGACAAAGATGGAGGAATCCGCTTCAAGTCCCCAGTACTTGCGAATATCGGCAATGGCTTGAGGGCGCTGCGGGCGCTCGACGCTGGAGGTGACGATCAGAAGTTGCCCCAGCGCAGCATCTTCTGCGCATTGCGCCAGAATTTTTTCAAAATACGGGTCGTCAAGCGTTATGCAGACGTGGTTGCGAAAGCGTTTGATGCGCCAGGTATCAAAAAGAACAAAGGCTAAGCGGGGAACGATGACAACCAGCGTCATCAGAAGCATCATTCGAATAAGCCAGGGAGCTGCCGATGGCGCACTTTGCAGGTAGGGCAGGTTGTCTGCGCGCATTTGCGCAACCTGCGCGAGGTCCGGCATGGCGGGCAGCCCTGCCATGCTGGGAATCAGTCCGTACGTGCAGTCGAGAAATTTCTTTACGGCAGAGGGATTTTCGGCAAGCCACGTGCTCTCCCATCCTGCCCAGTAGGAAGTGCCGAATCCTCGCACAAGCAGGCTCACAATAAGCCCCAGAGCAAAAGCAATTGCCGCCAGGTGCAGCACTCGGGCCACGTGCATGCGCACAAGCGGCGCAGCGAGGCTGCTCCATTGGGAGTAGAAAAAGCTCTTGTAGCCTTTTTTGAAGCTGAAAGTGGAAAAAGCGCTTTTTTCTACAAAGGAAGTCAAAAACGAACGAAGCGGGAGTCCAAACCGATCTTTGCTGCTGCCGAGAATTCCCAGAGCACATAAAAAAAGAACAATATAGACGGCTAAATTCCAAACAATGACTGTCCAAAATGGCGGCGAAAGCAGATTGACAAGGTGTTCAGGACTAGCAATGCGGTCAGTGAGCGCTCCCAGGACGAAAGCAGCCAAAATAAAGACGGGTGCAAGCAAAAGAGGCAATCGAGCCTTGGTGCCTATTGTGGTCGAGACGCCTCTCTTGGCGGCTTCGCTAAGCACAAGACGAGCGCGCTCGACAAGCATCCGGGCAGCGCCGGCATTTTCTCCCAGAGCGTGCGCGGCTCGCAGGCTGGCGCTTTCTGCATCAGCACGAGTCCATTTTGCAGACTTGTCGCCAGAAGTTTCCAGCGCACGGGCAAGCAAAACAAGCTTTGCCTGCTCAAGCGTAACCGACATGCTCGGTTTTTGTTTGCGTCCCAGTCCCATAATTTTTGACGTGATTCTCTTTCTAATGAATCAATTCTAGGGGATTTGACTGCAGGAACTTAATTTTGCCTGCGCCGCTTTGGCTGCGAAAACGGCTTGCGCGAGCTGCTTGGCTGCAAGACCGGGGTCAGGCTGTCCGCAGATGGCTGAGACCACCGCCAGGCCGTCAGCACCAGCGGCAAAAAGCTCAGCGGCCATTGTTGCCTTTACGCTGCCGATGGCCACAACTGGACAGGGTTTGTGCGAGGCAAGCTTTGCAAACCCTTCGATGCCAAGCTGCGGTCCTGCGTCTGTCTTGGTCGCCGTACTGTAGATGGGACCGATTCCGATGTGATCAACAAGGCCGACATCGACGGCTTTGAGTTCGGCGGCGTTGGATACGGATTGGCCCAATATGCAGTCAGGGCCGATCACTGCGCGGGCGTCTGCCGGCGAGAGATCTTCCTGCCCGATGTGAAGGCCGTCGGCTTTCACGGCGGCGCAGACGTCGGCATGATCATTGATGATCAAGGGAACATGAAAAGGGGCAAGCCCGGTCTTTAGCTCTCTGGCACACTCGGCAAGCGCGCGTTTCTTCCATTTGGGGGCCCGCAGCTGCACAACGGTCGCTCCGTTTTGGGCAGCGGCAAGCGCCGTATCGATCATCCCCCGAAAGCCGCCGCACAAATCGGGATCAAGCACCAGATATACCGAAAGGTCAATCGCGTGCATTTCAATAAAAGTCCTTGGCCTGAATGAGGTTGAGCGCATCAATGTAGGCGACTTTGAAGCTTCCAGGGCCGCTGGCGACGCTGGCGGCCTGATGGGCGGCAAGCTTCGCTAGGGCGCAAGCCGATGCAACGGCCTCAAGGGGATGTTCGGTTTGTGCAAGAAAGGCTGCGACCATGGCCGAAAGCGAGCATCCTGTGCCTACAACCATCGTGGTTTTTCTAGAGCCGCCGGTGACTGAAAGAATCTCGCGGCCGTTCGTGATGTAGTCAGTTTCTCCGGTGACGCAGACAATGGCTCCGGTTTTGCGTGCCAGCAGGAGAGCAGCATCAATGGCCGATTCGCTCGAATCCGTGCTGTCGACACCCTTTCCTCCCTGACCGGTGCCGGCCAAAGCTTTGATTTCTGAGGCGTTTGCACGGATGGCTGTGGGTTTGAGCGCAATCAAGCCGTTGATCATTTGATCGCGCCAGGGAATTACGCCGGCGGCTACGGGATCAAGAACCCAAGGAACATGGTGCTTGACGGCAGACTTCACGGCAAGATGCATGGCCTGAAGCGATTCCTGACGAGGCGTGCCTATGTTGATCGAAAGCGCCGAGGCGATTGCCGCAAAATGCGAGGCTTCTTCAGGGGCGATGACCATGGCGGGAGAGGCTCCCACGGCAAGAAGAACATTCGCGGTGATCTCCTGCACGACATCGTTGGTGATGCAGTGCACGAGAGGTGAAACATGACGCACATGAAACAGGTGTGCGGCCGCAGTCTCCGGCTGTAAGGCAGTGATGCTGTAATCGGACATTTTTATGATGAAGTAGTGAAGTTTGAAGAGTCAAACAACAATGATCAGGAGTTTTTCTGTGCAAGCACTTCAGTGATGAAGGCAAACTCAGAGGGCGATACAGGCGTGATGGATAGTCGATTTCCGCGGGCCAGCACGCGCATGCTTGCCGTCTGAGGATGTTTTCTCAACTCGGCAAGAGAAATCAGGGGGATTGGACGCAAAGCCTCGACATCAACAGCGAGCCATCGCGGAGATTGGCGGGAACTTTTTGCATCGAAGTATTCGCTTTGCGCATCAAATTGCAGTCGGTCCGGATAGGCTTCAGAGGCAATGCGCGCAATGCCGACAATGCCCGGCTCCTTGCAGCTTGAGTGGTAGAACAAAACGCCGTCTCCGGCATGCATTTCGTCGCGCATGAAGTTGCGCGCTTGATAATTTCTGATGCCCCACCAATCAACCGTATGATTTGGGCGCTTCATCACGTCGTCGAAGCTGCACTCCGACGGCTCGGTTTTCATGAGCCAGTAACGCATGGGCAAAGAGAAAGCGTGACAAAAAGAACAAAAGAAATCCCTGTGTGTTTCCGGCTACGTTGCCTGAACCGAGAGTCCAGGGTGGCCGCGGCTGGAGCGGAAATCGGATCGGGCAAACGCGTGCCCGATGCACTATCGGCTCTCTAGCTGAGCAGCCTTGCACACAGTGCATAGGTTAGGAACATTGGAGCCTTGAATTGAAACATCACAGGGCAAGTCCATTATACGGATTCGGCTGCGTGATCAACGCAGCCGAATGAAGAAAAACAAGCCTGTGAGAAGTATTAATCCAGTGCTGGAGTCAGTGCCTCATCACATTTCATGCGCAGCGCCGCGACGCGGGAAATCGTCGTGGCATCAACCGGAACTTGCCCCAGACGGCCAGTGATGGAATCAAAGGCGATCTGCAGCGAGGCCATGACGGCCACGCGCTCTGCAGTGAGCGCACGATTGGCATTGCGCACTTGCGCGGCGCGCGTGTTGATGAGTTCGGCAGCCTCCTTCAGAGGTTCGACATCATCGTCGGAGACGTCAAACGGATATTCGCGGTCCATGATGGTAAGCGTAAGACGAGGCATGCTCAAGAGCTCCTGGGAATTGATGGATTAAAGGTAGTGAATTAGGCGTTCTCAACGGTGAGGCTAGCCACGAGAGCATCGATGCGCGTACGCACAGCCTGCGATTCTTCCTCAAGGAGGTCGACTGCGGCAGTTTTGTCGGCAAGCTGAGCCTTGAGGTTTTCGTTTTCCTGCTTGAGCTCGTTGTAGGCCTGCACGAGACGGGCGACGGAGCTTTCGAGTTTGTCGAGTTGTTCGTTCATGATGGAGATCCTTTCTGTGCTGAAAAAAATTATTGCGGCCGGCCGCAAAAGACCGAGTCCGATAGATTAGCTCAGTCCAAGAACATCGGACATGTTGTAGAGCCCTTTATTTCTTTTCAAAATGAAACGCGCGGCCTCAAGCGATCCCTGTGCGTATCCCGCTCGAGAACCAGACTTGTGGCTTATTTCAATGCGCTCGCCGGTGCTTGCAAAAACCACTGTGTGGTCTCCCACCACATCGCCTCCGCGCAAAGCGGCAAAACCGATGGTTCCCGGCTTTCTTTCGCCGGTATGACCTTGGCGGCTTAAAAGAGCAACGTCGTCGAAATTTTGACCGCGTGCAAGAGCCACGCGCCGCCCCATCTCAAGCGCAGTACCTGAAGGGGCGTCAACTTTATGCTTGTGATGCATTTCGACGATTTCGCAGTCGTAGCCGGCAAGAAGCTTTGCGGCGGTCTCGATAAGCTTAAATGCTGCGTTGACGCCGACGCTCATGTTGGGAGCAAAAACGATCGGAACAAGTTGCGAGGCGCGTTCAATAGCGGCAATGCCCGCAGCGTCAAAACCGGTCGTCCCGATGACCATGCCCGTTTTGTACTGAACGCAGGCATCAAGGTAGGCCAGAGTTCCCGCCGGGCGCGTAAAGTCGATGAGGACATCGCACGTTTGCAAAACGCCGGGGTCTGCACTGATTTCGACGCCCGTCGTTTTCCCCATGAAGGCGCCGGCGTCTAGGCCAACTGCTGCGTCAGACTCTGGGCAGAGCGCAGCGGCAAGTTCAAGGTCCTCAGATTGAACAACAGCCTCAATGAGCATTTTTCCCATGCGGCCGCTTGCTCCGGATACAGCAATTCTTGCCATCACTCATCCTCGTCTCTTTCGGGTACGACCAAAGGGGTGATTTTGAAGTCAGTTTCCTGACCGAGAATCATCTCGTCGGCCTGCTTTTCTGTGGGAAGCGCATCGTGTGCGACGGCCGTCAAGCGGTCCTGGTCGTCAAATGTGAGCGTGACCTTGCGACTTTCAATGTCCCCGTAGCGCGGGTTGAAATAGTAGGTATAGTCCCAGCGGTGAGTGTGGAACTGACTTTGCACCAAAGGTTCTCCCAACAGGAAGAGTACTTGCTGGCGGCTCATGCCGACCTGCAGCTGCTGGATCATTTCCTCTGTCACAAGATTGCCTTGGTGAACATCGGGACGATAGATGTAGCTGTTGAAGCTGCAGCCGGAAAGGCCGGCAACAGAGAGTCCAAAAACGGCGCAAACCGCAAAAGAGCGAAAATTCATGATGAGCAAAAAAATCCTGGATTGCGGCAGGGGCAATCCATTGGGTTTGAGTTGCCGTTATGATAACGGGTATTGATCAGAAATGAATGCCTCATCAGCAGGCAGCGGGAGATTTTTGTGAATAAGCTCATGGACGGGCATGAACCCGAGAAAGATCTGAAAAACGCCGGACTGAAGGCAACCGTGCCGCGTATGCGCATTCTTGAAATTTTTCAAAAGGCCCAGGAAAACGATCAGCTCAGGCATCTGAGCGCGGAAGACATCTACAAGCAGCTGGTTTCTGAAAATGTCGATATTGGGCTCGCGACGGTTTATCGCGTGCTTACGCAGTTTGAGGCAGCCGGCCTCATCGTGCGCCACTACTTCGGCAATGATCGGGCGACTTACGAGATGGATGACGGCCAGCACCACGATCACATTGTCTGCACGCGATGCGGCCGTGTGGAGGAGTTTGTCGACAAGGAAATTGAAAAGCGCCAGAAGCTGATTGCCGAAAAGTTGGGGTTTGAGCTGGAGGGGCATGCACTTTCCATGTACGGCATTTGTTCAGACTGCCGCAAAAAAGGACTTCTGCAAAAGTAGCTCGGCAACAGTCAAGCGCATCGGAAAACATAAAAAATCCCGGTTTTGTACTGTCCCCAGAAAGCGAGACGCTTTCTGGGGACGGTTCGTTTCGGCCGGGATTTTTCGTGTTTGGAGCTCTCTTTAGGACGTGATTAGTCCGTCACCTGAGGGCTGACGCCGACACTGTGAAAGCCTGCATCCACGTAAGCAATGTTGCCGGTGATGCCGCTTGCAAGATCAGAAAGCAGAAATGCTGCAGTGTTTCCGACCTCTTCAATCGTTACCGTGCGGCGCAATGGAGCATTGGCGTCCATGAAGGACAGAATTTTCGAGAAGTCCTGAATGCCGGAGGCGGCAAGCGTACGGATGGGACCGGAGCTGATGGCGTTGACTCGAATGCCTTTGGGCCCAAGGCTGCCGGCAAGGTAGCGCGTGGCCGATTCCAGAGCAGCTTTGCACAGTCCCATTGTGTTGTAGTTGGGAACAGTGCGTTCGCTGCCGATGTAGGTCAACGCAAGCATAGACGCTTTGCGGCCTTCCATCAGAGGCAAAGCGGCCTTTGCCAAAGCTGGGTAGGAGTAGGCAGAGATGTCCATTGCCGTCTGGAAAGCTTCCCTCGAGATGCCTTCCAAGAAGTCGCCGGCAATGCACTGGCGCGGAGCAAATCCGATGGAGTGCACAAAGCCGTCAAGGCCACCCCAGCGTTCACGCAGTTCACCGAAAACCGCACTGATTTGATCATCTTTGGAGACATCCATCTCGAGGCAGATGTCGCTGCCAAATTCTTGAGCAAAGGCATTGACGCGGTCATGGAAGCGTTCGCCGACATAGGTAAATGCGAGTTCGGCGCCTTCGCGGCGGCAGGCCTGGGCGATGCCGTAGGCGATGGAGCGGTTCGACAAAACGCCAGTGATAAGAAGTTTTTTACCTTGCAGGAAACCCATAGTGATCTTCCTTTTTGTTGATTGTGGGGTCTACCGGATTTTCAGACGTTGACCGATGGAGATGCGCGTCGTGCGCAAATTGTTCAGCATGCGGATTTTCGTGACGGTAGTGCCGTGACGGCGGGCTATAGAAGAAAGCGTCTCGCCGCGACGCACGACGTGCACGTTTTTGCCCGAAGTCAGCCTGGGCTGAGCTCTGGGAGGAATCACAAGAACCAGACGCTGACCAATGCGAAGCCTTGAAGTCCGCAGATTGTTTGTCTTGCGTATGGAGCGTTGCGTAATGCCGTACTTTAGCGCAATGCCGTAAATCGTGTCGCCGCGGCGCACGCGATAAACCACGCGGCGTATTTCGGGGGGCGAGAGCTTGACGCGGGCATTGAGTTCTTCCTGGGCAATTTCCGGGGCCATGCGGCCGTTGGCGTCGACAAGAAGTGCGGATCCGGCAAGAACTCGTCTTCCTTTGGGAATGCCGTTGATGCGGCGCAGCTCTTCTTCCGTCATGCCTGTCTTCACGGCAATGTCGGCAAGAGTTTCCTTGTCTTTGACGTGATAAAGAACCCAGCTTGACAAAGGCTTGCCGGTACTCATCCAGCTTGCCAAATTGTCGAGAAAAATTTCGACGTTTTCGCGCGGCAGCAAAATGCTCGAATTGTGGCTGGCCACGATGACCGGCAAGTTGAATCCCGGATTAAGAAGCCTGAATTCGTCTTCGTTCATCTCTGCAAGCGCCGCAGCCGTCTTCATGTCGATATCGCGGCTCTTGGTGATGCGCACGAAGTAAGGCTCATTGTCGATGGCCGGCAGCGTGATGCCGTATTTTTCAGGATTCTCCACGATGCGCTTGATCGCCTCGAGCCTAGGTACGTAGTAGGCTGTTTCGCGCGGCATGCGCAGATTTGAATAGTTTGCTGGACGATGGCGAGCTTTGTTGCGGCGAATGGCGCGTGAGACGCTGCCTTCGCCCCAGTTGTAGGCAGCCAGAGCAAGCTGCCAGTCTCCAAAAGTGGCATGAAGCTGCTGCAGGTAGTCAAGTGCGGCGCGCGTACTTTCTAAAACGTCGCGCCTTTCGTCTTTCCAGAAATTTTGCTGCAAAGAGAAAATATTTCCAGTTGCCGGCATGAACTGCCACAGCCCTGCTGCTTTTGCATGAGAAAGTGCTTCAGGTTGAAACGCGCTCTCGACAAACGGCAAGAGCGCAAGCTCCGTGGGCAAGCCTCGCTTTTCAATTTCTTCGACAATGTGGTAGAGGTACTTGCCGGCTCTGTTGAATGTTCGTTCGATGTTTTTGGGGTTGCGAGAATATGAGCGTATGGACTGAGCAACTCGGCGGTTGTTGAGCGCAGGCATGGAAAAGCCGCGTCGTATGCGGTCCCAAATGTCGACGGGAGGAGAGACTTCGGCTTCTGTTGCGGGCAGATCGTCAGCTGCTTGCACTTCAGCTGCAGCCTGCGCGGGGGTGACTGTCGCAGAGGTTGCCGGCGCTACGAGGCAAAGCCATGATAGCCAGATGAAAACAGCTTTGCACAGATGACGCATGAAGAGGTGTTGAGCCGAAAGAAAATAAAGGTTAAAGCAGTACGCGGGGCATTGTAGCTTGAATGGACAAGGTTTCGAAGTCTCAAAATGAATTTTTCAAATAGCAACGAATGGTGGTGATAAGACACGACTATGAAATCCTTGCAAAGAGGTGCGGTAGAAACGATATCAAGGGAAATCTTGTGCGAAGCGCAAAATAACAATTAAATCAATGCGCCAGTGCTAGGATCGACTCATAAAACATACTGCTGTGCTCAATTTTTTTGAGGAGGTCGAGGATGTTTTCCAGACGTAAATTCCTAATGGCTGCTGGTGCATTGAGTCTTATGCCGCTTGCGGCATCGGCCGATGACAGAGGATTTTTGGATTTAATTTCAAGTATCAAGGATCGCTCCGAGCGTGAATACTTTGAACGGCATCGTGATGATGCCCGCTGGGATGGCAGGTACTACTACGACCGCAAGACAAATAGACGCTATTCGCGCGACGACTGGCGCAAGGAACTGCGTCGGCGCCATCAAGAAGAAAGGCGTCGCGGTGCTCGTCCCGGCAGACCGGAGCCTCGCCGTGGTCGCGATGACCGCAGAGATCCGCCTCGCCGCAAACCCGAGCATAGAAGGGGGCCGGATCGTCGAGATGACCGCAGAGATGACCGCAGAGATCACAGGCCTGGACGCTAAGGTTTTCTAGGTTTGAAGCAAAAAAGTCCTCCAAGCCGCCGCACCGATACCGATTGTTTTATTCACGGGTTGGTGCGGGCGGCTTTTTGACTTTTTGCGAAAGCGGTTTTGGTAAACTTGCGTCTTCCTAAAGACAGATCCAAATAAAATGCCAAAAGGCCTTAGAGAATGGCTTTTTGGCTTGTTTGCGCAGAGATTCCGGTTTTGAGCGAAATACTTCGCCGAGCCAATCTCTTTCTATTTCATCCCCAAAATATTTATACGGAACCTTCGATGGCTCAGTACGTCATGACTATGAACCGCGTGGGAAAGGTTGTGCCTCCCAAGCGGCAGATTCTGAAAGATATCTCCCTGTCGTTTTTCCCCGGCGCCAAGATCGGCGTGCTTGGCTTAAATGGCGCAGGCAAATCGACTTTGTTGAAAATCATGGCAGGAGTCGATACCGATATTGAAGGAGAGATCATTTGGCAGACCGGACTGAAGATAGGCTATCTGCCTCAGGAGCCTCAGCTCGATCCTAATGCCACCGTGCGCCAGTGCGTAGAAGAAGGCATGGGCGAGGTGATGCAGGCGCAGGCAAAGCTCGAAGAGGTTTATGCGGCGTATGCTGAACCCGATGCGGATTTTGATGCGCTTGCCGCTGAACAGGCTCGGCTTGAAGCGATCATTGCGGCAGCTGGAACCGATGCTTCCACTCAAATGGAAATTGCGGCCGATGCGCTGCGCCTTCCGCCCTGGGAAGCAAAAATTGAGCACCTCTCGGGCGGCGAAAAGCGACGTGTCGCGCTCTGCCGGCTTTTGTTGTCGCGCCCTGACATGCTTCTTCTTGACGAGCCGACCAACCATCTTGATGCTGAGAGTGTGGAGTGGCTTGAACAGTTCCTGCATCGGTTCCCGGGCACTGTTGTGGCCGTGACGCATGACCGATACTTTTTGGATAACGCTGCGGAGTGGATTCTTGAGCTTGACAGAGGCGAGGGAATTCCGTGGAAGGGAAATTACTCTTCGTGGCTTGAGCAAAAAGAAAAGCGCTTGGAGATGGAAAAGCGTCAGCAGGAGTCCAGAGCAAAGGCCATTCGCCATGAGCTTGAATGGGTGCGGCAGAACCCCAAGGGACGTCAGGCCAAGGCCAAGGCACGCTTGAACCGCTTTGAAGAGCTGTCGAGCTACGAATATCAGCGCCGCAATGAAACCAATGAGATATTCATCCCGGTTGCCGAGCGTTTGGGCAACAAGGTCATTGAGTTTCATCATGTCTCCAAGGGCTTTGGCGACAGACTGCTGATCGATGACCTATCCTTTACCGTGCCGCCCGGTGCAATTGTGGGCGTTATTGGTCCCAATGGCGCCGGCAAGTCGACGCTCTTTAAGATGATCGCCGGCAAGGAGCAGCCCGATAGCGGCGAGATTGTGCTTGGTGATACCGTGCGTCTGGCTGCCGTTGCTCAGATGCGCGATTCTCTGCCTAATGACAAAACGGTTTTTGAAGCCATCTCAGGCGGGCTTGATGTTTTGCAGGTCGGCAAATTTGAAATGCCTTCGCGTGCTTATCTTGGACGATTTAATTTCAAGGGCGGCGATCAGCAAAAGCTTGTAGGAGTTCTCTCGGGCGGCGAACGCGGTCGCCTGCATCTGGCCGCAACGCTGCTCAAAGGCGGCAATGTGCTGCTTTTGGATGAACCCTCCAACGATCTTGACGTAGAGACGCTGCGTGCACTTGAGGAGTCGCTTCTTGAGTTTGCCGGTTGTGCTCTCGTGACATCTCATGATCGATGGTTCCTCGATAGAATCGCCACCCACATACTCGCTTTCGAGGGCGACAGCAAGGTGGTGTTTTTTGACGGCAACTACAACGAGTATGAGGCCGACAAGCGCAAGCGTCTTGGCGAAGAGGCTGCGCGTCCGCATCGCCTGCGCTTTAAGCCTTTAAAGCATTAAGCCCTGAGCCTTTTTACGCTTTATCGCGTTGCTAATGGGAATCCTCTGGGTTCCCTTTAGCGCTAGATTTTGTTTTCAGAAAATCTGTCGCCTCATGTCAGCCAACTTTGTTCATCTTCGTTTTCATTCCGAGTATTCCATTACGGATGGGATTGTGCGCCTTGACCCTATTCTTGAGGCTGTTGCCGCACAAGGCGGCGTGGCGCTGGGATTGACGGATTCGATGAACATTTTCGGAGGGCTGCGTTTTTATTCGCACGCGATTGCCGACGGCATCAAACCGATTCTGGGGTGCGATTTATGGATCACGAATCTCAATGCACAGGATCGCGACAAGCCTTATCGATTGACCATCTATTGTCAGAATCATGAGGGGTATTTATCGCTTTGCGAATTGCTCTCGCGCGGCTGGATGCTCAATCAATACCTTGGACGAGGTGAAGTCAGGCTTGATTGGCTGACGCAGGAAAGCTGTTGCGGTCTGATTTGTCTCTCTGGTGGCCCGCGGGGGATTGTCGAGCGCCATCTGATGAGCAAGAAGCTCGATGAAGCTGAAGTCATTACTCAAAAGCTGCAGACGGCTTTTCCGGGACGCTTTTACATTGATCTGCAGCGGGCGGGGCGCAAGAATGATGAGGCAGTCGCCTCAAGGATGGCAGGGTTTGCTGTCAAGCACAACATCCCAGTCGTAGCAACGCACCCCATTCAGTTTTTGAAGAAGGAGGACTTCACTGCCCATGAGGTGCGCTGCTGCATCGCGAACGGTCACGTTCTCGCTGACCCAAGAAGACCTAAGGATTTTTCGCCCGAACAATATCTCAAGACAGAAGAGGAGATGCTCGAGCTTTTTGCCGACATCCCTCAGGCAATAGAAAACACCGTCGTCATTGCTCAACGATGCAATTTGGATGGCGTGCTGCAAAAGCCGCAATTGCCGGTGTTTCCAACTCCGGAAGGAATGAGTCTGGATGACTACATGGTCAAACTTTCTCACGAAGGGCTTGATCGCAGACTTGAATTTCTTTATCCCGATGAGTCGGAGCGAGAAAAGCGCAAGCCGGAGTATCTCGAGCGACTGGAGTACGAGTTAAAGACAATTACTTCGATGAAGTTTCCTGGGTACTTTCTCATCGTGCAGGACTTCATCAACTGGTCGAAGAGAAACGGAGTTGCCGTCGGCCCAGGGCGAGGATCGGGAGCTGGATCGCTCGTGGCCTATGCATTGGGCATTACGGATCTGGATCCGCTGCATTACGGGTTGCTGTTTGAACGCTTTCTGAACCCAGAGCGCGTTTCAATGCCTGACTTTGACGTTGACTTTTGTCAGCATAATCGTGATCGTACGATTGAGTACGTCAAGCGCACATATGGAGTCCCTGCCGTCAGCCAGATCGTGACGTTTGGCGCCATGGGAGCAAAGGCTGTCGTACGCGACGTTGGCCGTGTTCTCAATATGAGCTACAACAAGGTCGATGAATTGGCCAGGCTCATACCGCAAAAACCAGGCATGGACATCACGCTTGCCAAAGCTGCGGAGATGGAGCGCGATTTCAAGACGCTTTCCGAGGATCCGGAATTTCAAGAACTCATGGGTTATGCCAAGGAGTTGGAAGGTCTCACGCGAAATCTTGGCATGCATGCCGGCGGCGTTCTCATTGCCCCGGGCAAGCTGACGGATTTCTGTCCTCTTTACAACGCTGACGGCAAGCCGGAAAACACCGTCAGTCAGTTTGACAAGAAGGATGTGGAAAATGTTGGACTTGTGAAGTTCGACTTTTTGGGGCTCACGACGCTGACAATTCTCAGTAAGGCTGTCGAATATATTGATCGGCTTCATCCGGGCAAAAAGTTTGACCTTTCCCGCATCCCGGTGGACGACAAAGCGACGCTCGAATTGTTTCAAACAGGAAATACAGGAGCAGTCTTTCAATTTGAATCCGAAGGCATGCGAGATCAGTTGCGCAAGGCCAAGCCGGACTGCTTGGAGGATCTCGTTGCTCTGAACGCACTTTATAGACCTGGTCCGATGGATCAGATTCCTCACTTTATTGACCGAAAGTTCGGTAGAGAAAAAGTGGAGTATCTGGATCCCCGCATGGAGCCGATTCTGCGTGAAACATACGGCATCATGGTGTACCAGGAACAGGTGATGCTGGTGGCTCGTGCTATCGGCGGCTATTCGCTGGGCGGAGCCGATTTGCTGCGACGAGCGATGGGCAAGAAGAATGTTGAGGAGATGAAGCGGCAGAGAGCCGTTTTCATCAAAGGCGCTGCTGAACGTAATGTGAGCGAAGCAACAGCAACGGAAATCTTCGATTTGATGGAGAAGTTTGCTGGCTATGGCTTCAACAAGTCTCACGCCGCAGCCTACTCATACGTGGCTTGGCAAACTGCTTATCTTAAGGTTCATCACACGGCTTGCTTTACTGCCGGCAACTTGTGCTTGTCCATGGATTCTGGGGAGAAGATGCGCGCATTGGTTGAAGATGCCAGAGCAATGGGCGTAACAGTGCTTCCGCCGGATGTCAATGTGAGCGAGTGGTTTTTCACGGTTCCGAATGAAAAAACAGTGCGTTTTGGCCTGGGGGCCATCAAGGGCGTCGGCCAGAACGTCGTAGAAGAGCTTCTGGATGAAAGGCTCATGAATGGTCCTTATCTGGATATTTTTGACTTGGCAGCCAGAGTTCCCGGCATCAATAGAAAGATTCTTGAGCAGATGATTCGTGCTGGAGCTTTCGATTCTATTGATCCGGATCGAGGCAAGCTTTTTGCCAATGTGCATCAGGCCTTAAGTGCTGCGCAGACAGTGGCGGCATCTGTTGGACAGGCTAGTCTTTTTGCTGACGAAAATGGCGTGGAGGAGCGTATTGTCAGCTGGGTTGAGGCTGAAAGGTGGGATGACAAGAGAAAATTCACCGAAGAAAAGCAAGCCTATGGATTTTGTCTGACGGGGGATATGTTTGATGCATATCGGCAAGAAGTGAAGGAATTTTCCATCCCATTTAAATCCCTATCGGTAGGCAAAACCACTCAGACGATTGCTGGCATTGTCCAGGACGTACGAGTCATTCAAGGCAAACGAGGGCGTTTTGCAGTTGTGGTGCTTAGCGACGGTCAGGAAACAATTGATGTATGTGCCTATTCAGAGACGTATGAGCGTTATAAAAGTATGCTAAAGGCTGACGAAGTGTTGGTCATTGCTGGGCGCGGACGGCTCGACGAGCGCATGAACCGAGTGAGCATGACAGCCAGTCAGATTATGACGATTGAAGAAGTTCGCCTCAAAAGAGGCGCGCGACTCGTTTTTGAAATGGATGAAACCGCAAATACCAAGGAGCTGAAAAAGCTTTTGACGGAAACGCCAAGATCAGAAAATGGAGTGCTTTGCGAGGCAATCGTCAACTTGAAGAAATTCAAGGGATGTCTTGTGTATAAAGATCGATTAGAACCGACTGATCGTCTGATCAGCTTGCTTAGAGGCGTTGACGGAGTAAGCAAGGCTAGATATGAGTATGGGCAGAATGCATAAAAGCAGCTGAAAGAAAACAAATTTATGACTACAAAAAAAGAAAATTTTAAATTGTGTGCATGGATAAGTGTTCTGATAACAGTTGTTACAACACTTATCGCTTCTCGTTATATAGAGGTGTATCAAGAGCCAACCCTGCTACAGACAGTACATTTCTATGTATATGCGGCTGGGCAGATTTTTATGATTGCATTCTTTGCAAATGTAATTATTTCATTAGGTGCATTCTGCTTGTTCTCAAAGAGAGGTGCGCAAATTGTTGCTCTTATTGTTAATTTGTTGCTCTTGATAGTTTTTACTGCCGATACATTTGTTTTTCAGTTATATAGATTCCATCTAAATTGGGCTGTAATAGATCTATTTGTAAATGGAGGCGGAGAAGTAATCAAATTTTCAAACAAAATGTGGACTCAGATCGGCTGCATTGTGTTGTTTTTGGTGATTCTTTCTTCAATCATAGTTTGGTTGGCTAGACAAGCTGCGAGCAAATTAATAGTTTGGCCATTGATAGTGTTGTTTGTGTTTAGTTTTGCCGCAGGAAACTTGTGGCACGCATGGGCTGCAGCCGCTCATAGAACAGAGATTACCTGGATGGCAGAATATGTGCCATGGGCTCGGCCATTGACGATGAATCGATTTTTGCTGAAACACAATTTAATAGCGAAAGTTAACGATACGGGTGAGATGGACTTCAATGATGAAAGGCCGTTGAAATACCCTTTGAAAGAATTGACATTTAAGCAGGTTGAAAAAAAGAAAAATATTGTTTTTGTGGTGGTGGACTCATTGCGAAGTGACATGTTGAACGAACGGGTCATGCCTAATTTATGGAAAATAGGTGCTGAGAGCCTGAAGTTTGAGAATCATTATTCGAGTGGGAACGCAACACGCGCTGGGATTTTTGGCCTTTTTTATGGATTGCCTCCTTCTTATTGGCATTCTGCATTGAGAGGAAAAGTTCCATCTGTTCTGATTTCCTCTTTGCAGAGACAAGGCTATCAAATTGAAGCCTTTGCTTCAGCTCGTCTGACAAGTCCTGAATTTGATAAAACAGTGTTCTCTTCTGTACGGAATATTAGAATTAATTCAGTCGGTGATACTTCCTGGAAACGTGATCTGGATAGTATAAAGGATTTTGAAAAATGGGTGACATCAATTGATAAGCCGTTTTTTAGCTTCATTTTTTTAGACAATATTCATGCATATCAAACCGACCCTACTGGTGCAAAACCATTCGTACCGTATTGGAAAACTGTCAACAACTTGGAATTGACTAAGGAAACTGATCCAACACAGTATTTTAATTTGTATAAGAATGCAGTATATGATAGCGATAAAAATATTCAAAAAATATGGAAGATTCTAGAAGATAAAAAATTGTTGGATGATACGATAGTTGTCTTTACTTCAGATCATGGGGAAGAGTTTAATGATAATGGTTTGAATTATTGGGGACACAATGGTAATTTCACAGACGCGCAAATAAAGATTCCTTTGGTTGTGCATTGGCCAGGTAGAGAGTCAAAGGTGTTTGATCACTTGACAACGGCATATGATGTTTCCGCAACCATGATGACTGATGCTTTAGGGTGCGAAAACAACAAAGGAGATTTTTCAGTTGGCAAGTCGTTATTTGAGGTTCCAGAAGAGGAATGGTTTTTATGCGGAAGCTATCAGAATACTGCTGTTGTAGAGAAAAACAGAATAGTAATTATGAACGCAGCAGGGGTTCTCGAGTTTAGACAAAAAAACTATAAACGGACGACAGATACAACAAGAACCGCTAATCTTTGGCAAGCAATCGAGATTATGGGTAAATATAGAAGGTAGAGAAAATGCTATATAACTCAAGAGCGAAACTATGTTTGATGTCTGAAATAAATATAGGATTAATTCTGAGCGGTCCCTTGTTTTTATTCAACTTCATGGTGGGGCCCATGAAGTTTTTAATATTTTCTTCAGCGGTAATTGTTTTGCTGCAGTACTATAGAAATGGAAATTTGAGGAATGTAATAGAGGAGGCTCGTGATTATTTCTTTCCGTGGTTGTTTTGGTTTTGTGGAATAATAGTACTTTGTGTTGTTCATGGAACAGATGGCTTCTCAAAATACATCAATTTTTATTTAATAATGCTTGCTGGTATCGTGGCAATACCAGCAGGGGTTTTAAAAAGAGAATTCGTTTGTTCGGTTGCATCATGTTCGGTTCTGGTTCTCGTAATATTGATAGCATTGGATTATTTCTGGCATGGCCTCTCATCTGGTTTTTTGGGTGTGAATAAAAATACACTTCTAGGAGGCATAATGCTGTTGACCTCTGTCAGTCTTAGTTCTCTTGTGTTTGAAGAGAAGGAACAGAATAATATTACAAAAGGTTTGGCTGTTAGTTCATTTTTATTGGTTTGTGTTTGTATTTATATTACAGAGGTAAGAACTGCCTTGCTTGGATTGATAGGAATTGCAATTGTTATTTTTTTTCATACATTCAGCCATAATCGAAAGATTTTTTATATTGTAATGGTAGGCTTTGTTTTCGCTGTTGTTGCTTTGGTTTTATCAGGCAGGTTGGGGCAAGGATTAACAGATATCAGATTATGGCTGAGAGGGGAGCCGAATACGTCGTGGGGAATCAGATTGGAACTTTGGCTTTTATCGATAAAAGCTTTTAGCAGTAAACCAATCTTTGGATGGGGAGCTCAGCCTTTCGCGGAAATCGTTGCAAGCGGGTTGAGTTTTCCTCAAAGTATCGGATTTGTCAGACATTTTCATAGCGATTTCTTCAATATGTTATGTACAGGCGGACTGGTCGGCATTGCATCTTGGTTGAGCACTGTGTGCTTAATTCTGAAGAAATCATGGAAAGATACGTCAATGGTAATGCTGATTGTTACCATTTTGTTTATAGGTCTTTCTGAGAGATATTGGTTTGATATGCAGGAGGTTTTGTTTTTATTTGCATGCTTGCTGATCCTGCTTTATAAATCAAGAAAAATTCAAGCAAATGTGAAATGATATTAAGTGTTTAATATCAAAATATCTGGGCTGTCAAATATTTTTTGTTTTCTAATATGTTTGGTGTGTTTTGTAGAGATTTTCTACTGTTTAACTTGTATGTTCGAGAATTCGGGGCGGAGAAGCAGCAATCAGGAAAGACAAATTCTGCTTAAAACTTGAGAGAACAAATCGTGAATTTGATTCCATTTCTTATTTTCATATAGGTTGCTCGAATAGTCAATTTTATATACATTAAGTATTTTGTTTGGTGTAGTGTAGCGCAGTAGCATGTGATTGAGTGAGGAGGGGGCTTTGATGCCATGAAAAAATAAAAGATCGAGCCTACTGCAGTCAAGTTTTTGTTGAACTTTTTCTAGTTGTTCCAGAAGTTTTTCGGCATCAAACTTTTGTATCTCTTTTTCAGTTTCAAAATATACAAATAAAATTTTTCGGTTTTTTGTGTTGGAGTATAATCTCGATATTCTTCGAAGGTATTTTTGTTTTGCTTCTGGATACTTTTCCTGCGGTCTTTCTTTTGTTGTGCCGAAGTCGTGCGGCATCTCGAAGCCTGTTCTGTTGTTGTGGGCGTAATTTTTATTATGCCTTTCGTAAAAACTAAAATCATTTAGTTCGAAATAGTTCTCAAAATTATTGAGTATAAGTTCGAATCTGTCATAAATGTTGTTTTTAGAAACCCAGTCGAAAGGGTATGAAGCTTTTCTGGCTCCAAGCATTCTTAATGTTGTTGCTGTGACGCATGCTGAGCCAAGCGAAATAATTTCGTCATATTTATTTTGCTCAAAGGGGTGCAGGTGTCTGAAGATTAAAAATTTAAGCTTCTTTCCCATCCATTTCGGTAGGTTGCAGTAGATCTTGTAGAGCAGCGGGTTGTTTGGTGGCAACAGCGTGATCGTTTGTTCAGATTTATGTATATGAGACATGATTTGATGAAGCCGTTAGATTTTCAATTCATGCTAATCTATGTTTATAGTCCTTTTCGAATAGTTCTTTCTGCTATTTTTTTTGCTTTTTTGTCAATGCTGCGAAGGAATTTATTTTCACGTGCTAGGATGGCTTTTAGAGGGGTTTGAGGAAAATAGTTTTTAAGAAAAAAACAATAATCTGTCCTCGTCAAATTTATATGCAAGCTGGAAAAATATAAAGCAACTAAATCTTTATTCCTCCATCTTTTCGGGACTTCTTCTCTAATCTGAGCTCTGTGGAGGTCTATTAGTGAAATTTTTAAGTTTGTATAGTCAGTTTCCGGGGGAGATAATAGGAAATGACATAGATAACAGTCTCGATGATTTACTCCGCTTGCATGCATCTTGCGGACCATTTCCGCGACTGTTTTTATAATCGATCGTTTGAGACTAAAGGAAGGAGGATTGTTTTTCCAATCTTTGCAGAAGTCTTCTAAACTTATTGCGGGGGCTATTTCCTTTGTAATTATGAAAGATGTTTTCTTGATTGGATTTAAGCCCGTTTCACCGAAGGCGGCCCCCTCCATGGTGTCAACGCCAATTTCTTTTAATCGACTGATAGCATTCCATTCGTTTCTGGCGCCGCAAACAGGAATTTTAAATGAGAGAATATTTTTGAAAAACTCTCTGTACGTTATTCCATGATGCAATTTCAAATAAAAAGCTTCGCCATTGATTTCAAAACGAATTGTTCTTCTTGTCTTCACGGACCGAAACGTTTCTCCGCGAAGCTTTTCCACCTCGTCGAAAGGATTTTTATCTTTCCATAATTGATTAAACGGAGGGCGTAGAATGATCATGATTCGTTGATTATAATTTCAGCTGCTTTTGTATGAAGACTATACAAATCGTGTGAATCCGCGTAATTTTTGCATTGTTCCTGCCAATAAATTAATTGGTCAGGTTTTTCTAATGCATTTTCTAGAGCTTGTACGAGGAAATTTATTTCACAACTAGACGGTATCACAATGCCCGTGTCGGCCTCTTTTACATAGGAAGAATAACCGCAGTTTTCTGTGACTATTTGTGGCAGCGCCCCTACGAGGGCCTCTAAAATCACTGTTCCTGTGTTCTCTGATCTGGCCGGATGCAAAAACAAATCCGAAGCTGCAATAAACTGGTCTACGTCGTCTCGTCCGGAAAGAAAGAACACTTGAGAGGATATTCCCAGCTTTTTTGCAAGATGCTGAAATCTTGATGCATCATCCTGCCCAATTACGCACAGAAAAGTTCTTTTTCGCAAATCTTCCGATAGCGATGCCATTGCCAGCAATGAGCGATCAACTCCTTTTCGCCTAAAATCAGAGCCTACCTGCAAAAGCAGGAATTGCGCATCATCGATGCCGAGAAGCTTTCGTATATTTCGTCTTGCATTAGGGGAATGATTCTTATACTTTCTGCTTTGGGCAATGCCAGGCGGCAATAAATAGAATCGCTCTTCTTCTGTTTGATAGTAGTGCTTAAAAACAGGTTTTAAGACTTTTGACAGCAGAAGAATTTTGGTGTTTCCTGATTTATGGAATACAGCTTCTTCAAACGAACAAAACTGTCGATATCTGGGCGTTAGTTTATAAAATAAACTGCGATCCTTCGTATCGGCTCTGTAGCAGGTGTCTCCTTGGTAATAAAAATCAAGGCCAGGCATCTTGTCAAAACCGACGATTTTATCCACAGGGTGTTTCTCCAATTGCGACTTAACCTGCAGATAAAAATTTTTATTTTTTGAATGATTGGAAATGCCTGAACAGTTTAATATGACCAGCTCGCAGCCCTCAGGCAGCAGCCTTTCTCCTTGCCATTCTCTTGTATAAATACGGACGCTGTGCCCTTGTTGAGCAATAATTTCAATGATTCGCAGAAAGTCTCGTTGAAGACCTCCGTAAGGGAAGTACTTGTAAATACAAAAAGCAAGTTTCATTTCTTCTGCTGGATTAAGTGTTACATTAGCTTTAGCAATGCAGAAACAACTTCCTCAACAGAGGGCCATTGACCTTCTTTGCCTAGCACCAAAGCATCAGGATTCCACGGAGACGTCCGGGCTGGGTCTGTAACTCCGACCAAAGTAATCTGCTTGGCTCCAACGGCCGCTGCTACATGACTTACACCTGAATCATTGGCAATGACGATTTGAGCGCGGCGAGCCAACGCTGCAAAGTTTCCCAATGTGGTCGGCGGCAGAATTGTTGCGTCAGGACAGGCCTGTTTTGCCAGATCCTCTTCTCTTTGGCTGGGAAAGATGATTGGCTCGATGCCGTGCTCTTTCAACGGGGCGACAAGCTCGTTGAAATGAGGCCAGTTTTTCTCCTTTCCATTGTGCTTGCCTCGAGCGACGGGAGCAAGCAAAGCGAACTTGTCGGGAATCTTATATTGCTCAATTAGATTTTTTGCCGCTGCCTCATGACGCTTAAGGGAGAGCAATCCAAGGCGTTTCGGCACTTTGTCGAAAGCAGGGGTGCCGTTCCAAGCTTTAATTGCCGAATGTGCTACGTAAAAGAACCTTTCTACTTCGTGCATTTTCCCGGGTTCTGGGATTTTCGTGTCCAGCAGAAAGCTTCGTCCGTCTGTCTTTAATCCGGCAGTGGAAATCTTGGCAAATTTAAACAGCAAAGCTGAGCCGAAAGAGTTAGGGAACAGCAGTCCTTTCGTTGCGCCTGCGTTTTGTGCTACGTACCGGATGCGTTTGAGGTCTTCCGTCACATGGCCTTCTATGGGGTCAAACCTCCATCCCATGCCGGCAACCAGATCTCCTGCCCAGCGTTTGCCGACAAGCGCGGGCGTTAAGCCGCTTGCTTCTAGCAGTCTTAGTGCCGGCAGGCACATGCAGCAATCCCCTACATGGTTGGGAAGCCGACACAATACGGTAGACGACATATGAAACCTCTCATTCATTGGGCTGGGACACCCACGGCATTATAGGGGAAGCCGCAATTTAAGCTGTAGAATACCAAACCGAACTTTTTACTGCCTTGAGCGAATGTCGACAATACACGAGAAAGAATCTGGCGTGACTACATCCGAAAAAAATCCGATACGACGACTGCTGTCGTTGTTGTTGCCCTACAAAACAACACTTTTCGGCGCAATGCTGGCAATGATTGTTACAGCATCGACCTCCTCGCTTATTGCGCTGCTGGTGGGAAGACTCACGGATCAAGGTTTCTATGAGAAGGATGCAAACGCAATCTGGTGGGCTCCTGCCGCCTTGTTGGCCATTGCTTTGGTTCATGGCTTGTCGACCTTTACGAGCTCCTATCTTCTGCAGAAAGTATCTCAGAGCGTGCTCTTCAACATGCGCATGCAAATGTTTGAGAGCATGATTCATTGGCCAGCAGAGGTGTACCAGAGGCGAGGTTCTGGGTCAGTTCTTAGTAAATTTGTCAATGAAGCCGGCGTGGCGTTGAGCACTGCGGCTGAGATGTTTTCAACCATCATCCGAGATTCGCTGCAAATTGTGGCCCTGTCGGCTGTTTTGCTGTACCACAACTGGCAGCTTTCACTCTTGTCCATCGTTGTTGCGCCTGTCGTAGCATTCATCATTCGATGGGTTGGCAAGCGCACAAAAAAATATAGCCGTGGTTTCCAAAATTCTGTCGGTGAACTTCTCAGCGTGGTGCAGGAAGCATACGACGGTCAGAGAATCGTAAAGATTTATGACGGCTACGAGTTTGAGTGCTCCCGATTCGCGAAGCTGAGCGAACAAATGAGGAGGTTGGCGCTCAAACGAAAGAAGGTTGCCTGTGCTGGTACTCCTATGACGCACTTTGCCAGCATGAGCGCTGTCAGCATCGTTGTCGTTGTTGCCTTGCTTCAAGCTCAGCAGGGCATGTTGACGCTTGGCGAGTTCATAACGTTTCTTTCAGCTTTGCTGCTTTTGCTTACTCCCGTACGCCATCTCGCTTCGCTCAACGGTGCAACGGCCAGCATGGAAGCAGCTGCCGAGAGCGTCTTTGCCATGGTCGACGAAGTGGTTGAAGAGGATAAGGGTACAAAGGAGTTGGCGAACGTTCGCGGCGACGTTCGGTTTGACCATGTTTGCCATCGGTACCAAGACAGCGAGAAAAATTCCGTCACCGACTTTACCTTGACAGTCAAGGCTGGAGAGACGATTGCGCTCGTTGGCGCTTCCGGAGCCGGAAAAACCACTGTGATCAACATGATTCCTCGGTTCTGGACTCCGACAGCAGGGGAAATCTATTTTGACGGGGTGGCGCAAAGTGAGATCAAGCTCAAGAGTCTGAGAGATCAGATTGCATTGGTCAGTCAAGACATCGTGCTTTTCGATGATACGATCGCTGCCAATATTGCCTATGGGCGCACTAATGTAACGCGTGCGGAAATTGAGGCTGCGGCAGAGGCTGCCTACCTGATGCCTTTTATCAAATCTTTGCCCAAAGGGCTCGATACGCCTGTCGGCGAAGCCGGCAGCAAGCTCTCCGGCGGTCAAAAGCAGCGCATCTCCATTGCTCGAGCGCTACTAAAGAATGCTCCCATTTTGCTTCTGGACGAAGCAACAAGCGCGCTTGATACCGAAAGTGAAAAATACATCCAGAAGTCCTTGGAGGAGCTGATGAAGGGGCGCACCACCTTTGTTGTGGCTCATCGTTTGTCGACGATAGAAGGCGCTGACAAAATTGTCGTGATGAAAGATGGCTGCATTCAGGAAATCGGTCGCCATGAGGATCTTCTCGCCGCCAATGGACTTTATGCGCATCTGTACACGATTCAGTTTTCTAAGCACGCCAATGCGTGAGAGTGCTGGTCATGAAGCGTTTGTTTGATCTGGTGATGGGAATTGCGGCGCTGCTGGTGTTGGCTGTGCCGCTAGCAGTGATCGCGCTGGCGGTCAAGCTTACAAGCCCAGGACCTGTTTTTTATTGGTCTGACAGAGTGGGCATTCACAACACGATTTTCAGCATGCCGAAATTTCGAAGCATGCGCATTGATACGCCCGAAGTAGCCACGCATTTGCTTAAGGATCCAGACCATTGGCTTACGCCCATCGGCAGCTTTCTGCGCAAGACGAGTCTTGATGAATTGCCTCAGCTCTACAGCATTCTCAAAGGGGATATGAGCTTTGTAGGTCCAAGGCCGGCGCTCTTTAATCAGGACGACTTGATTGCTTTGCGCACGCAGGCGGGCGTCGATGCGCTGGTGCCCGGACTCACCGGCTGGGCTCAAATCAATGGGCGCGACGATCTGCCGATTCCGGTCAAGGTTGAATTTGATGCTGAGTACCTGAAAAAGCGTTCCTTTTGGTTTGACATGAAAATCATTTGGCTGACGTTCATCAAAGTCATTCGCAGAGACAACGTCGACCATTAAAATAAGTTCTTTAAAACGGTTTTACAGCAAAGACAATGCCGTTGAATGACGCCATACTGAAACTGCCCAGACTGACCAAGAGAGCGATTGCGCTTCTGGCCGACGTTGCCATGTGCTTGTTGTCGGTGTGGCTGGCTTTTTACCTTAGAACCGGTGTTTTTCACGCGCTGCACTCCGGCGTGATAGCCGCCATGATTGTCGCCGTTCTGACGGCAGTTCCCATCTTCATCGTGAGCGGTCTGTATCGAGCCGTCTTTCGTTATGAGGGGTTCGCTGCGGCTGTGGCTATCATGCAGGCAATGGCAGCCTACACATTGATCTACGCAGTGATCTTCACTGTCTTTGGCGTAGACAAAGTTCCTAGAACCGTGGGCATCATTCAGCCTGCGCTGCTGATTGTTTTTGTGTTTCTCTCCCGCGGGCTTGTGCGGCTTTTCCTGAGCGGCGAGTATCAGCTGCAGATTCGCGAATCGAAATTGCCGCGCGTCATCATTTATGGAGCAGGAAATACCGGCCGCCAGCTTTTGTATGCGCTCGAATCCGGTCGAGCCGTTCGCGTAGCCGCTTTTGTCGATGACGACAAGCGTCTGCAGGGATGCATGCTGGGGGGATTAAAGATTTATCCGCCAAGAAGAATTCCTGCGCTGCTGCGTGCATTTGGCTCCAACACGGTGCTTTTGGCGATTCCCTCGGCCTCTAGAAGCCGCAGAAGAGAAATCGTCAACAGTCTGCAGCAGTGCAAGGCAAATGTGCGGACAGTGCCCTCCTACGATGAAATTGCCTCCGGCAAGGTCGCTGTCAATACGCTTCGCGAGCTGGAAATTGACGAACTGCTCGGGCGTGATCCTGTTGCCCCCAAGAAAGAGCTGCTGGTAAAGACCGTGCAGCACAAAACGGTCATGGTGACGGGGGCCGGAGGCTCCATCGGCAGCGAATTGTGCCGTCAGATCATTCGCCTAGAACCCGTGAGACTGCTTTTGGCCGAGCGCTCGGAGTTTGCCGTCTACCAGATTTACCATGAGCTTTTGGAGCACACGGCCAAGGGAACTCAAGTTGAGGTTGTGCCGCTTCTGGCTGATGTGACGGATGCCGACCGAATGCGCGAAATCATGCAGACTTGGCGTCCGCAGACCGTCTATCACGCCGCTGCCTACAAGCATGTTCCGATGGTCGAACACAATCCGTTGGAAGGCGTTGAAAACAATGTCTTTGGAACGTTGATTGCAGCAAGAGCCGCCAAGGATGCCGGGGTCGAAGACTTTGTTTTGATTTCAACCGACAAGGCGGTGCGCCCGACGAACGTGATGGGTGCAAGCAAGCGCATGGCCGAGCTCGTTTTGCAGGCGATGGCGCAGACCGATCCCGGCAGGACCATTTTTACGATGGTGCGCTTTGGCAATGTGCTGGGCAGTTCCGGATCCGTCGTGCCGCGTTTTCGCGAACAGATCCGCTCAGGCGGCCCTGTGACGCTTACGCACCCAGACATTACCCGCTACTTTATGACGATTCCAGAGGCTAGTCAGCTCGTGCTTCAGGCAGCCTCTCTCGGCCGCGGGGGCGACGTGTTTCTTCTTGACATGGGCAAGCCCGTCAAAATCTACGATCTGGCTGTGCGCATGATTGCTCTGAGCGGGTTGACGGTAAAAGATAAAGAGCATCCCAACGGAGATATTGAAATTCAGATCACCGGCCTCAGGCCTGGAGAAAAGCTCTACGAAGAGCTGCTGATTGGCGACGAGCCCCAAAAAACAGAACATCCGCGCATTTTCCGAGCAGTGGAAAAGTCCCTGCCCATGCAGCGCATGAAAGAGCTCACCGGCGAACTTGTCGAGGCGCTGGCCAAGCGGGACCGCGCATGGGTGATGCGCATCATTCAGGAAGCAGTGCCGGAATTTGCTCCTCGCGACGGGATTGGCGATTGGGTAACGCTTTTTGAAAAAGAGCAAAGCGCTTCAGCCGATGCCGCAAATGGCGGGAGTGCAGCATGACGGCCTCAAGCACTGCTCCGGTTGTTGCGGTGACGGGCGCTACTGGGTTTCTGGGGCGGCATCTGTGCAAAGCACTCACCCAAAGAGGTTGGCAGGTGTTGCCGGTCAGCCGCAGCGCTTGCGTTTGCGACGGGCTTCAGGTCATTGGAGCAGGTGAAAATTTCTCGCAACTTGCCCCACAGATGATTGCTGGTGCTGACTGCCTGATCCACTGCGCTGCGCGCGTGCACCAGCTCCACGAGGAATCCATGGGGGCCGAGGAGCTCGAAGCTGCGCACTTGGCGGCCAACGTCGACGCCGCCATGCAGGCAGCGTGCGCAGCACGCGAGGCTGGTCTTAGGCGTTTTGTTTTTGTGAGTTCCGTTCACGTGCAGGCGCGTTCAACGGCTGACGGTGTCGTGCTTTGCGCAGACGGTCCGTGTGATCCGCAATCTCCATACGCCAGGTCTAAATACAAGGCGGAAAAAACGCTGACTGAATTTTGCCGTGATACGGGGCTTGAATTGGTTGTCGTCAGACCGCCCTTGGTTTACGGTGCAGGCGTCAAGGCAAAATTTGAGCAGCTTGCCCGCTGGGTGGCCAGCGGCAAGCCGCTTCCTTTTGGGGCATTGACTGACAACCGGCGTTCTTTTGTGAGCGTCGATAATCTGACAGACTTTCTGCTTTTGTGCGCCGAGCATGAGAAGGCTCCTGGCCGGGCTTGGCTGGTGGCTGATGAAGCTCCGGTTTCGACGGCTCAATTGATAGAGGCTCTGGCAAAGGCTGCAGGAGTTCCCGTGCGCAATTGGGCCGTTCCGGTCAGCTTGCTGCGGGCAGGGTTGGCTCTGATCGGCAAGGCAGGCGTTTTAAAGGTGCTCGATGGGTCGCTTGCGCTCGATATTGAAGACAATGCGCGTATTCTTGGCTGGAGGCCGAGAGAATCGATGCACGATGCGCTCAAGAAATTTTTTGAGGCATCTCATTTCGGAGAAAACAACAAGTGAAAAAGTTTTTTGCGCTCTGCAGCGCATGCACCGCAGTTCTTTTCGGGCTTTCCGGCTGTGGTCAGGATGACGTGGCTGATGTGTCGCTGGGCATTTTTACTTTCAAGGACATCAAGCTCAATGCTTTTGTAGATCCGCTCGTGCCGGGAGTCACCTGCCATGTTGCAAGCATTGAGTCGCCGCTTTCGCTGACCGATCCTTCCGACAGTGCAGTGAGCTGCCGTCAGACGGGGGAGATTACGCCGGCCATGATCGCGCGCATTGACAAAAGCAAGGACGGCGAGGTTGTTTTTGCCAAGTCCAAGAGCGTTTTTTTGAAGACGCTTAAAATTCGCCGCATCTTTGATGCTGAAAACCAGACGCTGATGTATCTCTCGTATTCGACGCGCGAGATCTCAGGCAGCTTCCAGCATAGTCTGTCCACGATTCCGCTGTGGGGAACCGCGGCATATGTAAAGCGCAGCCAGCAACCTGCCTTAGATGGCGGAAATCAAAAGTTTTCCCAAGGCGCATCTTCCGAACAAGGGCGGTTGGTGCAGTTTTAGCTGGCAAAAACGCCTTTGGCAGCGCCTTTTGCCGGAGGTGCGATAATTGCGGCCGTTTCCTTCATCGGAAGCGGTCGCTGACGACAATAAATGGCAGCGTCTCATTTTAGGGGGCCGCCGCACACATCAATACGTTGCATCAAATGGGTTTTATTCATCAACGACGGCCCTCAAGCATTGCGGGCAACATCAGCTTTGCGCTCGAAGACATTTTGTCGACATTCCGCCAGCTGCGGCTGGTGACAGTTTTTGGCTGGCAGGACATTCGTCAGCGCTACCGCCGTTCGGTCTTGGGACCGTTTTGGATCACGGTGAGCATGGCGGTCATGATTGCCGCTTTGGGCATCGTTTTCGGCGCTGTGCTCAAATCTCCGATGGACAGCTACCTGCCGTTTCTGACGATCGGTCTCATCATGTGGACCTTCATGAGCACGATTGTGACCGAAGGCTGCACGTCCTTTACTTCCGTCGAAGGAATGATTCGGCAGATGCCGATTCCGTTTTTCGTCTATGTGCTACGCATGTACTGGCGCAACACGATCATTCTTGGACACAACCTCCTCATCTACCCCTTTGTGTGCCTGATTCTGGGCAAGAGCATCTCGCTGACGGCTCTGTGGGCCGTTCCGGGGTTTGTCGTTGTTTCGCTCAATCTGCTGTGGATAGCTGTGTGCTGCGCGGTTTTCTGCACGCGGTTTCGCGATGTGACGCAGATTATCGGTGCGCTCGTTCAGGTGGCGTTTTACGTCTCGCCCATCATCTGGATGCCGGCGGCACTGCCTGCTCGGGCAGCCAATATGATTCTTGAACCCAACCCGATATATCACATGTTGGCAGTCATTCGTGATCCCATTTTGGGAACGACGCCGACGATGCTCAATTGGACGGTCACAATCGGCATGGCCTGCGCAGGGTGGATTCTTGCCCTTTGGCTTTTGGGACGCGCGCGTCACCGCATCGCATATTGGCTCTAAGAGGAGGTCGACGACATGGCGTACATTGACTTTCAGCATGTGGGCGTGGACTTTCCGATCTTTGCCTCACAGAACAGATCTTTTAAGAAGTCGCTGATGAACATCGCAACGGGAGGGCGCATCGCTTCTGATGCCTCAAGTGCGCCCGTTGTGCGCGCGCTCGACGACATTAATCTGCGCATCGAAGACGGAGAGCGCGTAGGACTTTTGGGCTGCAACGGTTCGGGCAAAAGTACGCTTTTGCGCGTACTGGGCGGCGTCTACGCACCGACAACCGGCAGGGCAGAGGTCAGCGGCAGCATCGGGTCGCTGCTTGACATCAATCTGGGCACCGACGGCGAGTCAACCGGCATCGAAAATATTTATCTGCGCGGCACGCTGCTTGGCATGACGCGCGAAGAAATCGATCGCGAGCTCCCAAAGATGGTGGAGTACTCGGAACTTGGAAACTTCATCAATCTGCCGATGAAGACGTACTCAAGCGGCATGCAGATGCGCGTGGCCTTTACGGTGTCTACGCAGTCTGCTTCCGACATCCTTCTTATGGATGAGTGGCTTGCCGTAGGCGATCAGAACTTTCAGAGAAAAGCCGAGGAGCGTCTTTCGAGGCTCGTGGAGCAGACTAAGATTCTCGTCATCGCCAGTCACTCGCAGGACCTCATCAAGCGCGTCTGCACGCGCGCCGTGTGGCTCGATCACGGCCGCATGCGGATGGACGGTTCGGTCGAAGAGGTCTGCAAGGCGTATTTCGGGTAACGGTTAATGGATTTGTTTTGACTCAAGCATGACAGAACACAATTTCATAGAAGACGAAGACGGAGAAGAGGTTTCGCTTCCCGGGCTCCCGGCCAATACGAAAAACTACATGACGCCTGCTTGCTACAGGCGTCTGCTAGATGAAAGAGAAAAGCTTGTCAATGTCGAGCGTCCGAGTATCGTCAATGTCGTCAGCTGGGCGGCAAGCAACGGCGATCGGTCGGAAAACGGCGACTATCAGTACGGCAAGCGCAGGCTGCGTGAAATTGACCGCCGCATTCGTTTTCTCAATAAGCGCATTGAATCCGCAGAAGTGGTTGATCCAGAAAAAAGACCGCCCACGGATCAGATTTTTTTCGGTGCGACGGTGACGTATGAAAACCTCACGACGAAAACCGAACATACGATCCGCATCGTCGGCATTGATGAGGCAGATCCCGACCACGGAGACGTGAGCTGGGTGAGCCCAATCGCCCGCGTGTTTCTCAAACAGCGCGAGGGCGATCAGGTCAAGCTCCCCACGCCCGCTACGATTGACCATCCAGCCCGGGTTGAGGTGCTTGAGGTTGTGGAGGTGACCTACACCAACGAGAAGCCTTGTTAGAAAGGCTCCTTATGCGCCGAATGCGGCAGAAATTTCCCCTGCCGCAAGAAGAGATGCTTGCGGCGGGAAAATTGGCGCCCAGCGGCGCTCAGCACTTCAGCTCGCCGTCTTCAAGGAGATATGCCTGCTTGGGCGGTTCATGGCTGGAAAAAGCCAGAGGTGAAAGACTGTAGGCGTAGCTGCCTGCATTCGAAATGCAAATGAGGTCGCCCGGCTTGACGCAGGCAAGCTCGACGTCTGCGGCCACAACGTCAAGAGCCGTACAAAGATTTCCCACGACGTCCACCCGTTTCGACGGCTCCGTTAAAAGCGTGCCGTCAGCTTTGTACGCCTTCAATTGAAAAGCATGTCGGTTCGTGTAGAAGGGCTCCTGAAGATCTCGGGCTTGCGCGTTGTTGGCAACGATCAAATGCGCTATCGCCGGCCGCAGAAAGCCGTTGACGCCGTTTCGAACAATGACGTAGGTTTTGCCGCGAGAGGCTTTGACGTCAACAACCGGCGTGAAATAGGTGCCTGCGCGGCATGCGACAAAGCGGCCGGTTTCAATGAAGGACTGGGCATGAGCGAGTCTTTCAAATTTTCCTTGATGTTTTTCAAACGCAGCGCCAAGCTTTTCGAGGTCAAGGTCGCGTTCCTGGAGCTGATCGTACGCCAGGCCGATGCCGCTGCCGAAGTTTAAAAATTCAGGTTCAATGTCAAGGCTGCGGGCAATGCGATCAAAAAACGAAAAGCTTCTGAAGTAGTACTGCGATAGTGCGTCTTCATCAAGAAGCTGACTTTGCAGATGCATGTGAAAGCCCGAAACGCGCAGATGCGGGCAACGCTCCAAGAGCTTCTGCACGCTGCCGAGGTCTTCGGCATTGATGCCGAACTTTGAGGGCAAGCCTTCTTCTGAAAACACCCCGAAGTCAGGGTTGAGGCGAAGGCCGATTTTTTCAATTTTTCCAAGCGAACCGGCTTCGTGCTCCAGGAGTTCAATTTCGTGTAGGCTGTCGGCAATGATGCGGCAGCGGCCTATGCTCAAAGCAATATCCTGCGGCGTTTTTCCCGGTGCGCTGTAGTAGATGTCGTCCGGCTCAATGCCCGCCTCTAGGCTCAGACGCACTTCTTCGGCCGAGGCGGCATCCGTGCCAAACCCTGCAAGCGCAGCCTCGCGCAGGACCGCTGCAAAGGGATTGGCCTTGACCGAATAGAGAAACCGGCAGCTGGCAAAGGCGCGTCGAAGCTTTGAGAGGCTCTCGCGGATGAGGGACTGTTCATAGACGTAGCACGGGGCCAAAGGCGCGATGCGGGCAACAAGATCGGGCGTCATGGATTTTCCTTTTTTTCTCCGTCAGCATGGACAACTGAAAAGACGCACGAACAGGATTGTCCGTGCGCTTTTTCGGGGCAGAGCCCCTTGACTTAGTCTCCCGCAGGCAGCACGAGACGTTTGTCGCCGTCGAGCTTTCTGGCCACAGCCGTGACGGTTGACAGATGCCGCAGACCCCGCATGATGTGCATCAAGTGCAGACGACTTCTTACCTGCACGGTGAGATGCAGCGTTTCGGCGGCATTTTTGTCGTCTTCAAGGTTGACGCCGACAATTGATGAGCCGGCTTGTGCGAGCTCAGCGGCGATGGCTGCGATGGCTGCGCGCTCATCGGTGACCGAGATTTCAAGCGGCACGCTGAAGTGCGCCTCATTGTCGATGTCTTCCTTCCAGCCCACCGGCATCCAGCGCTGCGGGTCGCTCTGGCGGCCGCGCTTGACGTGTTCGCAGTCGGCGCGGTGCACCGACAGGCCGTGGCCTTTTCGCATGAACCCCCAAATGGAGTCGCCTGGAACCGGATGGCAGCAGCTTGCAAGCTGCACGGCCATGCCTTCCGTGCCGCGGATTGTCACGGCGGTTTCATCTTGGTGGTGTTCGGCTTCGTCCTTGTGCATGATGTTGAGCATGCGGCCAACGATGCCGGCAGCAAACTGCTTGCCCTGACCAATGTCGGCGTAAAGCTTGGCGCGGCTGTCGGTTTGCGTATCGAGAAGAACTTCGTGCCAGATGTGTTCAGCGACGGTTTCAATATCAAGCTTGGCTTCAAGCGCGGCTTTGACAAGAACGCGCTTGCCGAGTTCAACGGATTCTTCGGGCGAAAGCGAGCGCAGGTATTGACGCACTTCGGCTCGGGCTTTGCCGCTGCGGGCAAAGTTGAGCCATTCGGGATCGGGCTCGGCGTCGGGGGCGGTGATGATTTCGACCATATCGCCGTTTTTGAGCTGCGTCGAAAGCGGCTTGGCCTCAGCGTTGATGCGGCAGCGCACAGTTTTGTTGCCCACGTCGGTGTGAATCTGATAAGCAAAATCCACGGGGCAGGAGCCCTGCGGCAGGCTGATGATCTTGCTTTTGGGCGTGAACACGTAGACGCGGTCGGGAAAGAGGTCGATTTTGATGTTTTCAAGAAACTCGCTGCTGTCTGAGCTCGTGCGCTGAATCTCCATCAAGCTCTGCAGCCAGGCTGCCACCATGTTCTGCAGTTCGCTCGTATCGAGACCGTCGTTGTAGAGCCAGTGCGAGAGAATGCCCATTTCATCAATGCGGTGCATCTCCTCGGTGCGGATCTGATATTCGACCGGCGTGCCGAAGGGACCGATGACGGTCGTATGCAGGCTTTGATAGCCGTTGGCCTTCGGAATGGCGATGAAGTCCTTAAAGCGCGAGTTGACCGGCTTGTAGAGCTGGTGCAGCGCCCCCATCGTGAGGTAGCACTCTTCGCGCGTGCGCACGATGACGCGAAAGCCGTAAATGTCGAGTACGTCGGAAAACGATGCGTGGGTGTCGCGCATGCGGTTGTAGATGCCGTAGATGGTCTTGTCGCGTCCCTGCACTTGGGCGATGATGCCGTGGCGCGGCAGCGCCGTGCGCGTTTCCCTCAAAATGCGTTCAAGAACGGCGCGGCGATTGCCGCGGGCGAGAATCACGTTTTCGCGCAGTATTTCGTAGCGGCGCGGATAGTGGTTCATGAAGGAGAGTTCCTGCAGTTCGCGAAAGACTTGATTGAGTCCCAGGCGGTGCGCGATCGGAACATAGATTTCCAAAGTTTCCTTGGCAATGCGCCGGCGCTTGTCGGGACGCATGACGCCCAGCGTGCGAAGGTTGTGCAGCCGGTCGGCGAGCTTGACCAAAATGACGCGCACGTCGCGGCACATGGCCAGCAGCATTTTTCTGAAGCTTTCGGCCTGTGCGATTTCGTTGGAAGAAAAGCGCAGCTTGTCAAGCTTGCTCACCCCGTCGACGAGTTCGGTGACTTCGGCGCCGAAACGCTCGGCCATTTCGATTTTGGCCACCTGCGTGTCTTCGAGCACGTCGTGCATGAGGCCCGCGCACACCGTGGTGGCGTCCAGGTGCCATTGCGCCAGAATGTTGGCTACGGCAAGCGGATGCGTGATGTAGGGTTCGCCGGATTTTCTGAACTGCCCGAGATGGGCTTCGTCGGCATATTGGAAGGCTTGGCGGATGCGGTCAACGTCGGCCTGAGACAGGTACTGGCTGCAGCGGTCAAGAAGCTCGCTTGAGGTCACAATGCTGGTTGTTTTGACAACCGGCGAGTAAAGAGGCAGATCGGCTTCCTGACTGATCTTCGAATCGGCTCGTGCATCAAGGTAGGCCGCATCATAATCCTCTTCATTGGACTGGATGCCTTGCGGCAGCTGCGGACGCACAAATGCAGGCTGGCGCGGCAGTGCTGAGTTTTGAGGGGCGTTGAACAGCATGAACTTTTCCCAATTCAAACAAAAACGCCGCACGGAGCTTCTTGTTGTCTGTCTTCCGGCGGCGTAGTTCCTGTTTTGCCTGATGGTGTCTGCCAGTGCTGCGCTCTTAAAGGCTTGGAGCGCAGCATGGAAAATTCACTTCTAAGTGCGGCTCGTCAAGAGACGCGCTCGAGCATTTCCCGGCCGGTGGCGCCTTGCGCAATCTCACGCAGTGCAATCACGGTGGGCTTGTCCTTGGCATCAATCTTCGGGGCATGTCCCTGGGTGATGAGGCGGGCGCGGTAGGCTGCGCACAGAACCATTTCAAAGCGGTTCGGAATTTTCTTCAGACAATCTTCAACGGTAATACGTGCCATCTTCTGTGAGTAAAAAAGCAGTCAAAAAAGAATAAAAACACCTCACGCCGCCCGTTTGAACATCCGCAGACGGCAGTGAAGCACAGTGTAAACCAAGATTAGACCGGAACGCCGAGCGAGATGAACTGCTCGCGGTGCCGCACGGCCTGGTGACGGTAGCTCAGACGCGAGGCTGTCACAATCGACTGCAGCTGCGAAAGAGCCGTCTCAAAATCATCGTTGATTATAACGTACTCAAATTCAGGCGCATGGGCAATTTCGGCACCCGCGCCAAGCAGTCTGCGGGTGATGGTTGCTTCGCTGTCCGTGCCGCGCTTGTGCAGGCGCGCCGAGAGCGTGTCGATCGACGGCGGCAGAATGAAAATGCCGACGGTGTCGGGAAACTTGCTGCGCACCTGCCGGGCGCCCTGCCAATCTATTTCGAGCAGCACGTCGCGGCCTGCGGCCATTTGCTGTTCAATCCAGACGCGGCTTGTTCCGTAGTAGTTGCCGTGAACAAGAGCCGACTCAAGAAATTCCCCCTTTTCCTTGCGCTCTTCAAATTCGGCAACGGAAATGAAGTGATATTCTCGGCCGTCTTTTTCTCCAGGGCGCGGATCGCGCGTGGTGTGGGAGATGGACAGCACCAGGCTGTGATCGTGATTTAAAAGAGCGCTCACAAGGGAACTTTTGCCGGCGCCGGAAGGAGCCGTCACCATGAAAAGTCTGCCGTGGTGCTTGGGCAGGGGGGCTGAAGACGTGTTGGGCATGAGAAGTCTCAAAAAACGTCGAAATTCAAAAGGATGCGAAATTGTAAAGCATCGCTGCCGCGCCGTCGGAGTCTGTGATGTTTCTGCAAGTTCGTCAAAGAGCAGGTTTTCTTTGTGCGGGACGCGGACAATCGAGAAGCCGGGGTCTTTTTGCAGATATACTCTGAGCACCGTTGCGTATGGAAGTGTTTTTGGTTGCGCCGACGCCTTTTTTAGGCCGGCAGACGAAACGGTGCGGACAGCTTCTCAAACTCAGAGCGCGCTTGTTTTTTCAAAAGCGGGCCTTTGATGTTTTCTTTGCGTGATTATTGCTTATGAAATACCATTTCCCGATCGTCATCATTGACGAAGACTACCACTCGGAGAATGTCTCCGGTCTGGGCATCCGCGATCTGGCCAAAGCCATTGAGGCGCAGGATATTGAGGTGCGGGCTGTGACGGCCTTTTCGGACCTGACGAGTCTTGCGCGTCAGGCAAGCCGCGCTTCGGCATTCATCGTGAGCATGCATGACGATGATTTTGCGAGCTCCGACGAAGAAAGCCCGCTGGTGCAGGAGCTGCGCGATTTCGTGCGCAAGGTGCGCGCATCCAACCCCGACGTGCCGATCTTTTTGTACGGGGAGACGCAGACGGCACCCAACATCCCCAACGACATCACGCGCGAGCTGCACGGCTTCATCAACATGTTTGAAGACACGCCGGACTTTGTGGCGCGCTACATCGTGCGCGAAGCCAAGGAGTATCTCAAAAGCCTGCCGCCGCCGTTTTTCAAGGCGCTCACGCATTATGCCGCCGACAGCTCCTACTCTTGGCACTGTCCCGGACACTCGGGCGGCGTGGCTTTTTTAAAGAGCCCCGTGGGACAGATGTTTCATCAGTTTTTCGGCGAAAACATGCTGCGCGCCGACGTCTGCAACGCCGTCGAGGAGTTGGGACAGCTCTTGGATCACACGGGACCGGTGGCGAAGTCCGAGCAAAATGCTGCGCGCATCTTCGGCTGCGACAACCTCTTTTTCGTGACCAACGGCACCTCGACATCCAACAAGATCGTCTGGAACTATACCGTTGCCCCCGGCGACATCGTCGTTGTCGATCGAAACTGCCACAAGTCCATTCTGCACGCCATTACGCTGACGGGCGCCATTCCCGTCTTCCTGATGCCGACGCGCAATCATTACGGCATCATCGGACCGATTCCGCTGTCAGAATTTGAGTGGTCAAACATCGAAGAGAAAATCCGGCGCAATCCGCTCATTGAGGACAAAAAGGCCAAGCCCCGCATCATGACGCTCACGCAGTCGACTTACGACGGCATCGTCTACAACGACGAGGTCATCAAGCAAAAGCTCGACGGCAAGGTCGACATTCTGCACTTTGATGAAGCGTGGCTGCCGCATGCCGCTTTTTCGGACTTTTACGACAGCATGCACGCCATCGACAAGAAAAAGGCGCGCACCAAAAAGAGCCTTGTATTTGCCACGCACTCTACGCATAAGCTTTTGGCGGGCATTTCGCAGGCCAGCCAAATCTGCATTCAGGACTCAGAGACCGAAAAGCTTGATCGCTCAAGCTTCAACGAGGCCTTCATGATGCACACCTCGACCTCTCCGCAATACGCCATCATTGCGAGCTGCGACGTGGCCGCCGCCATGATGGAAGGCCGCGCCGGCACAGCCTTGGTTGAAGATTCCATTGCCGAAGCGGTGGACTTTCGCCGCGCCATGCGCGAAGTCGGCGTCAACTATCGAGATTGGTGGTTTACGGTCTGGGGACCGGAGCAGATTCCGGCAGAAGGCACCGGCACGCAGGCCGACTGGATGCTGCACGCCGATGAAGATTGGCACGGGTTCGGGGATGTGGCCGAGGGCTTCAACATGCTCGATCCGATCAAGGGGACGATCGTCACTCCGGGGCTCTCGGTAAAGGGCGAATTTGCCCAAACGGGCATACCTGCGGCAGTGGTGACGAAGTACTTGGCCGAGCACGGCATCATCGTGGAGAAAACGGGACTTTATTCGTTTTTCATCATGTTTACGATCGGCATCACGAAAGGCCGCTGGAACACGATGGTGACCGAGCTGCAGCAGTTTAAGGACGCCTATGACGCAAATGCGCCGCTCTGGCACGTGATGCCCAAATTCATTGCAGCCTTTCCCGCCTATGAAAATCTTGGGCTGCGGGATCTCTGCCAGAGCATTCACGAGGTCTATCGCAAGTATGACGTCGCGCGTCTTACCACGCAGATGTACACCTCGGAGATGGTGCCTGCGATGCGCCCGACCGATGCCTACGCCAAGTATGCCCACGGCGAAGTCGACCGTCTTCCGATCGACGAGCTCGAAGGGCGCGTTTCGGCCGTGCTGCTGACGCCTTATCCGCCGGGCATTCCGCTTTTGGTGCCGGGCGAGCGCGTCAATGCCAAGATTGTTGAGTATCTGCGTTTTGCCCGCGACTTTACGCGGCGCTTTCCCGGATTTGAAAGCGATGTTCACGGACTGGTCAAGGTCGCTCAGCCCGACGGCAGCATCAAGTACATGCTCGACTGCGTGAAGGAAAATTAATTAAGCTCTCAGAGCAGCTTCGAGCTCGGCGCAGATGCTGATCTTGCCTGTCGGCCTTCTTCTGTTGGGGGGGGGGCGGCGCTCGGCTCGAGCGGTTTGAGAAAAGAGATAAAGAAAAATACAAAAGGACGAAAGGAAAGCAGAGGAAAAAATGGCTCTCGATTTGGTTTTGTTTGAAAAGATGCCGGTCACGGTTCTCAAAATCGAAGGCAGCGGAAAGTTTCTTGCCAGACTTCTGACAAGCGACGTGAAGAAAATTCCTGAGTCAGGCGCGTGCCGCAGCGTGATGATGAACGCCACGGGCGGCGTTATTGGCGCGCCTTGGGTGGCGCGCACGGCGCGGGACTCCTATGAGCTGATTCTGGCTTCCGATGCCGCCGACGCAGAGCAGGCCTGGGTAAGGCAGGTGAGCGTGGCCTTTGATGCCGAAGTGCAGTCTGAGTCGCTGGAAGGCTTTTACTTTGTTGGAAAGCTTCCGGTCAAGGAGCTTGAGCTCAAGGATCATGCGATCGTGCAGTCGCTGGGGCTGCGTTTCGTCAACATGGGCTGGATTTGCCTTGCGGCGGGACCGGCGCAGGCGGTGAGCGCGCTCTACGACAATCTTGTTGCCGCGGGCGCCAAAAAGGGCGAACAGACAGGGTTTGACGCGCTGCGCATTTTTGCGCGAGAACCGGCTCCGGGGCTGGAGCTTGACGAAGGCGCGAGTCCCTTGGAAACGGGGCTTGAGGATGCCGTGGACTTCGCTGACCCCGAGCGCATTTTCATCGGCAGAGCGCTGACCGAAGCGCGCGCCAAGACGCAAAACCATCTGCGCATGCAGCTCGTCGCCTTTGACGTCGCCTTTGATCCGTCGCTTCTCGTTGAAGTGCCCATGATTGAAGTCGAAGACAATCTGTATCCGATGACAAGCATCGCCCGCGTGCCCGAAGGTCCCTACACGGTGGGGCTGGTGCGGCTGCCGCTTTCGGTCAATATCGGCGACAGAGTGAGGACGCTCGTCAAAACCGATCCGCGTGTGAAGTGTGAGGCGGGTCTCGTGATCGACCGCCAGATCTGAGCCGCTTGCTGCATGAAGCGTTTTATTCGTGAAATTTTTATTGCTTAGCCATGGCTTCGAGTGTTTTTGATCTCTTCAAGGTGGGCATTGGTCCGAGTTCCAGCCACACGGTAGGTCCCATGCGGGCCGCGCTTCTTTTCGTTCGCGAGGTGCAGAGAAAGGGGCTTTTGGAACGCACCGAGCGCGTTTTCTGCGAGCTAATGGGCAGTCTCGGCGCAACGGGGCGGGGGCACGCTACCGACAACGCCGTCATGCTCGGCCTCATGGGACTTGCTCCGGCAGAGGTGCGCACCGAGCAGGTGCCGGAGATGCTCAAAAGAGTCGACGAGGAAAAAGAGTTGGTGCTTGTCAGCAGCAAGCGCATTGAGTTCGACCGCAGCCGCGACATTGTGTTTTCGCCCGACAAAGTCGCAAAGTTTCACACGAATGCGGTTGAGTTTTCCGCACTGGATGCCGAGGGCGTTGTTCTTTTTGACCGGCGCTACTACTCGGTGGGCGGAGGCTTTATCGTCGCTGCCCGCGTGGAAAATCCTGAATTGGTTGCGCTGCCCGAGCGCGTCAAGACGCAGGCGCAGACAGAGCTTCCCTTCCCGTACGCCAACGCGCGCGAGCTCATTGAGATCACGCGCACGACGGGCAGGAGCATTGCTGAGATTGTCCGCGCCAATGAGGCGGTGCAGTTTTCAGAGCCTGAAATTGATGCCAAGCTCGATCACGTCTGGAGCGTCATGCAGCAGGCTATTGACCGGGGGCTGACGGCTGACGGCGTGCTGCCCGGGCCGCTGAAGGTCGTCAGGCGCGCTCCGGGACTGGCGCGCCGCATCGCCGGCAAGACGATTGCCGACGATCCGATGGTGGTGCTCGACTGGGTCAATGCTTGGGCTTTTGCCGTGAGCGAAGAGAATGCCTGCGGCGGAAGACTGGTGACGGCGCCCACCAACGGGGCTGCCGGGGTGGTTCCTGCCGTGCTCAAGTACTTTGCAACGTTTTTCGCAGGGGCTACGCCGCAAAAAGTGCGCGAATTTCTGCTCACGGCGGGGGCCATCGGCATGCTCTACAAGCAAAACGCCTCCATTTCGGGAGCCGAAGTCGGCTGTCAGGGCGAAGTGGGCGTTGCCTGCTCGATGGCCGCCGGCGCGTTGGCGGCAGTTCTGGGAGCAACCCCCAAGCAGGTGGAAAATGCCGCAGAAATCGGCATGGAGCACCATTTGGGACTGACCTGCGATCCGGTCGCAGGGCAAGTGCAGATTCCCTGCATCGAGCGCAATGCCGTGGCTGCGGTGAAGGCCATCAATGCTGCGCGCCTGGCGATGAACGGTTCGGGCGAACATGTGGTGAGCCTGGACGCCGTCATGCAGACGATGTTTGCCACCGGGCGCGACATGATGGACAAATACCGCGAAACGAGCCGCGGCGGTCTGGCGGTGAACTTCATCGAGTGCTGATCGCCGATCAGATACAATGCAGGTCTTTCTGAAAGACGAATGTTCAGAAAGACCTTTTTTCATTTCTTCTGCCGGCGGATATAAACCGTGAACGCAAAAAAAATCTACCTGCGCAGCTTCGGCTGCCAAATGAATGACTATGACTCGGCGCGTCTCATCGATCTGATGGGCACGCACGGCTATGAACGCACGAACGAGCCGAACGAGGCCGACCTCATCGTTGTCATTACCTGCTCGATCCGTGAAAAAGCTCAGGAGAAAACTTTTTCCGATCTTGGGCGCATTCGTGAAATTAAAAAAGAAAGACCGCATGTTCGAGTCGCCGTTGGAGGCTGCGTGGCCTCTCAGGAGGGGCGGCGCGTTGTTTCCCGCGCTCCTTGGGTTGATGTGGTCTTTGGCCCTCAGACGCTGCATCGTCTGCCGCAGCTGCTGGCCGAACGCGAGCGCACGGGGCGCGCGCAAGTCGACATCTCTTTTCCGGAAATCGAGAAGTTCGACCATCTGCCGGCCCCCTGCGCGCAGGGACCGACGGCCTTCGTGTCCGTCATGGAGGGCTGCAGCAAGTACTGCTCGTACTGCGTGGTGCCTTATACGCGCGGCACGGAAATCAGCCGTCCGCTGATGGACGTGCTGGTCGAGTGCGCGCAGCTTGCGAGCCAGGGCGTCAAGGAAATTACGCTGCTTGGGCAAAACGTCAACGCCTATCAGGGCAAAGGACCGGACGCAAAGCCGGTGGACTTCGCCCTTTTGCTCGAATACGTGCACGACATTCCGGGCATTGAGCGCATTCGCTACACCACAAGCCATCCCAAGGAATTTTCCGACCGCCTCATTGAGGCTTATGCAAAATTGCCCAAGCTTGCCAATCACGTGCACCTGCCCGTGCAAAGCGGCTCGGACCGCGTGCTTGCCGCGATGAAAAGAGGCTATACCCACGACTGGTATCTTGAGCGCATCGCCAAGCTCAGGGCAGTCCGTCCGGACATTTCGATTGCGACCGACTTCATCGTCGGCTTTCCCGGAGAGACCGAAGAGGACTTCAACGAGACGATGCGCTTGATCGAAGAGGTCGGCTTTGACGCAAGCTTTTCCTTTGTGTACTCCAAGCGGCCGGGCACGCCAGCAGCCTCCTACGCCGACGATACGCCTCAGGACGTCAAGCTTGCCAGACTGCAGCATCTGCAGGCCGTGGTGGATGCAAAGGCTGCGGAAATTTCCAAGTCCATGCTCGGGCGCATTGAGCGCTGTTTGGTTTTCGGGCCGGCACGCAAGGGCGGCGGCATGCTTTCTGCACGCACCGACAACAACCGCGTGGTGAATTTTCCTGCCGACGCGGCCTGCATCGGTCAGATGGTCAACATTCGCATCACGGACGTTTTCCCGCACACGCTGGGAGGTGAACTTGTCGCATAACATGACTTCTGAAGCGGTCAAGACGCTTCAGTTTGCTTTTGACTGCACTTCTGGGGAGCTTGCGGCGCTTGTCGGCCCGCTGGATGAAAATTTGCGTCAGATCGAGCATGCCTTTGACGCAAAGATTGCTCGCAGAGGCGCGCATTTCCGCATCACGGGAGCGCAGGCCGTGCAGGCTTTGCATGTGCTCGAGATGTGTGCGGCGCGCGTGCATGCGGGCGAAGAAATTACCATCAATGACGTTCAGATGAGCGTCATCGGCGAGCAGTCGGGAGCAGCGGCGCTCGACGATGATCTTTATGCGCTCAAGACGCGGCGCAGCGGACTGCAGCCGCGCACGCCCGGACAAAGAGCCTATCTGTCGGCCATCATGAACACCGACGTGACGTTCGGCGTGGGGCCGGCGGGGACGGGCAAGACGTACCTGGCGGTGGCTGCGGCCGTGGATGCCTATGAGCGCGATGCCGTTGAGCGCATCATTCTCACAAGACCAGCCATTGAGGCCGGAGAGCGCCTGGGCTTTCTGCCCGGCGATCTTGTGCAGAAGGTTGATCCCTATCTTCGGCCGCTTTACGACGCGCTCTTTGATCTGTTCGGATTTGAAAAGACGCAGCGCTTGATTGAAAAGCAGATCATTGAAATCGCGCCGCTTGCGTTCATGCGAGGCAGAACGCTCAACAACGCTTTTGTGATTCTCGATGAAGCGCAAAACACGACCATCGAGCAGATGAAGATGTTTTTGACCCGCATTGGGTTTGGAACGCGTGCGGTCATTACGGGCGATGCAACGCAGGTTGATCTGCCGCGCGGCGTGGCAAGCGGCCTGAAGCATGCCTGCGAAGTGCTCGAAGGCGTGCGCGGCATTTCCATTGTGCGCTTTACGACCGAAGATGTCGTGCGCCACCCCCTGGTCGGTGCAATTGTGCGGGCTTACGAGTCTTGGGAAAAAGCGCACGGTCAGCCTCAGCAGGGCCGCCGCGGGCGGCGCTTTGACGAGCGTGGTTTCGCGGCACAGGCCGCGCAGGATGCAGAAGACGCCGCAGACTAAGCGTCTCGGTACGGATAAAGAAGATTTCGGCTCCGGCCGCGGAAGTCCGGCTGCCGGAAGCGTTTTGAATGATCGCACAAGCGGTCGAGGATAAATGCCTATGACGACGAATCAGACCAAGCGGGAGCCGCAGGCCATTGCCCGCACCCGCATCAAGCGCAAGAAGCCCCAGGTCAATGTGCTTTTTGAGCGAGGCGAAGGAGCCAAGCAGCGTCTTCCTTCGAGACGTCAAATGACGTTTTGGATTCAGGCTGCGGCCGAGCGTCCGCTCGAGTTGTGCGTGCGCTTCGTGAGTCCCGAGGAAGGCCGCGAGCTCAATAAAATGTACCGCGGCAAGGACTACGCGACCAACGTGCTTACGTTTGACTACGAGCATGAGCCCGTCGCAGTGGCCGACATCGTGGTTTGCCTTGAGGTTGTGCAGCACGAAGCCAAGGAGCAGTTCAAGCGCTTTGCGGCGCATCTGGCGCACCTGCTGGTGCACGGTGCGCTGCATGCTCAGGGCTGGGATCATGAAACCGACGAGGAGGCCGAGCTGATGGAGCAAAAAGAGCGCGAGATCATGAATGAGCTCGGGTTTGATGATCCGTATTACGATGCCGCGCGCGGTCATTGACGCGTGAGCGGCTTTAGTTTTCGCACCTGAGGCGCAAAGCATCGGCGGATTTGAGTTTTCTGAGAATTTTGCTATCCTCAAAAGACTTGTTTTCCCTCAACCGGCGCAAACCCAATTGCAGCCGGCGCATATGCAAGATCAACCACACAGTACGACAGAAAAAGCCGACAGTGATCGGCATTTAGAAAAACGCGGCTTGCTGAGCCGCCTTCGCTCGGTGTTTGTCAAAGAGCCCATCACGCGCGAAGAATTCACCGAGGCTTTGCACCGCGCCTATGGGCAAAAGCTTTTTGATGCAGAGGCTCTGACCATGATGGAGGGAGCGCTCGAAGTGGGCGAGCTCTCTGCGGTTGATCTGATGGTGCCTCGGGCACAGATCGAAGCCATCGACATCAAGGAGCCCCGCGAGGTGTGGCTTCCCAAAGTGATCGCCCGAGGACACTCGCGCTTTCCCGTGATCGAAGGCGACATGGATGAGGTCAAGGGCATTTTGCACGCCAAGGATCTGCTGCGCCTTTTTGTTGATCCCGACTACGACATCCGCGCGCATTTAAGACCCGCGCGCTTTATTCCGGAAACGCAGCCTTTGAATGTCGTGCTGCGCGACTTTCGTGCAACGCGCAACCACATGGCGCTTGTCATTGATGAGTTTGGATCAATTTCAGGCTTGATCACGATTGAAGACGTCATCGAGCAGGTCGTGGGCGAAATTGACGACGAGTTCGATGCAATCAATCAAGACAAGGACAACATTCTCGTGGTCGATCCCGAGCATTGGCGCGTCAAGGCCGAGACCTACATCGATCAGTTCAATGAATTTTTCGGCGTTGATCTGCATGACAACTACTGCGAAACGGTGGGCGGCATGGTGACGGATCGCTTTGAGCACGTGCCGCACCGAGGCGAGACAATTGAAATCGACGGCTTTCGCTTCAAGGTGCTCACCGCCGATGAGCGCCAGGCGCATCTCTTTTTGGTTGAAAAGCTTGTCTCGGCGGCCGCCAAGCCGCTCGCGACCGATGCCTCAGGCGAGCCGGCTGCTGCAGATGAACGCCGGGCGGCGTGACGGCGCAGTTCGAGAAAACAGCAGGCAATAGGAAATTTTTGTGAACTTCAAAGCTCGAATTGCACGCGCTGCGCCTTTGATGGAGTCTTTGCCGGCCAAATGCATCGCTGCCCTCGCGTTGGGACTCGCAGGGGCAGGGGGCTTTGCGCCGTTTGAGCTTGCCGCAGCCGCGGCGGCTTCCATTGCTGGTCTTTTCTGGCTTGCGGCAAAAGAAAACCGGCCGCTTGCGGGCGCTTTGATCGGCTTTTTGTGGGGAGAGGCTTTTTTCAGCGTCGGCCTTTCCTGGACCTTCAACTCAATGCATGTCTACGGCGGCGTGCCTGCCGTTGCGGCGGCGCTGGGCGTCATGGCGCTGGCGGCATTTTTGTCGCTCGTGCCCGGCGCCGTTTGTGCTCTTGCGGCGTGGATCAAAGCATCAAGGCCTTTGAAGGCGATGTTCATTCTGCCTGGTCTGTGGTGCTTGGGCGAACTTGTGCGCGGCTCATGGGTGATGGGCTTCGGCTGGCTGTCCATTGGCTACGCATACGTCGATTCGCTTTTTAAAAGCTGGGCGCCGGCAGCGGGCGTCTACGGCGTGGGGCTTGTCGTCAACTTGCTCATCGGAGCGCTTTTGGTTCTTCTGACGGGGCAGCAGGACAAAAGGCGCGTCGTCGTGCGTGCGGCAACGGCGATATGGGCCGGCGTTCTGGCTCTGAGCACAGTGGCGCTTGATTTGGTGCAATGGTCTAAGCCCGCTCAATCGATTGAAGTGCGCGTCGTGCAGGCCGATCTTCCCGTGGCCATGCGCCTGACGCAGAGCATGCAGGCGCAGCGTGCTGCGCGAGTCGAGGCGATGAGCAGGCGCAGCGCCATGTCCTCGCACATTGATCTCATTGTCTGGCCCGAGGGCGTCTTCGGCTATCCCGTGCAGCGCCTGGGGGCAGAAAGCCTGAGGGCAGTGCTTGGCACGGCGTCCTCAATGCAGACCGAGCTGCTCTTCAACGGATTCAGTCAGGCTGCCGGCGCAAGGGTCTTTAATTCCAACTGGCTCGCAGCGCCCAACGGCGAGCGAAATGACCTAGGCGCACAGATTCGAGAGGTCTATCAAAAGCACCATCTTGTTCCTTTCGGCGAGTTTGTTCCTGTCGGGTTTCGCTGGTTTGTGGATGCGCTCGGCATTCCCATGGCCGATCAGTCCGCAGGTCCCGCGGGCGGCGCAGGTCCTGTGTCGGCGGCAGGAATTCCAGCTGCGCTCACCGTGTGCTACGAAAACATGTTTGGAGAAGAGCTGCGGCAATGGTGGCGCCATTCAAACCCGCAGGTCATGATCAATCTGGCTAATCTCGGGTGGTTTGCGCCCTGGGCGACGCAACAGTTTTCGCAGATGAGCGTGATGCGGGCGCTGGAGACGGCGCGCCCCGTTTTGCAGGCTGTCAACAATGCCGGCTCGATGCTCATTGCGCCGGACGGGACAGTCGAGCGCTCATCGCTGCCGGGGGCGCAAAACTTGGATTTAAGGCTTGTTTCGTACGCCGGAGAGCCTACGCTGTTTGTGCGCTTTGGCAATGCGCCGGCCGCCTGCGCAGCCTTGCTCGTTGTTGTGTTCGGCGCGGCTGCAGCGGCCGTTCTCAGGCGCAGGAGTGCGCGCAGAGAGCGCTGAGCGGCCCAAAAAGGCGGTTTTTGCCTAATCTGATAAAATTTGACCCTCGTTTTGTCCGGCGCAATCAAGCCAGCGCAGATCCGCTGTCGACTCACTCAGCTGACGAGAGCGGAGTTTTCTGTCATGGATTCTGTTGTCGGTGCACGCGGCCTGCTTTTGCCGGCCGGCTCACATTTTTGGTCGATTTTTTTATGCTTACTTTTCAGGAAGTGATCCTGCGCCTGCAGGACTATTGGAACAAACAAGGCTGCGCGCTTTTGCAGCCGATCGATATTGAAGTTGGTGCCGGCACCTCGCACACGGCCACTTTCCTGCGCGCCTTGGGGCCGGAGCCCTGGCGTGCGGCCTACGTGCAGCCCTCGCGTCGTCCCAAGGATGCCCGTTACGGCGAAAATCCCAACCGTCTGCATCAGCACCATCAGTATCAGGTGGTGCTCAAGCCGAGTCCCGTCAATATTGTGGATTTGTATCTCAACTCCCTGCGCAGTCTTGGAATCGATACCGAAGTCAACGACGTGCGCTTTGTTGAGGACAACTGGGAAAATCCGACGCTCGGCGCCTGGGGCTTGGGATGGGAAGTGTGGATGAACGGCATGGAAATCACGCAGTTCACGTACTTCCAGCAGGTGGGCGGGCTTGAGTGCAAGCCGATCACAGGCGAGATCACCTATGGGTTGGAGCGCCTGACGATGTACCTGCAGAACTGCGACAACGTCTTTGATCTCGTCTACACGAAGTGGACTGACGGTCTGGGCAAGGAGCACACGCTCACCTACGGCGACGTATTCCATCAAAACGAAGTCGAGCAGAGTCGCTACAACTTCGAAGCGAGCGATCCGGACAAGCTCTTCAAGCAGTTTGACTACTTTGAGAGCGAAGCCAAGCGCCTCATGGAGCTGCAGCTTGCGATTCCCGCCTATGAAATGGTTCTGAAGGCCGGTCACACCTTCAATCTTCTTGATGCCCGCGGCGCTATTTCGGTGACCGAACGTGCTGCGTATATTGCCCGCATCCGCAATTTCAGCCGCGCCGTCGCTCAGAGCTACTACGACGCGCGCGAGCGTCTGGGCTTCCCGATGCTCAAGACCGAGTAAGCGGGCCGTGCATAAAGAGATAAACAAAGAATTTTGAGTGGTACGAAAGAAATGACCAGTCTTCTTGTAGAACTTCAAACTGAAGAGCTGCCGCCCAAGGCGCTTAAAAAACTTTCCGCGGCTTTTGCCGAAGGCGTCAACAAGGCGCTTGCCGCCCGCCGCATTCTGGCCGAGGGCTCAAAGATGACGCCCTACGGGTCGCCGCGCCGCATGGCCGTGCACATCACCAACGTGTTGGAGAAGTCGCCCGACGAAGCATTTGCCCAGCGTCTGGTTCCCGTCAAGGTTGGTCTCGATGCCGAAGGCAAGCCCACGGCAGCGCTCACCAAAAAGATGAATGCGCTCGGAATTTCGTGCAGCGTCGACGAGCTCAAGCGCGTCAACGACGGCAAGAATGAGCAGCTTGTCTACGAAGGCGTGCGCGCAGGCATTCCTGTGGCAGAGGCCGTGCAGAAGGCGCTTGAGGAGGCCGTCAAGGCGCTTCCCATTCCGAAGGTGATGAACTATCAGCTTGCCGACGGCGTGACGACCGTGCAGTTCGTGCGTCCCGTCAAGCATTTGGCGGCGCTCTACGGCGAAGACGTGCTCGATGTGCACATGTTTGGTCTTCAGGCAGGACGCACGACGATGGGGCATCGCTTTCACACCCATGCGCCCATTGAAATCCGCAGCGCCGACAGCTATGCCGAGCAGCTTTTGAGCGAAGGCAAGGTCATTGCCAGCTACAGCGAGCGCCGCGCCAAGCTCGTGGAGCTTTTGAATGAAGCTGCGCAGCGCGCCGGCGGCACGCTCATTGCTCCGGAAGATCTCATTGACGAGACCAATTCTCTGACCGAGTGGCCTGTGATCTACATCTCGGAATTCGAGCAGAAGTACCTGGCCGTGCCCGAGGAGTGCCTGATTCTGACGATGCAGACCAATCAGAAGTACTTCCCGATGCGCGATGCGCAGGGCAAGCTCATGAACCGCTTCTGCCTGGTGTCGCACATTGAGGCCAAGGACGGCGGCGCGGCCATCATCTCGGGCAATGCCCGCGTGGTGCGCGCACGTTTGGCTGATGCTGAATTCTTCTACACGCAGGACTGCCAGACGAAGCTTGCCGATCGAGTTGAAGGCTTAAAGCACGTGGTCTACCACAACAAGCTCGGCACTCAGGCCGAGCGCATGCTGCGCGTCAAGGCCATTGCCGGCGCCGTTGCAGACAAAATCGGGGCCGACCGCGCGCATGCCGAGCGCGCCGCGATGCTTGCCAAGGCGGATCTGCGTACGCTGATGGTCGGCGAATTCCCCGAACTGCAGGGCATCATGGGCGAGTATTACGCTCGTCACGACGGCGAGCCTGAGGATGTCGCGCTTGCTGTTCGCGAACACTATGAGCCGCGCTTTGCGGGCGACGAGCTTCCCTCGACGCCGGTGTCGCTTGCTGTTGCGCTCGCCGACAAGCTTGAGACGCTGTGCGGCATGTTCGGCATCGGACAGATGCCCACGGGCGACAAGGATCCCTTTGCGCTGCGCCGCCATGCGCTGGGCGTGCTGCGCATGCTCATTGAAAAGAAGCTGCCGGTTGCGCTCGACGATCTCGTGCAGACGGCCTTTGCTGTTGAAGCCAAGGTCGAGGGCGTCAAGGATGCGCAAAAAGAGCTTCTTGCATTTTTCTTTGACCGCTTGCGCGTCATGATGCGCGATGCCGGCTATTCGGCTCAGGAAGTCGATGCCGTGCTTGCCATCGGCGACATGCACGTCGTGCAGACTCCGCTCAGACTGAAGGCCGTGCGCGAATTCATGCAGCTGCCCGAGGCCGAGAGCCTGACGGCGGCCAACAAGCGCATCGGCAACATTCTCAAGAAGGCTGAGCTTGCCGCGGACGTGCAGGTTAAGCCGGAGCTTCTTTCCGAAGAGGCTGAAAAAGCGCTTTTTGATGCCGTGGGCGATCATGAACCCATTGCCAAGCTGCTCTTTGAAAAGGGTGAATTTGAAGCGATGCTCGCTTCGCTCACTCCGCTCAAGGACTCGGTTGACGCCTTCTTTGCCGATGTGATGGTCAACTGCGAAGACGCGGCGGTGCGGGCCAATCGTCTGGCGCTCTTAAAGCGTCTGTATGTGCTGATGAACCGCGTGGCCGAGCTCTCGAAGCTTGCTAAGTAATGGTGCAAAAGAGGCATCAGGCGATGCCTGAGCCGTCGCTTTAAGGAGAGTGGTCGTGAACGCGATCAGAGGGGTTGTCTTTTATCTCATCTGCGCCGTCACAGTGATTCCTGCGGCGACGGCCATTCTTCTGACATGGCCCTTTACCTCTGCCGAGTGGCGCTACGACGCCATCGGCATCGTGTGGGTGAGGGCAATGATCAAGGTGCTCGAATCCGTCTGCGGCGTCAAGTGCCGCGTGCTCGGCATCGAAAACATTCCCGCCGACGGCAGGCCTTTGGTTGTTCTCAGCAAGCATCAGTCGGCTTGGGAGACGTTGTTTTTGCCTGCCTATCTGCCCAACCGCATGGGCTTTGTGTACAAAAAAAGCCTGCACTGGATTCCTTTTTTCGGCTGGGCGCTGAAGTCGATGCGCATGATTGCCATTGACCGAAAAGAGGGGCGTTCTGCCTATCAAATTTTCCGCGAGCGGGGCGAAAAGTTTCTGCAGCGCGGCTGGTGGGTCATTCTTTTTCCTGAAGGAACCCGCACCAAGCCAGGTGCGCGCACGACGTACAAGACGGGCGGCACGCGCTTTGCTTGTTCGGTCGGGGCCGACATTCTCCCCGTGGCTCTCAATTCCGGCCGCTTGTGGCCGCGCAATTCTCTGGCTAAAAAGCCGGGGACCATCACCGTAAGCTTCGGTCCGGTCATCCCGACCAAAGGGCGCGAGCCGCACGCAGTCAACGACGAAGTGGCCGGCTGGATTGAAGCAGACATCAAGAAATGGGATCAGGCGGACTGAAGTGGAGCGAACCTTCGCTCGAACAGTCTGACGAAGCGCTGATTCTGGAAGTCATAGAGTCGGCCAATTACGGCGACTATGTCAGGATGCGCGTTTCGCTTCGGGAGGGACGCGTCAAGCTCACGGTTCCTTGGAAAACGAAGACTGCCCAGCTTCTCGAATTCATGCGCGGCTGCTGCCGATGGATCAGAAAAAATCTTGACCGGCAGCGGCAAACGATGATGCAGCAGGCCAATGCCCGCTCTGCCTACGGCGCCAAAATCCGTCCGGGCGGCTGGGTTTATCTTGAGGGAGCAAGGTTTGCTCTGCAGCCGGCCGACGTGCAAAGCGTCGAAATCGACAAGTCTTCCTCGGGGCAGGAGCCCTTGCTCTTGATGCCTTCGTTTTCGGCATTGCCTGAGCCTTTGGCGCACAAGCTTCAGGCCACGTTCGTGAGCCGCTTTCTCAAGCGACGCCTCTGCGAGATGTACGCTGAGCGCGCTCCGCAGATGTGCCGCGCCATGCATCTTTTCCCCACTGAGTTTGTCGTCTCGCAGGCCCAAACCTCTTGGGGCTCGTGCAATGCAAAGGGCGTCGTGCGGCTTTCCTGGCCTCTGGCGTGTCTGCCGGTCAAGTATTTTGACTATGTGCTCGTGCATGAGCTTGCTCACTTGGCGCATATGAATCACTCTAGAGCATTTTGGTCTTTGGTCGAAGAGTTTTGCCCGAACTGCAGGCAGACGAGAAAAGAACTTAGAGCCATCGGACTGAAGTCGATTTTTACGGACGAGATTCTTACCGACGCAGAGCTGAAGGGAATTTTCCGCCAAGCGCTGCGGCGATGATCTTCTGCAGAGAGAACAAGAAACTTGCGCACGTTATTCATTTCATGTATAACGGCAGTGCAGATCGATTCATTTCGGATGCCGCCGATGGGTATGCATGTGTGACTCAGGCTCTCGGCGTAGGAGTCAAGCAATGACTCTCCTGAATCTTTCAGTCTCGCCCTGCAGTTTGGGCTGCGGCGAGACTTTTTTTCAGCCCCCACTGCGTCAAAAAGAATGCAGAGGCAAAGCTTTGCGCTCTGGCGGCCAAAGCAGAGCCGACGGCGAAGGTGACGGCAGAAGTGATGCGCAATCTCTAATGCGGGTAAACACCTAGCTAATGAAAGCAAGCCCTGGCGCTTGATTGTGCGGCTTCAAGACGATACTCGACAGAGCTTGTGCTAGAGTGTCGGGTGTGAAAAAGTGGGGAAAAGTGGGGCGCTTTATTATTTTGCTTTTCCTTTACGAGTTTTACTGCGCGTCTTTTCTTGGCGGGGATGAGAACAGGCGCGCCGGCAGTTCTCATTTTTTGTCGGAAAATCAACGTGTTCCAGGGTACTTCTCTACTTTCGCTTGATGCCAAGGGCCGCATGACGATGCCAAGTCGCCATCGCGAGCAGCTCATGGACGAGTGCGCCCTGGAAGTGACGATGACGCGTCATCCGGACGGCTGCCTGCTGATCTATCCCCGTGACGTTTGGCTCGAGCGGCGCGAAGCGCTCGCAAAGCTTGGGTATGCCGCACGCGTGCTGCAGCGCATTGTGCTTGGCAGCGCCGTGGATCTGACGATCGATTCGGCCGGACGTCTTCTGATTCCCTCTGATCTGCGCGTGCTTGCAGGCTTGTCCAAAGAAGTCGCGCTCGTGGGGCTTGGCACGCATTTCGAGCTCTGGGATGCGCAAAAGCTCGCACAGCAGGAGGCCGAGGCCCTTGCTGCGGGCATTGAGGCCGCTGCCGGCGGCTTTCAGTTTTAGCTGCCTTTGATGGGGAGAGCCGATATGCCGCAGACAGTGCTACAGGCCTCAGCTCAAAGCGCAGCGCAGTCTCAGCCCTTTGTGCACCGCTCGGTTCTCGCACGTGAAGCGCCTCAAGAAGTGCTCACGCGCACCGACGGCATTTATGTCGACGCGACGTTCGGCCGCGGCGGACATACCCGCACGCTGCTCTCGCTTTTGGGACAGGGCGCGCGCGTCTTTGCCTTTGACCGCGACGAGGAGGCAGTTGCGGCGGCTCAAGCCATAAGCGACAGCCGCTTTGAGATCATCCACGCGCCCTTTTCTCACATGGTCAGCGAACTCGCGCAAAGAGGCGTGACGGCCGTCGACGGCATCTTGATGGACATCGGCGTCTCCAGTCCTCAGATTGACGATGCCTCGCGCGGTTTTTCGTTTCGTCTGGACGGTCCTTTGGACATGCGCATGGATGCGGCCAGCGGCATCAGTGCTGCGCAGTGGCTTGCCTCGGCCTCCGAAGGCGACATCGAACGCGTGCTTCGCGTCTACGGCGAGGAGCGCCATGCCCGCCAGATTGCGCGCGCCATCTGCGCGCGCCGCACCACGCAGCCCTTTGCGCGTACGGCAGACTTGGCAGACTTCATTGCCCGCACGATCGGCCGCTCGCATAAGGATGCGGGACAGCATCCGGCGACAAGAACGTTTCAAGCCATTCGCATTGAGATCAACGGCGAGCTCGATGAGCTCAAGTCGGCTCTCAAGCAGGCGGCGGGACTGCTGCGCCCTGCGGGCAAGCTTGTCGTCATCAGCTTTCATTCGCTTGAAGACCGCATTGTGAAGCGCTTCTTCGAGGAGGGAGCGCACCCCGAACGTCTGATCGATGCTCGCATTGCACTGCGCACGCAGGATCTGCCGGAACCGTTTTGGCAGGATGTGCGCCGCATCAAGCCCACAAAAGAGGAGTGTGAAGAAAATCCTCGCTCGCGCAGCGCCGTGATGAGAAGCGCCGTGCGTACGGCCCGCAAATGGATGCAAGCCGAAGGGGGTGCAAAATGAAAAAAAATGCACTTGCCTTCGCCAGCGAGCGCTTCTTGTTCGTCATGGCGCTGATTTCGGCGGTGGTGCTGCTGCTGAGCGGCGCAGCGCTTGTGACGACGCAGTACCGCGTGAGGCTGTTGTTTGTCGAAATCGAGCGCGCCAACGATGTGGCGCGCAGACTCTCGGACGATTCAAGCCAGCTTGCGCTTGACCTTTCCAAGGCGGCTCTGCCGGCGGCCGTCAGCCGCCGTGCCCGCGAGATGGGCTTTGCGCCTGCGGGGGTCACCAATACGGTGCTTTTGGAGGTTGCGCCGATGGCTCTCATCAAGGGACACATGGAGGTGAGGAAATGACGCTCTCCGAAGTGTTCGAGGGTCTGTGGCTTATTGTCCGCGAGAAGGCGCTTGCCTTCTGGCGCGAGGACAATGCGCCCAAGCGCACCAATCGCGGCCGCGGCGAAGAGTCGCTATTGCTTGTGCCGATTCCTGCGGCCCGCAGCAAGTGGGTGTTTTTCATCTTTTTTGCGGCGCTTGTCTGCGTGGGCTTGAAGGCCTTTTGGCTGCAGTGCGGCATTTCAACAGATTTTCTTAAAAAACAAGGCGAGGCGCGCTATGCAAGAACGCTGCCTGTGCCGGCGCAGCGCGGTCAGATCGTCGACAGAAACGGCGTGGTGCTCGCCTCCACCATTCCTGCCCGAAGCGTTTGGGCCGATCCGCAGGAAGCGCTCGAACTCAAGCACGAAGACTTCGTCAAGCTCGCCGGCATCCTGGAAATCGAGCCGGAGATCATCGAGCGCAAGATCGAAAGCCGCCGCGGCAAGAGCTTCGTCTACATCGACCGCCAGATTGAGGTTGAAAAGGGCGAGGCGGTTCGCGCGCTTAATCTCGCGGGCATTCATGTGAGCAACGAAGTGCGCCGCAACTATCCCGACGGTCCGATCTCGGCGCACATTGTCGGCTTTACGGATTCGGACAACAACGGGCGCGAAGGCATTGAACTGGCCGACAATCAGGAACTGTCGGGCAAGCAGGGATCGCGGCGCGTGATTCGCGACAGACTCGGGCGCATCGTTGAAGACGTCTGGGTCAAAGAGGGCGCCGTCGGCTCCGACGTCGTGCTCTCGATTGACTCGCGTCTGCAGTTCATTGCGCACAAGGCGCTGGCAGCGGCCGTCGAGCGCCATGCGGCCAAAGCCGGAGCAGTGGTCGTGGCCGATGTGCGCACGGGCGAAGTGCTTGCCATGAGCAGCTGGCCGACGTACGATCCAAATTCGCGTCGTTCAGTGAAGTTTGAAAACATTCGCAACCGCGTGATCACCGATACGTTTGAGCCTGGCTCCACCATGAAGCCCTTTGCCATCGCCAAGGCGCTTGATCTGGGAATCGTGAGGCCCGATACGCTTGTGCAGACAGCCCCGGGCAAGCTCACGATCGGCGACAGAACCATCGGCGATACGCACGACTACGGCATGATCACGGTCAGTCAGGTTGTGGCCAAGTCTTCCAATATCGGCACGAGCAAAATCGCGCTTGAAATGTCGCCTGAGACGCTCTGGAACATGTATTCGTCCTTGGGCTTTGGACAGGCGCCCGAAGTGGGGCTGCCCGGCGCGGCCAGCGGCAGGCTTCGCCCGGCCAAATCCTGGAGGCCGATTGAACAGGCCACGATCTCCTACGGACACGGCATTTCCGTGTCGCTGCTGCAGCTGGTGCGCGCCTATACGGCGCTCGCGCGCAACGGCGACGTGATTGATCTCACCTTCAAGCGCACTTATGCACTGGCCAAGGGCGAGCAGATCTTTCGTCCGGAAGTGGCCCGCCAGATGCGCGCCATGATGACGCAGACCGTCAAAGCCGGCGGCACGGCCCGGCGCGTCAGCGTTCAGGGTTATACGATTGCCGGCAAGACCGGGACGGCAAACAAGATTGAAAACGGCGAGTATGTCGACAAGTACGTTGCCAGCTTTGTGGGCATGGCCCCGGCCGGGCAGCCGCGCATCATCGTGGCGGTGATGGTTGATGAACCCACGCAGGGTAGCCATTACGGCGGAACCGTGGCCGCTCCGGTCTTTAACGAAGTGACGGCGAGCGCCTTGCAGCTTATCGGCGTGCATCCGGATGCGATGGGCTTTGGCGCTGCTCCCGGCATATTGGTGAAAGGATTGAGAAATGATTGATTGCAGCCCCTATTCAAGTGAAATTCTTGACTGCGTTGATTGGGTCAGGAGCAAGGCTGCGCCGGGCGCAAAGATCAGAATTGATTCACGCAGCATCGAGCAGGGCGATGTGTTTGCCGCCTTGCACGGAGCAACCGTCGACGGCCTGGCTTATGCCGCTGTTGCAGCCTCGCGCCACGCCTCGGCCATGCTCGTTGAAAAGCGCGAGGACATTCTCGGAAAGAGCGCGGGCTTGCCCGTGTACATGCTTGAAAATCTGCGCGAGCGGCTCGGTCTTGTCGCTTCGCTTTTTTACGGCAATCCGTCGGCGCACATGCGGGGAGCCGCCATCACGGGCACCAACGGCAAGACGAGCATCAGCCACTGGGTGAGCGCGGCCTTGACGCGCCTGCATCATCCGTGCGCGGCCATCGGCACGATCGGCGCTTTTCTCAACGCGGAAAAGCTTCCCGCTCCGCCGTTGACGACGCCCGATGCGGCCAGCCTGCAGGAGCTTTTTTCTGAAGCCTATGAAAAGGGCGCTCAGGCCTTTGCCATTGAGGCAAGTTCGATTGGCCTGGAGCAGGGGCGGCTTTCGGGCACGAGCATTGAGACGGCGGCATTTACGAACCTCACGCGCGACCATCTGGACTACCACGGCACGCTTGAAGCCTATGAAAAGGCCAAGGCGATTCTTTTTGACTGGCCGGGATTGAAAAACGCCGTCGTCAATATCGACGATGAGGCCGGTCTGCGGCTTGCTCGGCGAGCGCTGGCGCGGGGCGTGCGCGTCATTACGTATTCGCTGCAGGAAAAGACGCTTGAGGGGTGCAGCGCGCTCAATGCTCTGGAAATAGAAAACAAACCTTCGTCGGTTGCCTTCAAGGCGCTTTGGCAGGGTCAGAGCTTTCCGGTTGAGGCGCAGGTAATCGGGCGCTTTAATGTCTCAAATATTCTTGCAGCCGCAGGCATCATGCTTACCTTCGGCATTGATGCGCAGGCCGTTTTCTCGCAAATGAATCAGGTGCGCGCGCCGGCCGGCAGGCTCGAGCCCGTGGTCGCCGAAAATGCTCCCTTGATCGTTGTCGACTATGCACACACGCCCGATGCCCTCTCCAAGGTCATCGGCGCTTTGCGCGAGGCGATGAAGGCCAGAGCCGGCGCAAGGCTCTGGACGGTCTTCGGCGCGGGCGGAGACCGCGATCACGGCAAGAGGCCGCTGATGGGCAAAGCTGCCGACGAAGGTTCGGATTTTGTCGTGATCACGACCGACAATCCGCGCAGTGAAGAGCCTGCGGCTATTGCCGAAGCGATTGCGCAGGCCTGCGAGAAGAACAAAACGCGCATCGTGCTCGACCGCAGACAGGCCATTGTCGAGGCAGTCTGCGAGGCCGGCGCTGCCGACGTCGTGCTGATTGCCGGCAAGGGGCACGAAGCGTATCAAGAGGTCAAGGGCGTGCGCACGCACTTCAGCGACCTTGAGGCTGCCCGCGAAGCGCTCGTCGAGCGCCGCGCGAGAATGTTAAAAAAACAAGAGGCGGGCAAAAACTATGTCTGAAATGACCGGCTGGAACATGAAGACCCTGCTCAATGCACTGGGCGAAGAGGTGCTTGAGGTGCACGGGAATTCGGGCGTGGTTTTCGGTGAAATCAGCACCGACAGCAGGCGCATCACGAAAAACTGCATTTTCATCGCCATCCGCGGCGAGAACTTCGACGGACATGACTTCGTCGCTCAGGCCGCGCAGGCGGGAGCAGGCGTCGCGGTTGTCGAAGAGCTGCAGGATACGGGCTGCACGCAGATTCTTGTGCGCGACTCGATCGAGGCCTACGGCAGGCTTGCCGCAGCATGGCGAGCACAGTTTTCCATTCCGCTCATCTGCGTGGCAGGCAGCAACGGAAAAACCACTACGACGCAGATGATTGCATCAATTCTGCGCACTGCCTGCGGCGAAGAGGCCATTGCAGCGACCAAGGGCAACTTCAACAACCATATCGGCGTTCCGCAGATGCTGCTGACGATCAACGCGCGCACGAAGGCTGCGGTGATCGAAGCGGGCATGAATCACCCGGGCGAAATGGCGCGTCTTGTGAGCTGGATTCGCCCCACGGTCGTCGTGTTGACCAACGCGCAGCGCGAGCATCAGGAATTTCTGCACACGGTTGAGGCCAGCGCCAGAGAAAATGCGTTTGCCTTGGTGAGTCTCTCAGCCAAAGGCACGGCAGTGCTTCCGCTCAAGGATCCGAGTGTCGGCATTTGGCGCGACTTCGTGCGTGCCAGAGGCTGCCGCATGATGACGTATGCTGCAGGAGACGATGCTGCGGCAAACGTGACGGTTTGTGCTGACGAGGGCGCCATTGCGATCAAAAAGGGAGCCGAGAGCTTCTCGTCGGTGTTAAATCTCGTGGGCGAACATGCGCTGCACGATGCAGCCGCGGCTGCGGCAGCTTCTTTTGCCATCGGCGTCAAGCCGGAGGCGATTGCGCGGGGGCTGGCCGACTTCAAGCCTGTTCGCGGCCGGGGGGTGCGGCATGTGCTGCGCAACGGCGCGATTTTGATTGACGATGCGTACAATGCAAATCCCGACAGCATGCGCGCGGCCATCGACGTGCTCGCGCAGCTGCCCGGCCCCAGAGTGCTCATTGCGGGAGACATGGCGGAAACGGGCGACAATGCGGCGCGCTTTCACGAGGAAGTGTGTTCGTACGCAAAAGAGCGAGGCGTCGACCGGCTGCTTGCCGTGGGAGAACACATGCGCGAGGCCGTCGGGGCATTCGGTTCGGGAGCGCGCTGGTTTGCCGGCGTCGATGAGCTCACGCACGCAGCAAAAGTCGCAGCGCAAACGCCCGGCAGCATGCTTGTCAAAGCCTCGCACTCCATGCATCTCGAAGCGGTCGTCGATGCTGTTGCAGCGGCGATGACGGCAAGAACCGCTTAGGAAAAAGATGCCTTGGGCCGCGGGTTTTGCCTGTGGCGTGAACAACAATACGCATCTAGACAAACACGACAACATCCAGGCGCTCGAAAAACAAGAGGCGCCGGCAAAAGGACACATGCTTTTAGAGTTTTTTCAATGGCTCTCTGAGGACATTCGTTTTTTCAGCGTCTTCAACTATTTGAGCCTGCGTGCCGTGATGGCTGCGCTGACGGCCATGGTGATCGGCTTTTGTGCCGGACCGGCTGTGATCAGCAAGCTGCGCGAAATGCGCATCGGACAAGCTGTGAGAAGCTACGGCCCCAAAACGCATCTGGTCAAGGACGGAACGCCGACGATGGGCGGCGTTTTGATTTTGGTCTCCATCGGGATTTCTTCCCTGCTGTGGATGGATCTTTCAAACCGCTTCGTCTGGGTGGTGCTTTTCGTCACGCTCGGCTACGGCCTGGTGGGCTGGATTGATGACTACCGCAAAGTGGTCCACCATGACCCCAAGGGGATGAGTGCCAGAGAGAAGTTCGGCTGGCAGAGTCTGATTGGTTTTTTTGCGGCCGTCTATCTTGCTTTTGCCGTGTCGATGCCTGAAAACAGCCACGTGTTTGCAATGATTGTCTCTTGGGTCGAAAACGGCTTTGAGATGCAGCAGCTCGACAAGCTTGCCCTCACCGTGCCGTTTTTCAAGCAGATCGCTTTCCCCTTCGGCGTCTGGGGATTCATCGTGCTGACCTATATCGTGATCGTGGGCACGTCCAATGCCGTCAACCTCACCGACGGGCTTGACGGACTGGCCATTATGCCCTGCGTGATGGTGGGCTCGGCGCTGGGCATCTTTGCCTATGTGGTGGGACGTCCGGACTTTGCCGGCTACCTGTATTTTGAATACATTCCCGGGGCGGGCGAATTGGTCGTGCTGTGCGCGGCGCTTGCGGGTGCCGGACTGGCCTTTCTTTGGTTTAATGCATATCCGGCGCAGGTCTTCATGGGCGACGTGGGAGCGCTTGCCTTGGGCGGCGCTCTGGGAACGGTGGCCGTGATTGCCCGTCAGGAGATCGTGCTGGCCATCATGGGCGGCATCTTCGTTGTGGAGACCGTCTCGGTGATGATCCAGACGACGTATTTTCGTCTGACGCACGGCAAGCGCTTCTTCCTGATGGCTCCGATTCATCATCATTTTGAGCTGAAGGGCTGGAAGGAGACGCAGGTTGTGGTGCGCTTTTGGATCATCACGTTTGTGTTGGTGCTCATCGGCCTGTCGACGCTCAAAATCCGTTGAGAGGAAAAAGTCTTTTTAGAGAACAGTCATGCGTGTGGAAAACGGCAAAAAAGCTCTTGTTTTGGGGTGCGGCGCTTCGGGGGCAGCCTCCGCGCGCTTTCTTTTTAAAAGAGGCTGGCAGGTGCATGCTGCCGATACGCGAGAAAACCCGCCGGCAGCCCGCGCGCTTGTCGAAGACGGCATCAGTTTTACCGGAGGCGGGTTCGATGCCGCCATGGCCGACGACGTTGATCTTGTCGTCATCAGCCCGGGGCTTTCGCCTCAGTTTTCCGCCGCAGCCTGCGTGGTGCGCCGTGCTCGCGAACGCGGCATTGAAGTTGTCGGAGAAATCGAGCTTTTTGCCCGTGAATTGAAGCGCTTGGAAGGATTTCGCAAGTATCGTCCGAAAATCATTGCCATTACGGGAACCAATGGCAAGACGACCACAACCTCTCTGACCGGGTGCATGGTGCGCGCCGCAGGACTTTCAGCATGCGTGGCAGGCAACATCGGTCCCAATGCCGTCAGCGAGCTTGACAGGCTTTTGAAGGCCAACGAACTTCCCGATGTCTGGGTGCTTGAGCTTTCGAGCTTTCAGCTGCAGACCACGCAAAGCCTTGAGTGCACGGCCGCGGCCTTTTTAAATCTCACCGAAGATCACGTCGACTGGCACGGCTCGGTTGAGGACTATGCCGCCGCTAAGGCGCGGATATTTTCAGCCGCTACTCGAAGAGTGCTCAATGCCGAGGATCCTGTCGTCATGAAGTGCGCCGAAGGCGTTGATCCGTCTTTGGTGGAGGTGTTTGCCGACGCCGATCCGCGTGAGCCCGGACGGTGGGGCATCACGCAGGAGGCGGGCCTCGAGTGGCTTTCGCACATTCGTCGGGCGCCGGCGTTCGGCGCGACGAAGGCCGCGCAGCTTGCGGCCGAGTCGGTGGAAAAAACGCTTTTAATGCCGGTGGACGCGCTGCAGATTCGGGGCCGGCACAATGCCATGAATGCGCTTGCCGCGCTTGCCTTGGTGTCGGCCTGCGGCATCAGCTTGGCTGCGGCGCTCGATGCGCTCAAAAAATATCAAGGCGAGCCGCATCGCGTGCAGCCCGTGCTTGAAGTCAACGGCATTGAATTCATTGACGACAGCAAGGGCACCAATGTCGGGGCAACCATTGCCGCCTTGAACGGACTGGGCAAGACGGGCCGCAGAAGCTCCATTATTCTGGGCGGCGACGGCAAGGGGCAGGATTTTGCTCCGTTGGTCGACGAACTCGCGCGCTGGGCGGTGCATGCGGTGCTCATCGGACGGGATGCGCCGAAAATTAAGGAGGCCGTGGCGGCTGCGGGCATTGCCTATGAAGAGGCGGGTAGCGATTTTGAGCGCGCCGTAGAACTAGCTTGGGCGGCGGCAAAGCCCGGCGATGTTGTTTTGCTTTCGCCGGCGTGCGCGAGCTGGGACATGTTCAAGGACTATGCCGAACGCAGCCGCCGCTTTGTGGTCAAGGCGCAGGACATCGCGCGCCGCGAGAAGCCGGCGCAGACCGAGGCCGTTGCTGAAAATGCCGCGGGAGGAAGTGCGTAATGGGGCTTTTCGGGGGACGTGCCAGAGCGCAGGCGCAGAGTGCGGAATATAGAGCGTGGGCCGATGAGCCGGTGCTGCGCGGCCGCGCTTCGGTCGTAAAGCCCGACGGCGCCGATTGGGTGGTCATACTGCTTGTGGTCGGACTGCTCTCGCTTGGCGCCTTGATGGTGTATTCGGCTTCGATTTCGCTTGCCGACAGTCCCAAGTACAACACGACGCCGTATCACTTTCTGGTGAGGCACCTTCTTTTCATCGCGATGAGCCTTGCGATGGGCTGCGTCGTCTACCGCATTCCGATGCGGGTTTGGAACAAGCTTGCCCCGTTTCTCGTGGCCCTGGCCATTGTGCTTTTGTGCTTGGTGCTCGTGCCGGGCGTAGGCAAGTCGGTCAACGGCTCAAGGCGCTGGATTGATCTTGGGTTTTTAAGCCTGCAGGTCACGGAACTGGCGAAATTTGCAGCGCTCGTCGGTGCGGCCTACTTCACGGTGCAGCGCCAGGACTACATGCACTCCTTTACCAAAGGGCTGGGACCCATGGCCGTGGTGATGTGCTTTGTGTCGGCCTTGATTAGTCTGCAGCCCGATCTGGGCGCCATCATGGTGATTGTGTGCATTGCCATGGGAGTGCTCTTTTTGGGCGGCCTCAACGTACGCATCTTCATCGTGGTGAGCGTGGCCGTCGTGCTCGTGGTTGCGCTGATGATCTATGACTCGCCCTGGCGCGTGCAGCGCGTGATGGCCTATCTCGATCCCTGGAGCAGCGAATACGCGCTTGACAAGGGCTATCAGCTCAGCCATTCGCTCATTGCTTTCGGCCGCGGCGAGCTTTTCGGCGTGGGCCTTGGAGCTTCCGTTGAAAAGCTGCACTACCTGCCTGAGGCGCATACCGACTTTATTCTTGCCGTGGTGGGCGAGGAGCTGGGCTTTGTCGGCGTGGTCATTACGCTGACGGCCTACTATTGGCTGGTGAGGCGTGCTTTTGCCATTGGACGTCAGGCCATCAAGCTCGATCGAGTCTTCTCGGGGCTTGTTGCCGAGGGCGTAGGCATATGGATCGGCGTGCAGGTGGTCATCAACGCAGGCGTTGCCACGGGACTTTTCCCCACCAAGGGTCTGACGCTGCCTTTGATGAGCTATGGCGGCTCATCGCTGATGGCTACAATTGCTGCCGTTGCGCTGCTTTTGCGTACGGATCGTGAAAACCGCATTTTGATGCGCGGCGGAAAGGTTTAGCCTGCCTCAGCCGCATAGAGAGATACATAAGGAAAAGACTCATGAGCGACAAGCACCTTCTCATCAGCGCTGCCGGAACGGGCGGACATGTGATGCCGGGGCTCGCCGTGGCCCGTGAAATGCGCCGCAGAGGCTGGACGGTAAGCTGGATCGGAACCCAGACGGGCATGGAAGGCGGGCTGGTTGCCAAGGACGGCATCGAGTTTACGGGGCTTGACTTCAGGGGCGTGCGGGGCAAAGGGCTCAAAGGGCTGGTGAGCGGCATCATCAAGCTTTTTCTGGCTACGCGCAAGGCCGCTGACATCATCGGCCGCATGAAGCCCGATGTGTTGTTTACGACCGGCGGCTACATTGCCGTGCCGGTGTGCAAGGGAGCAAAAAAAGCCGGCACCAAGATTGTGCTCATGAATTGCGACGCTGACATTTTGATGTCTTCCAAGATCGTGATGAATCAGGCCTCGGCCGTTGCCTGCGGCTTTGCCGGCTCGGCGCGCTCGCTGGCCGGGGAAAAGGGCAAAATCACGGGCAACCCCGTGCGTGCGGAGATTGAAGCGCTCGAAAGCCCGCAGGAGCGTCTGGCAGGCCGTACGGGAAAACTTAAAATTTTGGTTTTCGGCGGCAGTCTCGGCGCACAGGTTCTCAATGAGACGCTGCCGAAGGCGCTGGCGCTTTTTGATGAGGATTCGCGTCCGGAAGTCGTGCATCAGACGGGGGTGAAGAATGTCCAAGCCGTCCGAGCGCTCTATGAAAAAGCGGGCGTGCAGGCCGATATCCGCGGATTCATTGACGACATGGCGCAGGCCTATCGCGACAGCGACATCGTCATCTGCCGCTCGGGCGCGATGAGCGTAAGCGAGCTGTGCGCTGCGGGAGCGGCGAGCATTCTGGTGCCCTTTGTTGTGAAGACGACCAATCATCAGCTCGGCAACGCGCGCTACATGGCCGAGCACGGCGCTTCGATCATGCTCGAGCAGGCCAAGCTGACGCCGGAGCATCTCTTTGGCATTTTGCACAGCCTCAAGCGCGAGCGCATTCTCTACATGGCGCAAAGCGCCCGGGCTCTGGCTCGCCGCAACGCAGCCGCTCAGGTGGCCGACATGATCGAGGCGACGGCAGGCCTGCGCTAGAAGCATTTGATGTTGCCGCAATGCGGCAAAGGAAAGGTTTTTTATGAAGTTTATGGTCAAGCACCTGCATTTTGTCGGCATCGGCGGCACGGGCATGTGCGGCATTGCCGAGGTGCTGCTCAATTTGGGCTATACGGTGAGCGGCTCGGATCTCGCCGTAAGTCCCGTGACGGAGCGGCTGCAGGCCTTGGGCGCCGTGGTCCATCAGGGACACGACGCCAAAAATATTGAGGGAGCCGATGCGCTTGTCATCTCAAGCGCCGTGCATGAGGACAACCCCGAAGTGGTTGCGGCCCGAGCCGCGCATATCCCCGTGGTGCCGCGCGCCGTGATGCTCGCCGAGCTCATGCGGCTGCGCCGCGGCATTGCCATTGCAGGAACCCACGGCAAGACGACCACGACGTCGCTGACCACGTCGCTTCTGGCTGCGGCAGGACTCGATCCGACTTATGTGATCGGCGGCAGGCTCAATAGTTCCGGCGCCAATGCGCGCTTGGGAAGTGGCGAATACATTGTGGCTGAGGCCGACGAGTCGGATGCGTCGTTTTTAAATCTCACCCCGGTGATTGCCGCCGTTACCAATATTGATGCCGACCATATGGACACCTACGGGCACGATTTCGAGCGGCTCAAGAAGGCCTTTGCCGACTTCATCGGCAGACTGCCTTTTTACGGCGTTGCCGTGCTGTGCACCGATGATGCCAACGTGCGCTCGATTCTGCCGATGATCAGCAAGCGCGTGGTTGCCTACGGGTTCAATCCTGAGGCCGATGTGCGAGCCGTCGACATCCGTGCGCAGGGCACGCGCATGGCCTATACGGTGCTCAGAGAAAATCATTCGCCGCTGCCGGTGGTGCTCAATCTTCCGGGCGTGCACAACGTGGTCAATTCGCTTGCCGCCATCGCCGTGGCAACGCTCGTGGGCGTTTCCGATGAGGCCATTGTCAAGGCGCTTGCTGAATTCAGAGGCGTGGGCCGCAGGTTTTCTCAGTATGGTGAAATTGCCTGCGAGGGCGGCACCTTTGCCTTGGTCGACGACTACGGCCATCACCCGCACGAGATGGCGGCAACCATCGCCGCCGCGCGCGGCGCTTGGCCCGACAGACGTCTGGTGCTCGCCTTTCAGCCGCATCGCTACACTCGTACGCGCGACTGCTTTGAAGAATTCGTCAAAGTTCTCTCGAGCGTGGATGTGCTGGTGCTCGCCGACGTGTATCCGGCGGGCGAAGAGCCTATTGAGGGCGTCAACGGTCAGGTGCTTGCCGAAGCCGTCGGCAAAAAGAGCGCGCATCCGCCGGTCTTTTGTCCCCAAGTGGCCGACATGCCGCAGACGCTTCGCGGCATTGTCAAGGCCGGAGACGTGGTGCTCACAATGGGCGCCGGCAGCGTAGGGCGCGTTGCGCCGGCGCTTGCGGGCACGGCCTCTTAGAATTTTCTGCGGATAGGACCGGCACACAGTTGCACAAGAAAGAAAGGACAAGTCATGCAGTTTGAAAAGATTGATCCAAAGAGTCTGGGGCGCGTGGCCGTGCTGATGGGCGGCATGAGTTCCGAGCGCGAAGTTTCGCTTTCGTCCGGACACGGCGTGTTTGAGGCGCTGCAGCAAAAGGGAGTGGATGTTGCGGCCATTGATCCGGCAAAGACGCCGGTGGAGTCGCTGCGCGGCAAATTCGACCGCGTGATGATTTCGCTGCACGGCCGTTTTGGAGAAGACGGTACGGTGCAGGGAGTGCTTGAATATCTGCAGATCCCGTACACGGGTCCCGGCGTGTGCGCCAGCGCCATTGCCATGAATAAGGAGCTCACGCGCAGGCTCTGGATCGCCAGCGGCCTGCCGGTGGCAAAGGGAATGGTGGTCAAAAGCGCTGACGAGGCTGAAAGCGTGCTTGCTGCTCTCGGGCGCGATCTCGTGGTCAAGCCTGTTTCCGACGGCTCTTCGATCGGCGTAGCAAAGCTCAAAGGCGCCGATGTGAATGCGCTTAAAAAAGCGATCAACGATGCGCTTGCGCTCAAAGAAGGCGCGCTTGTCGAGGAGCGCATCTGCGGCCGCGAGTTTACGGTTGCCATTATTGACGGCAAGGCGCTTCCCATCATTGAAATCCGTGCTCCTGAAGGCGATTACGACTACCACAACAAGTATTTTGGAAATGCAGTTTCCTACGACTGCCCGGCTCAACTCGATGAGGCCAAGACGCGCGAAGTGCAGCTTGCCTGCGAGAAGGCTTTCGCTGTTCTCGGAGCTCGCGGTTGGGGGCGCATTGATGTGATGATGCGTGCAGACGGCTCTTTTGTGCTGCTTGAGCTCAACACCAGCCCCGGCATGACGCCGCACTCGCTTGTGCCGATGGCCGCACGCGCCGTCGGAGTCGACTATGCGGATTTGTGCCTGCACCTTGCTTCGCGGGCTGCGCTTGACTACGAGCGTGCAGCCTAAGCGCACCGGAGACGGCTAGAGGTGGCGGAACCGAAAAAGAAAACCGAGCGCAAAGCGAGGCAGCCTCAAGGCGGCGAGAAGCCCCAGGCGCCGCTGCCTTCAGGCGTGCGCAGCAGACGCTGGAAGGCGGCAGCGGTTTGTCTTTTTGCCGCGCTTGCGGTTTTTGGCGCCGTGCGCATGCATCAAACGCCGTTTCTTGCCATAGAATCGGTCGAGGTGCGGGGACCTGTCGAGGCCATGGGCCTTGAGGAAGTCGTCAATGCCGTCAAGGGCAGCCTTCGCGGCAATATGCTGACGGCCGACATCGGCCGCGTCAAAAAGGCGGTTGAAGACATCTCCTGGATTAAAAGCGCTGAGGTGACGCGTCTGTGGCCTGACGCGCTGCATGTGGACGTGGTGCGGCACAAGGCCGTGGCCATTTTTGAAGATGGCAGGCTGGTGAGCGACGAGGGCGTGCTCTTTTCAAGCAACGATGAGCCCATTGATCGGCTGACGGCGATGCCGACTTTCTCGGGCGACCCGCAGTACGTCTCGCAGGCCGTCCGGCTGCTGCCGCTTTTTGAAGAGCAGGCCCAGCGCCTCTCAGCCAAGGTCAAGGCAGTTGACGCCACATTTCGCGGCAGCTGGTCGATCGTGATTGAATCGGCGCAGTTTGACGCAATGAAAATCGAACTTGGCCGGGCGCTCACAAAAAACGGGCCTGCGGTGAGGCTTGCGCAGGTCATGGACAATCTTCCTGATGTGGCCGAGATGATGCAGGGCTATCCCGAGCGCATTGACGCCCGCTACAAGGATGCGTTTGCAGCCCGTCTTCCAACGGCTTCATCGCATGAAAGATGGCTTGCCGCGCATCCGCAGGAAAAAGACCGTGCAGAAGGGCAGAAGATTCTTTTGCCTGAGCAGCAGGTCCAAACAGGAAAAAAGGCCGAGAACAAGAATGCGGGCAGCGGCAGGCCCGACAACAAACGAAAGACGAAAAGCTCTTCTGCTGGCAAAAAGGTTGACAACTGATGGAAGGCGCACAACTGAATTCAACGATTGCAGCTTTGGATATCGGCACAAGCAAGATTTCCGTTGCCGTGGCCGAGGCAGGGCCTGACGGCGAACTTGCCGTGCTGGGCTTCGGCAAGGTGAGCGCCGAAGGCATTCATGCGGGCAGCGTCCAGGATGTTGAGCTTGCCGTCGAATCCATCAGAGCGGCGGTCACCGAAGCTGAGGCAACATCTCAACGCAAGATCACCACTGTTTCAGCCGCGCTCACCGGCAAGCATCTGCACAGCATCAACAAGGTCGGTCAGCTTGTGCTGCCCGACGGAGAAGTCGACAGCAACGCCGTCAAGCGCGCGACGCGTCTGGCAATGGCATTTGATCCCAAGGTTGATGCCAAAAGCGCCGACGACCGCGTGGTCTCGCATGTCATCAAGGGCTATACGCTCGACAACGATGATGCCATGCTGCAGGATCCTGTGGGGATGACGGGCAGTGTTTTGAAGGCGCATGCGCACCTTGCCATCGGCTCGGACAGCGTGGTGCTCAATCTTGTCAAGTGCATCCGCCGCGCCAGCCTCGACATCGAGGGTCTCGTGCTGCAGCCTTGGGCGAGCGCTGCAGGAACCCTTACGCCGACGGAAAAAGAGCTTGGCGTGATTGCACTGGACATCGGCGCGGGCACGGTCGATGCGGCCTGCTTTGAGCACGGACACATTGCTTTTACGGGCGTGGCGCAGACCGGCGGCGAGATCATTACGCGCGACATCGCCGCAGGGCTCAACTGCTCGATTGCCGATGCCGAAGACATCAAGCTTGCCTACGGGCATGTCGGACGCCGGGCCGAAGATGGGTTTGAGCGCATTCGCTATATTCGCGAATCGACCCAGACCGAAGAGTCGATTACAAGCGCTGATCTAGTCAACATCATCGAAGCGCGCAGCGAAGAAATTCTGCGCGTGACGGCGCACTATTTTCTCAAGCCCGATGGCTGGCTCAACAAAGCCGCCGGCGGCATCGTCATCACGGGAGGCGTCAGCCGCATGCCTGGATTTGACAAGCTCGCGCAGCAGGTGCTGGGACTGCCTGTGCGCGTGGGCGTGCCTCCGATGCAAAAAGGCAGCGCGCTTGGCCTTGTGAGTCCGGAAGACGCCACGGTGGTGGGCGTGCTGCTCGAAACCATGAGAAGACGGCGTCTGGCCGGAGGCTCAAAACATAAGTCCGGACGCTTTGACGGCGTTCTCGGCGTCGTGCGCCGCATCATGTTCGGCGATTTTTCCGGCTGATGCGCTTGAGCGTTTTGAAAAAGCTTCAAGACAGTCGTCTGAGAACGGCTTTGCAGGTGCTGGTGTTTTGTGATTGGAGACCAAAATGACTGAAAAATACGCGCTTATCATTGACGGCGGCTGTGAATTTCACGGAACAGGCGGCACGCTCAGCCACCATTACTGCGAACTTGCCCGCCGAACGCTCGAAGAAATGGGATGGAGCGTGGATGTCGTTCGCGTGGATGGTCAATGGGATGCTGCAGAGCAGGGAAAAAAGCTCATCAAGGCTGATGCAGTTCTTCTGCAGACGCCTATTTGGTGGATGGCTGCTCCCTGGCAGGTCAAGCACTACGTCGACGAGGTGTTTTGTGCGCCGGGCGTTGCCAATGGCGACGGAAGAACGCGTACGGCTCCCGATGTCAACTATGGCCGAGGCGGCATCCGCAAGGCCCGCTACATGCTTTCCTGCACGTGGAATGCTCCTCTGAATGCTTTCGTCGCGCCCGAAGAGTTTTTCGAAGGAAAAGGCATTGATGCCGTGCTGATGCCTTCGCACAAGGCTTTTCAATTCATCGGCATGAAGCCGATGCCGACGTTTATGGCCAATGACGTTGTCAAAAACCCAACGCATGAGGCCGACTTCAAGCGCTTTGTTGAGCTTGTCAGGAAGAACTTCTCGGCACTCTAGGCAAGCTTGGCGCAGGTTTTGTCTGAGCTGCGCGTTTTATTGACGCTGACGGCGGCGCTTTTGCTTATCCGTTTATCTAAAACTGCCAAATCTTCCATCCGCGCAGTTTCAAACATTTTTTCGCTCTGCTTCCTGGCGGATTGCT
>CALXQS010000007.1 GCA_944390715.1 uncultured Duodenibacillus sp. | reverse complement strand
CTGTTTAAGGCCTCTTTTATCCCGTGCGAACCGTACCGCACTCTGAGACTGTTCGTAGTCGCCCATCACAAGAACACAACTCAGTTTCCATATCGACGAATTTGATCTGAATGCGATAACCTGCTCGGATGGCACGCGACCGAAGTCGCGTACCTAATTCCTAGCGTTACGGACTAAGCGCTTTTCTGCCAAAAAGTTCGCGGGCCGCTCCCCACATAAGGAACCGGCCTGCGCAAAAGAAATTCCTGTTTTTTGGCGCCCCAGAGGCGCTCGTTAGTCGTTGACGACCTTGACCGAAGGAATGATGCGGCTCATGTCCTTGGCCGTCTGCGCAACAGCAGCAGCAGCCTTGAGGGCAATCTCGCGATAAATTTTGGCCACGGCGCCGTCGGGATCGGCCGCAACGCTCGGACAGCCGCTGTCGGCCTGCTCTCTGATTTTGGCATCAAGCGGCAGCTGGCCGAGCACCGGCACCTTGTACTGCTCGCTCATGCGGCGCGCGCCGCCTTCTCCGAAAATATGCTCCATGTGTCCGCACTTCGGGCAGACATACATAGCCATGTTTTCCACAATGCCGAGCACGGGCACGTTGACCTTCTCGAACATGCGCAGTCCCTTCTTGGCATCGAGCAAAGCAATGTCCTGCGGGGTCGTAACGACAATGGCGCCCGTGACCGGCACAGACTGCGACAGCGTCAGCTGAATGTCTCCCGTTCCCGGCGGCATATCGATCACGAGGTAGTCAAGATTGTCCCAAGCCGTTTGATTCAGAAGCTGAGTGAGGGCCTGAGCAACGAGCGGGCCGCGCCAGATCATGGGCTCATCGGGCGAAATCATGAAGCCGATGGAGTTGATCTGAAGTCCTTGGGCCTCAATCGGATCCATGTTGACGCCGTCGGCACTTGTCGGCTGCCCTTCGGCGCCGAGCATTGTGGGCTGAGACGGTCCGTAAATATCTGCGTCGAGCACGCCCACGCGAGCCCCTTCGGCAGCAAGAGCCAGCGCAAGATTGGCAGCAACGGTGGACTTGCCCACCCCGCCCTTGCCGGAGCTCACGGCAATGATGTTTTTGACATTGGCCAGAGTTTTAAGCGTGCGCTGCACGCGGTGCGAAATGATGTCGCCCGAAACGGTAATGAGCGCCGTCTTGGCTCCAGCCTCGAGAAGAGCCTTCTTGACGCGGCTTTCAATTTCGGCGGCAACCGACTTTACGGGATAGCCCGGTACGACGGTAAGCGCAACGCTATCGCCGTCGATGACGACGTTTTTAATGGCCTTGTAGTTGCTAAGGGGTTGGTTCCAAACCGGCTCTTCTACGGCACCGGCTATGGCGACGACTTGATCGTGGGTCAGCATGGGGTTTCTTTCGTTTGTTAATGCAGTGGCTTTCTGCCTCCTGCGTTAGAACTCTGTTTTGAAGGCAGGAAAGCAAGCCTGCTTAAAGCAAAAGCCTTCGAGCAGGAATAAAATTTAATGTTACGCCAAAATTGACCCTTTCTACGAAGGGTTTTTATAAGCGCGTGTTTTTCAACCCTTTATTTTTTAGCACATCGCATGACCAACAAAAAGCGCAATATCTTTGTCACAACCGCTTTACCCTATGCAAACGGGGCCTTTCACATCGGCCACATCATGGAGTACATCCAGGCCGACATCTGGGTTCGTCATGAGCGAATGTGCGGCAACACTGTACATTTTGTCGGTGCCGACGATGCCCACGGTGCGCCGATCATGATCGCCGCTCAGAAAAAAGGCATCACGCCGCAGCAGTTTGTTGCTGAAATTGCAGCAGGCCGCAAGCAGTACCTTGACGGTTTTCATATTACGTTCGACCACTGGCACTGCACCGACAGTCCCGAAAACACTGAACTCTCGCAGACCATCTACCTGCGTCTGAAAGAGGCCGGCCTGATCTACACTAAAGACATCGAACAGTTCTACGACACGGCAAAGGGGATGTTCCTTGCCGACCGCTTCATCAAAGGAACTTGCCCGAAGTGCGGTGCACCCGACCAGTACGGCGACTCATGCGAAAAGTGCGGCTCGGTCTACTCCCCCACAGATCTCATTGATCCCAAAAGCGCGCTGTCGGGCACAACACCGGTTCTAAAGACGTCCACGCACTATTTCTTCAAGCTTTCCGATCCGCGTGCCGTCGAATTCCTGCATGAGTGGACGCAAGGCAAGGGTGCTGACGGCGCAAACCGCGTGCAGGCAGAAGTTCTTGCCAAAGATCAGGAATGGCTCTCCGGCGGCAATCTTGCCGATTGGGACATTTCGCGTGATGCTCCTTACTTCGGCATTGAAATTCCCGATGCACCGGGCAAGTATTTTTACGTCTGGCTTGACGCTCCCATTGGCTACCTTGCAAGCTTTAAAGCCTACTGCGCCAAAATCGGCTTGGATTTTGAGGCCGAGCTCACGCGTGAAGACACCGAACAGATTCACTTCATCGGCAAGGACATCATCTATTTCCACACGCTGTTTTGGCCCGCCATGCTGCATTTTGCCGGCAAGCCTTTCCGCGTACCCGATCACGTCAACGTTCATGGATTCATGACGGTCAACGGACAAAAAATGAGCAAATCCCGCGGCACAGGCATCAGCCCGCTGGAGTATCTCAAGCTCGGCATGAACGCCGAGTGGCTGCGCTACTATCTTGCCGCCAAGCTCAATAGCCGCGTTGAGGACGTCGACTTTACCAAGAACGACTTCCAGGCTCGCGTTAATTCCGACCTGATCGGCAAATACGTCAACATTGCCAGCCGCGCCGCAGGCTTTATTTTCAAGCGCTTTGAAGGCAAAGTGGCCGATGCCGCCATGAATGACCCGATCCTGGCCGAATTGCGTCAGGCCGCCCCTGAAATCAAGGCTGCTTATGAAACGCGCGAATACGCGCGGGCCATGCGCCGCATCATGGAACTTGCAGACGTCATCAATGAATTCGTCGACCGTGAGAAGCCTTGGGAACTTGCCAAGGATGCCGAGCGCGCCGCCGACCTGCAGCGGGTGGCTTCCATCGCGCTCGAAGGCTTCAGACTGCTGACGCTTTATCTCAAGCCCGTGCTTCCGGCAACGGCCGAGAAAGTTGAGGCGTTTCTTAACTGCGGAGAACTCACCTGGAACAGCGTCGAGAATGTGCTCTCGAGCAGCCGCCCGATTTCGAAGTACGAGCATCTCATGGGGCGCGTCGATCGAGAAAAGCAGCTCGACAAGCTTTTGCCCGAAATCAGCGCTCAGCAAACCGAAGAAGCCAAGCCCGTCAAGGCGGCCAAGCCGGCCAAAAAGCAGGCCCCGGCTGCCGACCCCAATGCACCTGGGGGCGAACCAATTGCTGAAGTCTGCACAATCGAAGACTTCATCAAGACCGATCTTCGCGTTGCCCGCATCGTGAAGTGCGAAGAAGTCGAAGGATCCGACAAGCTTCTGCGCCTTGAACTTGACGTCGGTGAAGGCAGACTGCGTCAGGTTTTCTCAGGCATCAAAGCCTGGTACAAGCCTGAAGATCTCGTCGACCGTCTGGTGGTGATGATTGCCAACCTTGCACCGCGCAAGATGCGCTTCGGCGTAAGTGAGGGCATGGTGCTTGCGGCCAGCAGCGCTCTGAAAAAAGACGAAGGCGTCTACCTCGTCGAACCCTTTGAGGGGGCAGAGCCGGGCATGCGCCTGCATTAACTGGACAGAACGACTTGCCGATGCCCTATCGGCAAGCTTTTGCACCAAGGCCGCAGAGGAAAACCTCCGCGGCCTTCTTTTGCGTCGAGAATTTAGCTCTTGTGGCACATCATGCAATTGTTGTGCATGGGATCAGCCTTCTTCTCCCCCTTCAGCCAATGATCGGCAGGCATGGCCATCGGCTGGCCCTTGACCTTGGCGGCACCCATCTTGGACTGATCGCCATGGCACATGATGCAGGGATTGCTCGCGTCGGTGATTTTATAGGCGTCAATCGGATGCGGAATCTTGGAAGGCATGCCGCCGGCGGCCTGAGCAGCAGCGCACATCACCGCAGCCGCGGCGGCTGCGGCGCAGGAAATCACAAACTTTCTCATCATATTTCTCCTTTATCTTGGGATTATGAGGTTTTTGCATCTTCGCCTTAGGCGAAGAATCTCAGTTGTCTTTTTTAGTACCTAATTGTGACAGCTCGATGCTCGCTTCTATCCAACAAGATTCTTGTCGCATTCTTTCTCTGCCAGAGGCTGTTTTTCTCAGAGCAAAGCGAAAGCCCGAACAGGAGCGCCGTCTGCCGCAGCTGTTTTCAGCGGGACTGCAAAAAACTGAAATCGCCGGCCGACAAGAACCTCCAGATTGACGAGATTTTCAACTATCAGAGCGTGAGTCAACGCAAACCAGCGCTTGTGCCGGACATCTTCGCCAAACCTGTCGGGACCAGCCGCATCAAGACCGAAGCCTTTGAGCTTCATTTGTGCCATGCGCTCGAGCAAAGCACCTGAGGGCACAAGAGCGCTGCCTGAGAAATACGCGTTTTCTTTCCAATGTTGCGCCGCCCCGGTGCAAAGCAGCACCCAGTCAAGATTTTCTTCAGCCACCGGCGAGAGAATCTCTGCCGGAATTTCTCCTTGCAGCAAAAATTTTCTGCAGTCAATAACTGTTGCTCTTCCTGAGAAGTCCTCCAGCGCAAATGCTCCAAGCGGCTTGCCGTCTTCGAGCAGATGCGCCGGCGCGTCCACATGTGTTCCTGCATGCGTGCCCAGCATGATCTTGTGCACGGAAAACCCCTCATGATCGACTGTTGCCGCAGGCTCCAAAGAAATCAGAGGATCCCCTGGATAGGCCGGAGTTTGACTGTCGATGGCATGCGTCAGATCTATCCATGTCGTCATTGACAAGCCTCTGTCTGTCGAAAAAAGAAAAGAGCCGCTCGCCGCTGCTAAGAAAACAGATGTCTCAGCACGAGGCGCCGGCTCTTTGCTTGCAGTGCGAGAGAACCGTCGGCCCTCGCGCACCACGCGTTTTTTAATTAACTTACACCATCAGCAACGCACAGGCGAGCACGGCGATAAAGCACGGAACGGCAGTGCGCTTGACGACTTCAAGCGGGTTGACCATGGCGATGCCCGAGACAAGAATCGTCACGCCAGCCAAAGGCGACATCGTGCGGCCCAGAGCGCCGGTCAGGAAGGCCAGACCGCCCAAGCCCTCGATCGTCATGCCGAAGTCCTTGGCATGCGGCGTCACAGTTTCATTGAAGGCAAGCGTTGCAGCATCGCCCGAACCCGTGATGACGCCCATGATGTAGGGGCCAAACGAACCACCCCAGCGGGCGATGTCGTTGGATTCCTTAAGAGCGGCAACGAAAACGTCGATCAAGCCGGTTGCACGCAGGCCAGCGGCAAACACGCCCGCAGCAATGATGATGCCCATCACGTCAGCATAGCCCTTGCCCATGCCGCTGAAGAACTGCTTGGAAAAGTCCTGCGGATTTGCGCGTGCCACAGCCAGAGCGCAGATGGCGCCGATCAACATGGCCTGCGCCACGCCCATCTTAATGGCCGGAATCCACATATTGCCCGTCACCAGAATTCCAATCGGGATCAAAGGAATGATGGCCTTGATCGGGCTCGGAACGAAGTTGTCGTCGTTCTTCTGAAGCTTGGACTCATCAACCTGAGCGTTCTCATCACCCTTGTTGTCGCCCAGAATCAAGCAGACGATCAACGTGCCGACGATGAGGATTGCGCCGCACATCAAAGAATACGGGGTGTGCGTGCCGATGAACTCAATGACTTCCATGTTGGCCATCTTGGCCACGTAGGGATTGTGCGATGTACCAGGCGACAGGTACGAGCCGATCGTACCGGCAAGAACCGCCGCAGCGGCAGCCGCCGGCTTGATTTTTGCTCGGAGCATCACTGGAATGAGCGTCGAACCCACAGCAGCCGCACAGCCGGCAGCCGAAGGAATCGCGATATTGACAAAAAACGTAATGGCCGTGCAAATCGGGATCAGGAAAATGCCCAGGCCGCGAATTGGCGAGGCCAGATAATGAACAAGCGAACGGTCGCACTGCGTGTAGCTTGCGACGAATGCAAAGCCCATCGAGCCGCAGATTGCCATGATGAGCGAGTTATTCGTCATCGACTTCGCAAACTGATTGACGCCTGCCATGAAGTCCCAGCTGATCAAGCAGAGAAACAAACCGGCAGCGATCAGCACCATGCGCGTTTCCCAACGCTTCACAAGCGCCCAGATCGTCGCAAAGATGACAACGACCGCGATCCAGGAAAGTATGGTCATAGAAATTGCCCTCCAGTCGGATTTTTTATCCTTTTGTAATTACTGTCCGTCCCCGCAGCCGACCAACGGACGCTCGCAAGGCTCGGGCTTGTACTGCTACGACTGAGTTTAGCTGAGACGAAGCGGAAAGTTGAAACGTTTCGATACCATTTCAAATAAATTCTCGCATTGCGTTTTTGAAATCAAACAACCGTGCTCTCTTTGCAAATTCCAAAAATCGCCTCTGGTTGAGAAAAAGGCGCCGCGCTCCTTAGCGAAGCGCAACGCCTTTTGCTGATCTTGATTTCAGGCTGCAACCCGAAACCCACGAAAAATGTCGTCTGAAGCTCTAAACAGAGAAAGACGATCCGCAGGAGCAGGAAGTGACCGCATTGGGATTGCGGATGACGAACTGCGATCCCTCAAGATCTTCCTTGAAGTCGATCTCTGCTCCCACAAGATACTGCATGGAAAGCGAGTCGACAAGAAACTTCACTCCGTCTCGTTCAATGACGGCATCATCCTCAGCCGGCTTTTCCTCAAACTGGAACCCGTACTGAAAGCCCTGGCATCCGCCGCCTTGCACGAACACGCGCAGCGGCATGTTGGGATCATCCTCTTCGGCCAAAAGTTCCTTGACCTTAGCCACGCAGGCATCGGTAAACACGAGCGGCTCAGGAGCTTCATCCGGAGACGGATTTTCGACCACTTTGGTTTCTTCAGTCATGAAATTTTTTCTCCACGTTCCATCTCTGGCTCAGAGACGGACACATCAGAAGGTTGACGGCCGATTATATCCGAGGCAGAACTTTGGTGCGCATTGAAAAACGAAGGCAAATGCCTTCACTCCTGTGCCGGCTTTGAGCAATGTCAGGCAGGAAACGTCCGCCCCTGCAGAAGGCGGACGTTTCGATTGGACTACGCATCAGAAGAAGAAGGCTTCTTCCGTACCTCCTCCCTGAATGGACATGTTTCCGCTCTGCGCGCCTCCTCTAGCCGGATCAGCGACCTTGTCGGATGCTGCCGGAGCCTGATTGCGCTGCGAAGAATTCATACCTTCCGCTTTACCTGCCTCAAATGCTGCGGGATCTTTTTTGACTGCATCAAGCGATGCTTCCATGCCTGCCTTTTGACCGCGCGAAAACTCATTTGCACGCGTCACTTCTTCAGCGGCCTGGTAAGAAGACTTTTCCATTTTCCGCGCGATCTGGCTCGTCCCAAGGGAAATGGACGAACAAACGACAATCATCTTTTGTCCGGTAAAGATGTCTTGTACTGTCTTTGAAAATCTCTTGCTTACTCCCTGCAGCTGAAGGTTCTCCAGCTTGGCGCTTGTTTCCCTCGCTATGCTCTCAGCAACCTGCGCCTCTGTAAGTCCCTTGTCATCCTTGCGGACTTCAGCCATTTTCCTTTTGGCTCCTTCGCGAGTTTCCACGTCGCCCCGCATAGCCATGGCGATATTGGCCGTAGCGGCAAGAGAAGCTGCCGTTTCTGCTGCAGTCAGAGCCGCTCCGCTGTTGTCGTCAATTGGAGCAATGCCGAAACCAATAAAGTGCACGGCCCCTTTTCGATCCAGAAACTTTCTGCTTCCGATAACAGTTCGAGGATCAAGTTTGAGAACGTATTGGCCAATCGTCATCGTCCCCTTGCCTGGCGACACCACGCTTTGACTTCCCGACAGCAAGCTAGAAACATACGCTTCCTGATTTCGAGACCAGCTGGAAATCACGGAAATTTGATATTGACCGTCAACAACACTTTCAAAAGTTCCCAAAGTCACTGAACCGACCAAGGGCATAGAAGCAACAGCCTCAACATTGCTGGAGACTTCTTCTCTCAGCTTCCCTTTCATGGAAACACGCTTGGTTTCCAGCGCATCTATCTTCTGACGCAATTCTTTGACGCGTACTTTAAGAGCATCTACCCGAGTCTGCTGCGTTTGCGTCATATTGGTCGGATCAATAGTCTTTAAAGCTACTTCAAGACCTTGAATAATGCTTTGCTGCATCGCGCTGAGAATGCCTTCTGCTTCAGCCTTTTCCCCAAGCACCTCCTGCAGTTCGGCCTGCGTGCGAAGGAGTTCGTCTTGCAGTGCCTTCAGCTCCTTGTCGAAATCGGTCTGAGGTTCCGTCTGCGGCAGAACCAACCTATTCTCTACGCTCATGCTTGTGCGCACGAAACGAATAATTTCCGCCTTGGCAAGAAGCTCCGCCTCATCGGCTTTCAGATTGCGAATTCGAACGAAGTCAGCCGCCGACTTGATGCTGTCCATTGGAACAACAGCAGTTCCAATAGCAATGTAGACCTGCTGCTCCTCATTCCAACCCGGACCAGCCTCCAAAACTCCTCTCTCGACTTGCGCTGCCAAAAAAGAATCCGCCCTCTCCTTGGCCGAGAGAACTTTTACCGCTTGCTGATCCTTCGCTCCATTTGCTGCAATCTGATTAATCAACGCATCGTTGGTTTTCGTCGCGGCAGGTGCAGCATGCGCTGCAGGAGCCTGAGTCGAAGACTGAGCCTGCTCTGGTGAACTTCCAAATTGCGGAGCTGCTTGAACTAATCCCGAGGATAAAAAAGCTCCGACGGCAATAGCCAGAAATGTTCTCTTAAACATTTATCGTTCCTTTGCTTAAAACAAATGAAGTGTTAATTTCGGAAAAGGGGGACAAGAAGAGGCATGTGTTTCTCAGACGAGCTCGACGCCAATGCCTCCATCGCCTCACGATCAACATCTGAGGCATTCAAAAACCACACTCTTGCAGCCGTATGCGCCTCTTCCGTGCGCCCGGCTGTCGACAAAGCAGCATATAAGTACTCCCATACAACAGGAGATGCGGGAGCCTGCTCGGCCGCAGAGAAAAGCAATTCGATTGCAAGATCAAGATCTCGTCCTTCTGCAAACAACTTTTTCACGCGCTCCATGACAGGAGGTTCAGTCCGAGGCATAGAGCCAGACATTCTGACAAAACCATGGCAGGCCTCAACTCTGGCTGTCACTCCAAAAGCAAACGGCGTCCCAAGTCTGCCGGCCGCAACGCCCTCGTTTTTCAACTCTCGATTAAAAGCAGATGGGGACTCAAGACATCTGAGAGCATTGGCCGCAAGCTTCCCAACCGGTTTCTGTTCGCCGACAACTCCTGCCGCCTTGTCCATCAAGCTCCAACTCTTCTGCAAAACAGGCAGCGACTTTCGGACTGACATGGGTTCAGGGGAAATATTTGCAATCCCCAACGGCAGCGAACGCAAAAACGAAAGCAATGCAAGTTCTTTCTCCCCAGCCTTCCACAAAGCCGCAACGTGCGGACTCGGATCGCTCAACAACGATTCCCTGCCTTGTTTTGCTAGGAGCGAGACATCTTGGCCTGCACCGGCAGCATCAAAATCTTCTTGCCGAACTGCGAACACATACCGAACATAATGCCCATCGTAATCGTTCAGCAGCACGTGCCCCGAAACTTTGAGCTTTCCGGTCGCAAAGCCCAGATAGGGAACATCTTTCTGAGGCACGCGCGAAGCCGCTTCTCGAGCCGATTCACGAAACAGCAGCATTCCCGCTTCGCGCTGTGCCTGAAGTTCTTGGACCCTCAAAGTTGCGGGATCGTCGACTTTCTTGACCACGTATGCGAAGACGTAGCCTGCCTGCCGGTAAACCCCTGTCTCTATTGCTTGATTCTGGATGCTTTTCCATACCCTTGAAGCTTGTATGGCACTCGACATTCCATCAGCATAGACAGCTTGAGTGCCAAACAAAACAAAGGCAAAGATCAAAAGCAGCACGTCTGTATACCGTTTCATGGTCGATTCTTGTTGTTTCCTTGCTTGCTGTCTCAAGAAAGAACCCAGACCAATGGTCTACCATTCATCATCCGACACCACCTTTCGGCGCTTGGCCTTTGCCTTCGTCGTGCTAGTCGACTTTTGCAATGGCCGCACGATCGCTCCAGGCTGAACCTTTGTCGTTAACTGAGCCTGCTTCATGCGCAGAATCGAAAATTTCGGCTTTACATCTACCGCCGTGACTTGACCTATGAGTTCTTCCGAACGGCCAAGCTGCTCTTTTGTATACGGGTCATAAATAATTTTCCCGGCAGCATAGATATTGTAAGTCTGTCCCACTTTGAAATTTGGACTTCCATAATTTACGAGAATATCCTGTCCATTAACCTCAATTACGCGGGGAGGGAAAATCGTAGCGACAGTTTGTTCGGCTATTTGCTTGGCGCCATTTTCCATAAGAGCGGTCAATATTTCTCCGCATGTTTTTCCTGCAAGCCCAGATCTGATATTTACCTTTACTGGCGCTGAAAGCTGAACCTGACCATTGGCAAACAACATCACGTTGAAAAGAATATCTGCTCGTGCATACCTATCCACGAACACCGTATTATTTAAAGAACTCTTATTCTTCGTCTGCCCTATGATTAAGTTTCGAACCTTTCCTGAAAGAATATAGTCTGACCCCTTGAGATTGCCTATGCGGGCCAATTCCTGCGGTCTAACATCCGGGTTCTTCGTCAAAAACTCTCTTTCTGCGGCGTAGGCTTCCCCGTCGCGATCCAAAACAGCGAATTTTCTGGTGGAAGTAAGAGCAGACTGAATTGCATCAACAGCGGCAGTCGAAATCGCTTCCGCATCCAGCTTATTGTTGAAGCACACGCCCGTTGATGCGTCAAAAGCCTGCACTGTCAAGGTTCTTCTGTCGTTTGCCGGAACATTCAATTCCCACTTTTCTATCGACACTTTCAAGCGTACTTGAAGTCTGCCGTCCGCAAGCTGCTGTCGATCCAAAAGTTGGTACGAATTTACGTACCCTCTTAGTTTTTCTCTGACCTCTTTAGAAAGAGAGGATTCTGTGAAGGTTTGCTGATGTTGAGAGCCGTTATCAACGGAAGACTGCGTTTGATGAGTCAGCTGCTGAACAGTCCTGGCATCCAAGGTCACGCCTGTAACCTGCATAATCGCATCTTGCAAAGCAGACGTTCTCGCTTCCTCAAAAGTGCTGCCCGTTCCCTCTGAAGTGACGACAACAGCTTTCGCCATAACAGCGTTCTGCGTTCCCAGCCAGAAAAACAACAGCGCCAAGAGCTTGAAAATATTTCGCATAACAAATCAGACTCAGGAAAAGAGATGCCGGCAAAAGAAGTCCTCTCTGATATCCCTTGCCGGATCCCTTCAAACTTTAAATTTCTTAGAAATCAAAATTTGCGGCTTCTGCCAGCTTCTTCTTCGCGCCTTTGGTGCTCACGCCCTTCTTGGTCGCGATTTGAACCATTTGATTTCCGCCGGTCACCAAATTCTTCGCATGCGAAGGAAGTTCCTTGCCGATGGCAAGACAAGCACCGAGTTCGGAGGCAAGCTTGACCTTGGAAATCGGATTGGCACTCTTCAAAACATCTGTCGCCGACTCTGCCACGTGCTTTGCTTCGATGCCGAGTGCTGCAGTCATTGCAACGCCTGCAGCGTATTTCACAAGGCCGCTTCCAACAAGCTTCTTTTGCTTTGCACTGAGCTTGTCGGTCTCTTCCATTCCCTTCTTGAGCTGCTCATTGAGAGTCTTGCTGGTCGACGAAACCTTCTCCACTGTATCGCTTGACAAATTGCCGCCCTTGAGAACCTTATTGAGCTCCTCGGCCTGCGCAATATCAGCTTTGACATTCAGCGCTTGCGCCAAATCAATTTGCGAGGCCAGAACCGCGGCAGCAGCAAGAATGTATTTCTTCTCCAGATCTGTTCTAGATTTGTTGAAGCTGTCAGCATCGACAGCCTTGCCGGAATTGCCGCCGCCCAGACCAACCTTGTCAAGGAAGGCAAATGCAGGACTTACCATCAAAGCTGTGATTGCGCCCGCCACGAGATTTCTTCTTAACATTTTTAATGATCCTTTCCTAATGCATGGGGTTGGATGTTCAATTTACGGCGACTCCGAGACCCAACCCTTTGCTCGAATTCGCAACAAAATTCACGTAAAGCCTAACGGATGCTTTTGCTGGCCAGCTGGTTAGCGATCGCCTGCCCTGCTGCCGAAGCTGCGTGTCTTAAAGCCTCTCTTCTCGCAGAATCCTGATCGTCAGCAAGACCGAAGGCCTGCACGGGACCGACAGAGCCGACCTTGCGAGGCAACTTTTTCGAAATATCCCAAACCATTCCGTTTACGGCCACCATCACTTTGATTTTTCCCGAAACAGAGTCCTTCTGGGGTGCCGATACGTTCATATACCCAGTAGCAAAATATCGCACGTCGCAAGATCGTGCGGCTCTGATAGCCTGATTTCTCAATTTGGAGGGTATCTCATCTCCCTTCATGAATGCTGCCTTGAGAGCCTCCGGCTTCGGTCCCCCGCAGTTCTCGTGGACATCGGCATATTCTGTGGCTTCGAACCCCAGCTGAGTCAGCACTGTACTGAATGCTGCGTTAAAGTCTGTCGTTGCCAATTCACGATACTTGTTGACCGCGCTTTTTCTTATCGTATTGCCGCCGGTTGTTGCTTTTTCTGTTGTTTGTGCAGATTCATTCACTGAACCAGCAGATGCTTCGCGTGTCGTAGATGCCGCTGAGCTCTTTTGGGTGATTGTGGTGCGCCGTTCATCGAAAATCTTGCTTTCAGAAATTTCTCTAGCAACGAACAGAGAGGCAAACAAGCTGCCGTCGCCCTGAACAGCCGGCTGCTGCGGTGAATTCTTATGCATTTCAGACAGCAGCAAAGAATCGTTGATGTCCACACGCACGACCAAATTGAGAGTCTTCAGATTTGTGTCAACCTCTTCTGCAACCACTCGATAATTGGAAATATATTTGTCCAGATTTGCCTGAACATCACTTTCCATGCCCGCATAAAGCTTCTGTTCAGAAATGCTGAATCCAGTAGAAAACTTTTTGAGCGCAGCCAATTTCGCCTGCTTAATTGCCTCCATTTTGTCCTTGTCCGAAGGCTTGCTGCTGAAAATCTTTCCCTTGTAGGGATATGACACCTGCCCCTTTACCTCAATTGCCTGCGCTGACAGAGAAAAGAAAGCTGTCAAGACAGCGCAGCAAGCCATTGTCAAAAATTTCTTCGACATTTTTTTCCTTTATGTTTCAAAATTAACGGCACAAGGGCATGACCTCAGACACCCTTTTCAAATCCTGTTCCAAAGAAGCCACTTTATCCGATGGCACGACCAAGTCCAACCAATTCTTTTGCTTCTTGATCAGACTTCTGGCAAAGCCCTCAAAAAATCCCATCAGGGTCTCAACATAGGCCACTTCCAGATGTCCCTTCTGTCCCTTGAGCAAAGCTGCCTCGCCAACAGCACGCAGAACTCGATCCATATAAACGGTTCCCAAGTCCTTTTGCGTGAGCTTTATTTTCAAAAGCGCCATATAGACTTCTCTGTCAACCGTTTTGCTTGACTCTTCATCCCTGAGGGTTTTGCAGCTTCTCAAGCTCAGATCGAACACATAATCCGGCTCCGGCATTGTCAGACTATATTCAACGCCGTTGCTGAAGCGGCCAACCATCTTGCCGCCTATTGCCTGTCCCACCGTGTAGGGAATAACCGCAACGGCCAAATTGTCCACCAACGAGCGAACAAACATCTGCGCCATCAATGTTTTGAATTGATCTGACGTCATGTCAAATCTATCAACCATTTTCTGCGCGCGGTCGCCGATCTCAACATTTTCAACCTTGAGGTATGCCTTATAGCTAGACTGGACAATGATGTTCTGCAGCTTTTCGACAACTGTCTGCAAAACTCCCTTTTCTACTCCGTCTAGTTTCCCTACGTACATCCCATAGATTATGTCCTTCAATTCTTTGCGAGAAGGTTTATGTTTCAGCAAAGTAATGTACTGATAGTTGATCGGCACAGTGCGAACAACCTTCTTTTCTGCAAAATCGAAGAATAGAAGCTGCGTATAAATATCTACTACTACTTTGAATTTATTTTCCGGCCAAGGGTAGACAACAACCGTTTCCAAATCCACGCCCAGCGTGACAGCCAACGAATCCGCGTCGCGGATGTCTCCCAGTTCCGATGTAACCAAATCTATATATTTGAAGCTCTTTCCCTTAAGCACCTCTCTCATTTCAGAATCAAGGTCATCGAGCATTCCAACTGAGAAGGGAGTATTTTTTTGATTATCTTTGTAATTCCCAGTCAAAGAAACCCCAGCGAAATACACTCGCTGAGGTTCTATCGGAGGGCGAAAAGTCGGTTCTTGGCTTTTTAACAGCGGATTGGTCGTCTCGCAAGCAGACAAAAGGCATGCAGCACCAGCAGCCAATAAAAATCTCTTCCTTGTAATATTCATTTTATAACTCTCTAAGCTTCATTTTCATGTTGCGGCAGGACATATACAAAAGCAAACAATACTGCCCTCAAGCGACGAAAACAACACCTCTCGCCGCTGTCGCAGAATATCGCCGTTATACACCCTTCGGAGAACTCACACAAGTTTTCCCTGCCTGATGCTTCCTTTCTGCAACACCTTTGAGAAACATCTTCTTATCTCGTCAAAACGTCCAGCCAACTTTACCTTTCATTTCCTTATTTCGTTTCATAAAGAAAGTCGTGCATTCTGAGAATTTTCCACTTAAGCAAACATATTCCAAAAATTTTCATCCTGCATTTTCACTCAAAACAAAAATATTGGGAATTTATGGATCTTTATTATTATTTTCTTTGGATCCGCATGGATTTTTATTATTCATCTGCAGCACTCATTATCTTCAATTCAAACCTTTATCCTCAACTGGCTTTTTTCTTACTGCACAAAAAAGCGCACAAACACCGACAAACGAGTCGATGCCTGATGCGCTCATTGAGGTGTTGGTCAACCGATGAAGCAGGAATAGGCTCATCAGAAAATCTTTAGCGGCCGCAGCGCCAGTCATTTGCGCCAGTTAGGCGTTGCGCCGAACCACAGCGGTTGGGAATGCCGACGCTTAGTCGAAGAAAGCCTCTCTCTTTAGAGGAATGTTGTTTGGGTTTTGTCGAAATGGCAAGGCGACCCGTACGGCTTTTCGCTTCTGTCCGGGCTCCTGCCTTTCCCAAGCCTGAGAACTTTTTCCTAAAATCGTCATGGCTCGCCTGAAGACCGTCGAAGGCCGCGTACACGCACTCGTCAGCACTCCTGGTCAAGCACTGCTCTTTGAGTTCAACTGCTCTTCGGTGAAGCGGCGCCTAACGCAGGCGTCTGCGGGGATCCTCCCCTTTTGGCATGAGCATCCACGCTCGAACCAAGCTTTTTTGACCGCCGGCCTTGCGTCCTGCCTCATCTCCATAACCCCAAAAGTAGTCAAAGCGCAGCACGCCCCGGATGGCACTTCCTGTGTCTTGGGCCACAACGGCGCACGCAGCTGCCAAGTACGGACGGTCCTGCTTGATGTCAAGCACAAAAGGCATGCCCATGGGCCAATAGCGGCGGTCCACGGCAATCGAAGCCTCGGGCGTAAGCGCAACGCCCTGCGAGCCGATAGGGCCGGCTGATTCGTCAGCGTCTTTTCGCTCTTTGAAAAATACAAAGCTTGGATTGGCGTTTAGCAGCTCCTGCGTGCGATCAGGGTTTTCTTTCGCCCAGCGCTTGATGCGCTCCATGCTCATCTCAGAACGAGAAAGGCCGGCATTTTTTACCAACCAATTGGCAATGGCTCTGTACGGATGTCCGTTCTGATCGGCGTAGCTCAGACGCATGAATGTGCCGTCATCAAGAAGCACTCTGCCCGATCCCTGCACCTGCAGAAAAAAAGCCTCCACCGGATCATCCACCCAGCATAGAACATAGCGCCTCATGTCGGAACGGCGTGCAATCTGCGCCCTTGTATCGTAGGGCACGAGTTTGCGGCCCTCGAGCTTGCCCCGCAGCCGCATGTTCTTGAGTTCCGGATGCAGGCTTTGAAGATCGACAACGATCAAATCGTCCGGAACGCGATAGACCGGATGCTGGTAGGGGCCGTGCCTGCGGCGGCTGCCCCTGAGCATCGGCTCATAATAGCCAGTGGCAATTCCCGTCTCAGTGATGCTCTCATCTTCTTTGCCGGCAAGCGAAGCCACGCGCCAAGCATCAAACCACGTCAGAAAAAAGTCGCGTGCGCCTCCGGTCTTCACAAACTGCGCGTTTGAACAGGCGTCAAGCCAAATCGCCTTGGTTCCCATTTGAGTGCAGGAACGTTTAAAGGCCGAAAGCGCCGCCTCCCAGCTTGCTTCGGGCACAGACGGAAGCTCCGAAAACGAGACGCGCGCAAAGCGCACGGCGCCGTCGACCAGCGGATAAGCCGCCTGGGCAGGCACAGTCGTCGGCCTCTCTTCAGGAACCGGAACAATCGTCTCGCCGGGGATGACGACCGGCTCGTCTTCGGGCGGCGTCGTTGAACATGCCGCAAGCAAAACAACCGTCCCTGCGAGGACCGCACGTTTGAACCACTGCTCGAAAACTGACACTCACGCCCTCCGCAAAAAAAGAAATATTTGAAGAAACGCCCTAAAAAGCAGCCGCTGGCTAGAAACGGTCTTCTTCAGGAAGAAAGCGCTCCTGCACATCGCTCAGAAAACGCCTTCCCAAATCGGTTGCCGCAATGCGGTCGGCGTCCTGCACCAAGAGCCCCTCCTTACGGAGCTCTGCGAGCACGGGCTCAATCACCGACAGACTCAGCCCCGTCGTCTGCTGCCAGCGTGCGGCAGGAACACCTTCGAACAAGCGAAGCGCATTGAGCATGAACTCAAAAGGCAGCGACTGCGCATCCACATCATGCAGCTGCCCCGACACGCGCTCCTGCTCGACATCGTCCATGTATAAAAAAGGCGAAGCACGCCGCACTGTTCTCAAAATGCCGCCGTCAACCGTCACTTTGCCGTGCGCGCCTGCACCTATGCCTAAATAATCGCCAAATGTCCAGTAGGTCAGATTATGCCGGCAGCGCCGTCCTGCTTTGGCATACCCCGAAATCTCATAGTGCTCAAAACCGGCTTCGCTCAGGCGGGCATGCACAAGATCCCCCATGTCGGCAGCCGCATCAATATCGGGCAGTCCCGCAGGAGTCTTCTTGGCAAACGCCGTTCCCTCCTCAATCGTGAGCTCGTAAAACGACAGGTGAGTCACGCCCGCATGCAAAGCTGCATCCACATCGCGGCCGACATCATCAAGCGTCTGCCCGGGCAGAGCATACATCACGTCAAGATTGACGTTGTCAGTACAGTGAAGCGCAGCTTCCACCGCGCGATGCGCCTCACGGCCCGAATGAATGCGCCCGAGCGCCTTCAAAAATCGATCATTAAAGCTCTGCACGCCGATTGAAAAGCGGTTGACGCCTGCTCGAGCATAGTCTTCAAACCTCTCTTGCTCGACAGTGCCGGGATTAGCTTCCATCGTCACTTCACAGTCAGCTGCAAGCTGCACGCGCCGAGAAATGCCTTCCATCAGCCCGGCAAAACCCTCTGCGCTCATCAGGCTCGGCGTACCTCCGCCAAAAAAAATTGACGTCACCGTCCGCGCTCCAGCAAGCTGCAGACACGCATCCAGGTCTTTGAGCAAAGCGCTCAGGTACTGCGCTTCATGGCTGCGAGCAGAAAGCGCGACGGAATTAAAGTCGCAGTAAGGGCACTTGCGCACGCACCAGGGCCAGTGTACGTAAAGCGCAATGCCCGCTTCGGGCACGATCTCTACCACCCCCAGCGCTCCTCTAAGGCCTGCAGCATGCGCACCATAGCCCGTCCCCTGTGGCTGACGGCATTCTTTTCCTGAGCCGTCAATTCCGCCGCCGTTTTGGCAAATTCAGGCAGGTAAAAATAAGGATCGTAGCCAAAGCCTCCCGTGCCGCGAGGCTCATCAATGATTTCGCCGGCCCAGCTTGCCTGCGCCACCACCGGATCAGGATCATCGGCCGTGCGCACCGCCACAAGCACGCAGGTATAGGCCGCACGCTTGTCGGAGATCCCCTTGAGCGCAGCTACAAGCTTGGCATTATTGGCAGCATCGTCGGCATGCGCGCCCGCGTAGCGTGCCGAATGCACGCCTGGCTCCGTAACCAGCGCATGCGCCGTAATGCCCGAATCGTCGGCCATGGCAGGCAGACCAGTTTGACGCGCAGCGTTGCGTGCTTTGGCAAGAGCATTTTCCAAAAATGTTTCAAAGGGCTCTTCGCACTCAACAACGCCAAGCGCCCCTTGGGCGGTCACTTCAATGCCGCGGCTGCCGAAAAGGGCATTGAATTCGCGAATTTTTCCTTTGTTGTTGGACGCTAGTACAAGTTTTTTCAACATTGCCGAACCTTTGCTCTATAACGAAAGTCCCAGTGCCTGCCTTTGGGCCTGCATGAGTTCCCGGCAGCCTTTTTCTGCCAAATCAAGCATGCTGGCAAGCTCCTGGCGCGAAAAAGGCGCACCTTCAGCAGTGCCCTGCAGTTCAATAAAGCGGCCGCTGGCAGTCATCACAACATTCATATCGGTGTCGCTTGAACTGTCCTCAACATAGTCCAGATCAAGCACGGCGCCCGCTTCGGTCATGCCCACGCTTATGGCAGCAACCTGCTCAAGAATGGGATTTTCCTGAATCAACCCCTTGGCGAGCATCCATTGCACGGCATCGTAGAGCGCCACCCAGGCGCCGCTGATCGAGGCGCAGCGCGTGCCGCCGTCGGCCTGCAGCACATCGCAGTCCAGCGTGATGGTGTACTGACCAAGCTTGGTACGGTCAACAACCCCGCGCAGACTGCGTCCAATGAGTCTTTGAATCTCCTGCGTGCGTCCCGACTGCTTGCCGCGAGCCGCCTCACGATCAGTACGCGTGCCGGTTGAACGCGGCAGCAGGCCGTATTCAGCCGTCACCCAGCCTTCGTTTTTATCCTTCAAAAACTTAGGCACGCCCTCAATAACGCTTGCCGTGCACAGTACTTTTGTACGTCCAACGCTTACCAGCACGCTTCCCTCAGCGTGACAAGTAAAGCCGCGTTCAAAGCTCACTGCGCGCTTTTCATCCATTGCGCGCCCGTCATGTCGCTCGCTCATGTCCGTCTTCCTTGCCGTTTAGGCATCAACCGTGTTTGTATCGGGCATAATCCTACACGCCTTTTGCCGGCGTCGTGCCTGATGTTTGAGCGGGTGCAGCTTTTGCTGCCGGCCTGCGCAAACCGCTTAGACTCTCGTCCTGCAGCACCCAATTTTTCGTGACCTTTTCGTTATAACGCTTGCTTTTTATGTCAGTCATTCATTCCATGACCGGTTTTGCCAACGCGCAGGGCGAAACTCCCTTAGGTCTTGTTCATATTGAACTGCGCTGCGTCAACTCCCGTTTTCTCGACATCACGATGCGCATGCCCGAAGAGCTTCGCCCCTTCGAACCGATTCTGCAGGAAATCGTCAAATCACGCGTTGTCCGCGGAAAATTTGAGTGCCGCATTAGTTTTACGATGATGACTCAGACTGCGCCCTCGGTAAATGTCGACGCCTTGCAAAGCCTGCAGGCACTGCAAAATCAAATTTTGGCCCAAATGCCGCAAGCCCAGCCTCTGCGCATGACCGACATCTTGGAATATCCCGGCATCGTCAAAGCCGCCGCCGTCGACAACGAAGCCGTCGCTGCATCATTGCGCACGGTGATGAATCAGGCCATGGATGCCTTTGACGGCAGCCGCAGCCGAGAAGGAGAAGCCTTAAAGAAAATTCTCCAAGCAAACTGCACGAAAATTCTCGAGACGGTCGACGCATTGGTGCCGCGCATTCCGCAAATCCATGCACAGCTCCAAGCCAAGCTCACCGAGAGACTTGAAGCGGCGCTTAGCGAAGCACTCTCAAAGGCAGGCTCGCTCACCAAAGAAGAAGTCACCGAACGCATTCGTCAGGAAGTCACGCTTTACGCTCTGCGCATGGACGTTGCGGAGGAAGTCAACCGACTTCGCACACACGTCGCCGAGGTGCGCCGCGTGCTTGAAGCCGGAGGCGCTGCCGGCCGCAGGCTCGACTTTCTTACTCAGGAAATGAACCGAGAATCCAACACGCTCGGCAGCAAAGCCGCTTCCATTGAAATGACCGACGCGGCCATCTCGCTTAAGCTCTCGGTCGACCAAATGCGAGAACAACTCCAAAACATTGAGTAGTCAGAAACAGCCTGCCAGCAACGCTGTCTGCCCGGCAGCCTGCGTCGCTGGCAAAAGTGCTCTCAAAAATGCCGAATCATGTTTGAAAACGCTGCCTTGTCTGCAGCTGCAAACGCCAAGCCGCCAAGCGGAATTCCCCTGCCGGCGGCTTTTGCTTTATCGTGGTGTTGAGGATTTCAAGGGCACGTCCTGAGCTTGCCGCTCGCGAGCCTCTTTTTCACGGATTTCATCCCAAAAATCAAGCGTCATCCAATAAAAATGCAGTCCCACATCGGCCACCATGCGAAATTCTTCCTCATTGGTGACGAAGGGATAGCGGCGCGCCAACCGGATGGTGCCGAACTGTCCGATGCCGGTCAGCCCCCGCACAATGGCTTCATAATCCGTGCTCTTCTTGGGGTCGAGCCGCAGCGCGCGGCACGCGTCCTCAAAACGCTCAACTTCTTTAAAAGCGCGGGCGATGTACTGAGAGCAATATTTGCAGGCCATTTCCAAATCGTTTACTAATTGATGATTTAAACCTCGTCGACGGGACTCACGCCCGTCACATAGATTGGCGCAAAGGGCGCCGCCTGCGTGATGCGAATCAAGCCTTCCTTGGCCAGCTCCAAAATGGCAAGGTAGTTGACGATCACGCCTGCAATGCCCATCTGCGGGTCAAAGAGCTTTTCGAAGTCAACGAACCTTTCACTCGTCAGCCGCTTCAAAATTTCGCTCATGAACTCGCGCACGCTCAGTTCCTGACGAGAAATCTTATGTGCGCCCTTGAGTTTAGCCTGTCTGAGAATCGACTCCCAGGCTTGCTTGAGGTCGTCGACACAAACCTCGGGCAACAGCTTTGCCTGCGACTGCTCAACAAGCACGAAAGCCTTGAAGAAGTCGCGTCCCGCTCTGGGAATTTGGTCAAGTTCGACGGCAGCCATCTTCATGCGCTCGTACTCAAGCAGTCTGCGGGCCAATTCAGCCTGCGGATCGGCAACTTCTTCTCCCGTATCAACCTTGGTCACAGGCAGCAGAAGCTGGCTTTTGATTTGCATGAGGTGCGCGGCCATTACCAGGTAGTCGGCTGCCAACTCCAGATTCGTTTTGCGAATCAGCTCGACGTAGCCCATGTACTGTTCGGTGACAAGCGCCATTGGAATTTCCATCACGTCGAACTTCTGGCGCCGAATGAGGTACAACAGAAGATCGAGCGGCCCCTCAAAGCTCTCCAAAAAGACCTTGAGCGCGTCAGGCGGAATATACAGACCGTCGGGAACTTGAAAAAGCGGCTCCCCGTACAGACGCGCAAAGGCTATGCCGTCGACCTCTTCGGGCGAAGCATCCCCCGGCATTTGAGCAATGTCGGCCAGGCTAGGCTGATGCGCGTTGTCTACATCCATAACACACTATTGGCATTGATCTTCAAAAAAACGCTCTTCGTACAGGCCTGCAGCTGCAGACGCAAAGGGGCGCTGCGCGCCCCTTCTTGCCTTTTGCCGTCGAGTCATCGGCGATTTCGTGCCCCAGAGCTACTTTCTTTTGGGATTGAGTGCTTCAAGACGTTTTTGCGCAAGTTCTGCATAGGTCGTCTTAGGATAGCTCTTGATGATTTCGCGCAGCACGCCTTGAGCCTGACTCTTGCGTCCCAGCCCTGTGAGCGCCGCGGCCTTGGAGAGCTTCGCATCAGCAATGCGAGGGTGATCGGCAAAGTCCTTGATCAAACGGTTCTGCACGGCGAGCGCCTGCGAGAGCTTGTTTTGAGCATACAGCGCATTGCCAAGCCAGTACAGAGCGCTCGGCATATAGCCCGTGGTCGGATAATCGTCAACCAAAGAGCTCAAAAGCGAGGCGCTGTCTTCATACTTTCCCTGCGAAAACAGCGAAAGCGCTGATTCATAACGGCGCCGCTCTTCAGCGCTTGCCTCAAAGCTTGCACCGTCAATTTCAACCTTGGCAGAAGAAAGCGGCGCAAGACGCGCGTCAAGCGAAGAGAAAAGGTCGCGCGAGGACTGCTGTTGGCGCGTGAGATCGTTGGCAAGCTCTTCGAGACGTCCGGTAAGCTGCGCGTTTTGCTCACGCAGCTGCTCAATTTGGGCCACAAGCTGCATCTGGGCGTTTTGCAGCGCATCCATACGCTGGCGCAGATCCAGAATCGCCATGCGTGCCTCATCATCGCCGAAAAGTGCGTGCGCAGGAGCAGCCGCACCCAGCATGAGAGCCGCCGCAGCCAGCGCAAAGGCAGAATTCTTATTCACAAGCATTCCTTTCAGTCAAACGCTGACGTTTCTTATCGATAAACAATGTCGGCACGGCGGTTCTGCGCCCAAGCAGCCTCATTTTCGCCCACGGCCACAGGCTTCTCGCGTCCGAAGCTCACGGCCTCGATACGGCTTGCGGGCACCCCCAAAAGCTGCATGCGCTGCTTGACGGCCTCGCTTCGTTTCTGTCCCAGCGCAAGGTTGTACTCACGGCTGCCTCGGCTGTCCGTGTTGCCCTCAATCACAACGTGCGCGCCGGAATTGGTAATGAGATTGCGCGCATGCGCTTCAATTACCGGCAGATATGTGGCCTGCACGGCATAGGAGTCGAAATCAAAAAAGATCGACTTCTGCTGCAACGCAGCAGCTGCCGCATCGCGACGGGCGTTCTGAGCCGCCTCGGCTTCGGCGCGGGTCGTTCCCGCCTTGGCAGACTCATCGAGCGCAACGCTCGAACAGCCGCTCAAAATCAGCGTCGAAACGGCAGCTGCCCCGATCAGGGCACGGCAAAACAGCGTCTTTGTCATTGAAAAGTCCTTTTCTTGTCTGTCGCTGCCGGATTTGCGTCCGGCAAGGGAAAAAATCTATAAAAAACAGCGCGCCTCGCACTCAGGCAAGCAGCGGCCCCCATGTCGGCTCACGGATGTCGCCGGTTGCCGTCGAAAGCCATGCCGAAACAGAACCGTCGATGCTGACCGTCCCGAGCACGCCTTTGCGGCCGCGCTCGCTTGCAAATACAATCATGCGCCCATTAGGAGCAAAGCTCGGACTCTCATCAAAATCGTTGCCCGTGAGAATCTTTTCCTGTCCCGTTGCAAGCTCCATCACGGCAACGCGGTAGCGCCCGTCAACGCGAGTGACGTAGCAAAGCTGCGCGCCGTCGGGACTCAGCGTCGGGCTGACGGCATAGTCGGCGCCGAAAGTAACGCGCTCGGCCTGACCACCGCTGATCGCCTGACGATAAATTTGCGGCGATCCGCCCCGATCACTTACGAAGTACAGCCACTGTCCGTCGGGCGAAAACACGGGCTCGGTATCAATTGCAAGCGACCTCGAGAAGCGGTTCACGCCCGAGCCGTCGGTCTTGATCATGAAAATCTGCGTATAGCCATCACGCGAAAGCGCCACCGCCAGATGCTGCCCATCGGGGCTGAAGGCCGGAGCCGAATTGTTGCCGCGGAAATTGGCCACAACGCGTCTGCGCCCGGTAGCCACAGTATGCACGTAAACCACGGGCTTTTTCGCTTCAAAGCTCACGTAGGCCAGGTGTCTGCCGTCTGGCGACCAGGCCGGAGAAATGATCGGCTCGCGGCTTCTGAGCGCCGGCGCAGGATTAGCTCCGTCGCTGTCGGCCACAATCAGCTCATAGCTCTGCGCAGAGTGCTGCACGACGTAGGCTAGACGCGAACAAAACAATCCGCCCATGCCGGTGAGCTTTTCGTAAATGCGGTCGGCGATGCGGTGCGCGAGCATGCGCAGATTCTGTTCGCTTGCCGCCGCCACCCATTCATCAACGGTCGATTCCTGGACCACGTCGTAGAGATAAAAGCGCACTTCCCAGCGGCCGTCGGCGAGCTTGTCGAACGAGCCTGTGGCAAGAACGTTGGCCTGCTTACCGCGCCAAGCCGAAAAGTCAGGCCGGCGGCTTTCTTCAAGCGTTGCCTCTGCCGGCGCGTCCACCATGCGGAAGTCGCCCGTACGCGAAAGGTCTGCCGAGACCACGCGCAGAATGTCCATGCGATGCTGCGCAGAGCCAGCCATAGGCTGCAGAGCAATCGGTATCTGGTTGGCGCCCACGCCCGATATTTCAATATTGAGCTGAGCAAGCGCAGGCGTCGCGGCAAAAACACCAGCGGCTCCCGCAGCCGTCAGCAGTCTGCGGCGTTGCAACAAAACGGTCATAGCTACCCAATCACTTAATCAATCAATCGAACAAACTCAAAAAGTCTGCTTCATTTTGCCAGCACGCGCCGCGAGCATGGGCGCGGCGCGATGCTGTTTTTTCTGAGGAGGTCGCACGAGCTCGCCTCGAGCTCCTGCGTCTGCGGCTCCCCTTGTCTGCGGCCTTAGTGACGGAAATGACGTTCACCCGTAAAGACCATCACGATGCCGCGCTCGTCTGCAGCGGCAATCACTTCAGGATCGCGGATCGAGCCGCCGGGCTGGATCACGCAGGTCGCGCCCTGATCAATGATCACGTCGAGGCCGTCGCGGAACGGGAAGAATGCGTCGGAAGCCGCCGCACTGCCAAGCAGCGAGAGACCAGATTCCTGAGCCTTCAAGGCTGCAATGCGGGCCGAGTCGACGCGGCTCATTTGACCTGCGCCCACGCCGAGCGTCATGCCGTTGTGCGCATACACGATGGTGTTGGACTTCACAAAGCGAGCCACGTTCCAGGCAAACATCATGTCGGCTATTTGAGCAGAGGTCGGCTGCTTTTTGGTCACAACGCGCAGCGCGCTTTCCGGGCAGATCTGCGTATCGGGCGTCTGCACGAGCAGGCCGCCGCCGACGCGCTTGAACTCATACTCATTGTGCGCGTCGCCCATGGCAACCGTCAGCACGCGAAGATTCTTCTTGGCGGCAAAGATCTGGCGGGCTGCGTCGGTGTATTCAGGCGCGATCACAACTTCGGCAAACTGCTTGGAGACTTCCGCGGCCACGGTCTCGTCAACCTTGCGGTTAAAGGCAATGATGCCGCCGAAAGCGCTCTTGGGGTCGGTCTTGAATGCCTTCTGATAGGCTTCAAGCGCATTGACGCCGATGGCTGCGCCGCAGGGGTTGGCATGCTTGATGATCACGCAGGCGGGAGTTGAGAAGCTTCTGACAGCTTCCCAGGCAGCGTCGCTGTCGGCAATATTGTTGTAGGAAAGCTCCTTGCCCTGCAGCTGGCAGTAGCCGGCCAAAAGCCCAGGGGCGATGAAGTGTTCGCGATAGAAAGCAGCCTTCTGATGCGGATTTTCGCCGTAGCGCATGTCCTGGACCTTGACCCACTGACGGGTGAAGACATCCGGGAAGTGCTTGGTGCTCTTCTTGTCTTCATCGAGACTCGTCAGGTAGTTCGAGATGGCCGCATCGTAGCGGGCGGTATGACAGAACACCTTCTTGGCAAGCGCAAGGCGCGTGTCTGCAGCAACCTCGCCTTTGGCGCGGATTTCCTCGAGAACGCGAGAATAATCGGCAGGATCGACAATCACGGCCACAGATTCATGATTCTTGGCAGCGGCACGAATCATCGTCGGGCCGCCGATGTCGATGTTTTCAATGGCAAGCTCAAACGTGCAGTCCGGACGAGCAATCGTCTGCTCGAACGGATAGAGGTTCACACACACGATGTCAATCGGATCGATGCCGTGCTCGGCAATCGCAGCCATGTGCTGCGGAACGGTGCGGCGGGCAAGAATGCCGGCGTGAATGTGCGGATCAAGCGTCTTGACTCGGCCGTCGAGCATCTCAGGGAAGCCCGTGTACTGAGCCACTTCCTGGCAGTCGACGCCTTGCTCGGAGAGAAGCTTGGCCGTACCGCCCGTCGACAGGATGTGGTAGCCCAGCTCCACCAGACCGCGGGCGAACTCAACTACGCCGGTCTTGTCCGAGACGCTGATCAAAGCTTGTTTTTTCATTGCTTAATTTCCTTATCAAAAGTCCCCGCTCAGAAATCCGTGCATGCGGAGTTTCTTGCGCAGGGTATTTCGGTTAATTCCCAAAAGCTGTGCCGCGGCCTTCTGATTGTTGCCGCACTTGTCCATCGCCCAGCGAAGCAAGGGCCGCTCGGCGGCCGTCACGATCATTTCGTAGATCGGCAGCCCCTTGACTCCTTCGAGGTCCCTTACGTAGCTTTCGACACGTCGCACCACCAGTGCGCTGAATGCGTCGTTGACGCTGACGCCGGGCGCAAGAATTTCTTCGACGCTTTTAAATTGCGTTGATGCGCTTCCGTTATTGTCCACAGTCTGCGTCAATTTGTCTCTCTTAACGATGAAAAAAATGTTTCCAAATTTTCCCTGAGGCATTCCGCCTCATCGGTACGCACGATCACATCAAGCAGTCTGCCGGCCGCGCCGCTGGCATCTGCGCAGGCAGCCTCTTTGAGATACGGCCGCAGATGCATGCGAAAGCTGCGCACGGCATAACGCTCCTGGCAGCCTTCACTCATCCAGTACTTCAGATGCTCTTCAAGATGCTCGAACACCGTCAGCCGTCTTTCATCGAGCGAGGGCTCTCCCGGATCAGGTCGGCCTGAGCACACTGCTCGGATTCTCTGAAAAATCCAAGGATTGCCGCGGGCGGCGCGTCCAACCATGACGGCAGCCGCACCGCTTGCGCGCAACGCTCGCAGTGCAGCTTGAGGACCGTCAATGTCTCCATTTGCGATGACCGGAATTGTAACGGCATGCACCACAGCCGCAATATCTGAAAGGCTGACGGTGCCAGAAAAACGCTGCGCTCTCGTTCGGCCATGCACGGTAACAGCCGACAATCCTGCGTCCTGGGCCATTCTTGCCAGCAGCGGAGCATTTTTCGAATGTTCATCCCAGCCCGTGCGCATTTTGACCGTCACCGGCACGCTGACGGCATCGGCCACGCTGCGCATGATGCTTTGCGCCAATTGCGGTTCGCGCATGATGGCCGAACCGCAAGCCTTGCCGCAGACAACACGCGCCGGACAACCAAAATTTATGTCAATGATTTTGGCTCCGCACGCAACAGCCGTCTGCGCTGCCGAGGCCATCTCCAATGGATCTGCGCCCAGCAGCTGAACCACCGGCAGCTGATCCTGCGCGTCGCAGGCAAGTCTGCGCATCGTCATGTCGGTTGTGCGCAGCCCCTCCTTGCTTGAAGCCATCTCCCCGACCGCAAGCGAAGCGCCGCGGCGCAGACAGATTCTGCGAAAAGGCGCATCAGTGACGCCGGCCATAGGGGCAAGCACCACGCCGCCCTCAATGTTGTAGGGACCAATCTGCATGCAAAAAAATTTGACCGAACGCTGCCCTCAAAAGGCGTGAACAAAAACAAAAAAGCGGCCGCAGCGGCTCAAGCCAGTTTTTCTCGAACTTCACTGCAGCTCATCGTACGGATGCCTGCCTGATGCCAGGCATCGGCGAGTTCGCGCAGCGACTGAGCATCAGAATTGATGGCCCGACAGGCATCGAGCACCACCGTCGTTTGGAATCCTGCCTCAGCCGCATCAAAGGCCGTTGCACTCACGCAAAAATCAAGAGCAAGGCCGCAAACATAAACTTCTTCGACCTCCCTTTCCCTGAGCCAGCCAGCAAGCCCAGTTCGCGTTTTACGATCTGCTTCAACAAAAGCCGAATAGCTGTCGCACGTTTTTCGCATGCCCTTGCGCACGATGAGAGCCGCGCACGAGGCATTCAGAGCATCAGAAAACAACGCCCCAGACGAACCTGCAATGCAGTGCGCAGGCCACAGCACCTGCTCCACGCCGTTGAGCCGCACCGATTCAAAGGGCTTTTTTCCTGGATGATTGGCTGCGAAGCTTTCGTGATCAGCCGGATGCCAATCCGCCGTCAGAACGACAAGGTCAAAGCAGTGCATGAGGCTGTTGACGGGCTCTACAACCGCATCGCCCTCCGGCACTGCCAGAGCGCCTCCCGGCAAAAAGTCATTTTGCACATCAACCACGATCAGCGCGCAGTTGGGATGAACTTTCAGTCTTTTCATAGCAATGGTAATTCAACGCGCAAACCCTGCATTCATGCTGGGAAGCAAACGCCGCCTCCTCTCTGCTTCTAAAAACGGATTACGTCAGCCAAGGCTGACGCAAGCCGCAGCCTCTGCTCACAGTCATTGAGCCTTGAGGGCACTGCATTGCTGTTAAGCAAACGGCGACTCTCCCAGCAGCTCATCCAATTCAGACTCAAGCCTCTGCACGATGCTTGCTGCCGGAGCCGCCGTAGCCAAAGGCGCCCCCTGACCGGCAGCCAATTGCATCAAATCCGCACGGCCGGCCTTTTGCGCAGCCAGCAGAATCGGGCGCATCATTTCGCACTGTTCGGGATAGTCGCCAGGAACAATTCCCGCCTCTTCTAGGGCCTCAACCAAACCATTGGCCGCAACGTGCGAAAGTCTTCCCTCGAATGTTCGCACAAACCTCGTCGCCGCATCCGTCGTATAAGGCAGCTGATCCTTGAAAGCTTGTGCGGCAGCCGACTCGTGAGCACGCACGAATGCCGTCCCAAGCATCACGCCGCTGGCACCAGCCGCCATAGCCGCAGCCCACTGAGCACCCGAGGCAATGCCGCCGGCGGCAACAACTGCAAGCCCCGTTGCGCGGGCTGCCGGGCCAATCAAACTTAAAAGCCCAACCTGCGAGGCACTGTCGGGCTGTTCGAAATTAAGCCTCGGGCCGGCTGCCTCAACCCCCTGCACGATGATGCCCGAAGCATCGGCAGCACGCAGCACCTTGGCCTCTCTCAATGTCGTGGCGGCGCTCAAAACCTTCACGTCCAGACGTTCGAGCTTTTCCGCGTAGATCTCGCGCAATCCCCCAAAGCTTGTGATCAACACCGGCACGTCAAGAGACACGAAAGCTTCGAACTGTTCATCAAAGTCGGGCATTTTTGCCCAAGCGTAGTGCTCCTCAAGGCCGAGCTCCAGAGCCAGATCCTCCAGAGCGTGCGCCATTTTTTTTGCTCTCTCAAGGCTTGATGAAGACCCCTGCACCGGGATGCGCACTCCCACTGCAAAAGGCTTGTCGGTGAGGCTGCGCACGCGCGCAACGGCCTGCTCGATCTCAGCCCCCGACATAAAGCCCGCGCCAAGAACCCCCAGTCCTCCGGCATTGCTGACCGCAGCAGCAAGCTCAGGACCGGCCGCATCGCTCATCGGCGCATTCATCAAGGGCAATCGAACGCCCAGCTTCAAGGCAAATGCGCGGCTTTTGCAGACCGCTTCCTCAAACATGTTTTTCATGGTTTTTTCACGCTTTCTTTTGAAAGATTCCGATGAGGCCCGCTGCCGGGCTGCTCTGCGGACTCCTCTGGCTCTTTGTCTTTTTTAGTACCGCGCCCAGCGCAACGCTTCGCGATGTGCCCTGAGCCGCTCCAATTCGGCAGGGGAGCCGACATTGTCCCAAAAACCTTTGAAGACCTCTCCTGTGACGCGCCCCGCACGAGCAAACTCCCACAGCCAGGGGAAAAGCTTGGCGCGCCGCACCGGCAAACCGCGGAAAATTCTCGGCGCCGCAATCATCATGCAGGCGTAGGTGTGCGGTCCGGGGCCAGGCACAATGCGGCCGTCAGGAAAAATCGTCATGTCTCCCGCGGCATGAAAATCGGGATTCGGCACGCCTACTATGTGTGCATCGATTTTGCCCTGGGCAATGTCGCTGGCCCTCTCAATCAGAAGAGTCAGATCAAAGTCGTGCACCACATCTGCGGCGAGCACCAAAAAGGGTTCGTCCGTGCCGTTTGGGGCTAAAAGCTCGAGCGCTTTGACGATGCCGCCCAAACTTTCAAGCGCATCGGCCTCGACACTGCCCTCGCGGCTGATTTTGAGCTTGAAGCCGCTTGACTTGAGCTTTTCCGGCAGTGCTTCAAAAGCATCGGCCAGATGCGCCGTATTCATCACCACCTCGCTGATGCCCGCTCGTTTGAGCGCTGCCAGCTGCCAAGAGCAAAGCATCGTGCCGTTAACCTCAACAAGCGGCTTGGGAACGACGTCGGTAAGCGGTCTTAGACGGCTGCCGCGGCCCGCGGCGAGAATCAGTGCGCGCATGTCTGTATTCCGGCTGCTGATGATTAGAAGGTCCAGGCGCCTTTGCTCTTGACCTCTTCGAATTGATCCAAAAGCCAGTTCACAGGCTTGAGCTCATCGTAACGATTGGCTGTTTCTCGTACGTAGTGCAGAAAGCGCGGCGTATCGGCCAAATACTTGGGCTTGCCGTCGCGATAATTGATGCGGGCAAAGATTCCTAGTATTTTGAGATGGCGCTGCATTCCCATCCACTCAACATCACGCCAGAATTCGCCGAAATCGGCCGGCACGGCGATGCCTGCTTTTCTCGCCTTGTCCCAGTAGCGGATGGTGACGTCGAGCACAAAGGATTCTCCCCAGCTGATGAAGGCATCGCGCATAAGGCTCGCAATGTCGTAGGACACCGGCCCCAGCACCGCATCCTGAAAGTCGAGCACGCCAGGCAGCTTCTCGCCGGGCATCAGATTTCTCGGCATATAGTCGCGATGCACGAAAACACGCGCTTCGGAAAGATTGTGCGCAATGATTTTTTCAAACGTGCGGGCAATGATCTCGGCCTGCTTGTCGGTCATCGCATAAGCGCGGTGCGTCTTGACATACCACTCAGGAAACAAATCGATTTCCCGCTTGAGCATGGCGTGATCGTACGCGGGCAATGCGCCTTCGCGCGTAGCCTTCTGCCAGAGCACGAGTTCGTCGGTGGCTGCATCCATCAGCCGGGCAGCATTGTCTTCATTGAGAACATCAAGGTAGGTCTGCCTGCCCAGATCGCTCATGAGAACAAATCCTTGCGCGCTGTCGGAGGCGAAAATGCGCGGCACGTTCATGCCGGCCTGCTGCATGAGCGCATCAATTTTTAAAAACGCATCAACGGATTTGGATTCGACCGGCGGCGGCGCATCCATCACGATGTAGGTGCCGGCGGCTCCTTCAATGCGAAAATATCGGCGAAAGCTCGCATCTGCGCTTGCCGGCGCCATGGTTTCCATTCTGAGCTCCAGTCCCTGATCTAGCGACGAGAGCCACGCTTGAGCCGCTTCAAAACGGCTGTCTTTGATGAAATCGGTCATGTTTCATTTGCCGGGAAAGGCGAGACCTGCCGACCTTTCCCTATAATCCCCAAGAATCAACTTGCGAACTATACAAACAAATGCAACGAAATTCTTCGCGCCCGACGCCTCTGAGGCTTTCGATTGCCGTAGCAGCCGCCTTTGCCGCGATGCTGCCGGCCGCTCATGCCCAGCAAAGCACTGACAGCGCTCAGCTGGAGACCGACGGCGTGGATCTTGGCTCTTGGACGAATCTTCTCACGGCTCCCGTCGATGAAGACAACGCCCCGTCGATTGCGTCGGCTCACTTTATTGAAGGCTCTCCCGAGACCGAGCTCACGCTCACGGGCGAAGCGGAAGTGCGCCGCGCCGGCACCGTCATCACGGGCGAAAAAATCGTCTACACGCAAGCCACCGGCGTGGTGACGACCGAGGGCAATGCAAGCGTCTCCCGCAACGGCGCCAAGTTCACCGGCCCTGCGTTTTCCTACAACCTTGATGATGAAACGGGCGGAGCTCAAAACATTGAGTACAACTACGGCCCGAGAGGACTGCAGGGCGAGGCCGGCTGCGCGCGCTTTCAATCGGCAGACGTCACTGAATTTGAAGACGTCGTGGTCACCAGCTGCAAAAAGGACAACCGCAGCTGGTGGGTGGAAATGGATACGCTCACGCTTGACGAGTATGAAGAATCCGGCGAAGGAACTGGGGCCGTCTTGAAGCTTGGCGGCGTGCCGGTCTTCGGCTCGCCTTGGTTTACCTTCCCTTTGAGCGGAAAGCGCAAGTCCGGCTTCTTGTCTCCGACTCTCGGCTTTAACTCCGAGCGCGGCTTTGATCTGGCCATACCGTACTACTTCAACCTCGCGCCCAACTACGATTACACGCTTGCTCCTCGCTTTCTCTCCAAGCGCGGCATCGTGCTCGGCAACGAATTCCGCATCAAGCAGGAATCTTTTGAGGCCGAGGTGAACCTCAACTACATGCCTCACGACCGCAAGCTCGGAGAAGACCGCTACAGCATTCAAGGCAAGTTCTCCGGCCACTGGAACGGCTTTAATTACGGCGTGAACTACAACCAGGTCTCAGACGACGACTTCCTCGACGATTTTGCCTCGAGCATTCGCGACAACACCGAAGACATTCTGCCGCAGGACTATTGGCTGACCTACGGCACGACGTACTGGACGGCAGCGCTGCGCGTTACTAAAAACCAGACGATCAACGACAACGACAAGCCCTACGAAAGAGAGCCTCAATTTACCTGGGGCGCCTATTTTGCCGACCTGTACGGATTTGAACTTAATACAAAAATCGATGCCACGCGCTTTGTTCATCCATGGGAAGGCAGAACCAACGGCAATCGCTTTGTCTTTGAACAGGACGTGAGTTATCCGCTGCTTGGCGCAAGCTGGTTTGTGACGCCCAAAGTCAAGCTCGTCGGCACGCGCTACGACCTGGACTACGACCGCAACGACACGCGCGACGATTCTCCTTCGCTCACGCTGCCGATGTACTCATTGGATACAGGGCTGATTTTTGAGCGCAATACGAGCGTCGGCTCGCGCGACATTCTTCAAACTCTGGAACCGCGCATCTTCTACTCCTATACGCCGTATCGCGATCAAACCGACATTCCGGTCTTTGACTCGACGATTGCCGACTTCAACTTCGCGCAGCTTTATTCGGAAAACGTCTGGTCGGGGTATGACCGCTACGCTGAAACCAATCAGGTCAGCGGCACGATCACGACACGCCTCATCGACGACAAGACGGGCTTGGAGTGGATTCGTGCCTCCATCGGCCAGCGCTACTACTTCAACGACGAAACCACCGGCTGGAGCGGCGGACGTGTTGACCAGCCGAGCAAAAGCGACTTTTTGGCCAGCATCGGCGCGCGTCTGACGCGTTCCCTGCAGGCCACCGCCTACGGCCAATGGTCCTGGGAGCGCAGCAGCATGCAGAAGGCAACGGTGGGCTTCCGCTGGCAGCCGCGGCCGATGAGCGTCGTGGGTCTCTACTACCGCTACAACTGGTCTGATGTCGAAAACAGCCGCGGCTACATTGACGACTACATCAACCAGATTGATCTTTCCGTGCAGTGGCCTCTGACCAACCGGCTCTATGCGCTGGCTCGCCAGAACTACTCCTTCTACGACAACAAGTTCATCGAAAGTCTGGTCGGCTTCGAATACCAGGCCGACTGCTGGACGCTGCGCGCAGTTGCACAGCGTTACACACGCGACGAGGAAGAAGAACAAACTTCCTTCTTCCTGCAATTAGAATTGACCGGCCTTGGCTCTTTGGGCTCCAGCCCGCTCAGCGAACTGCAGCGCAGCATCCAGGGCTATCAGCAGACAACTCCGATGCCTACCACGGCAGGAACCTATGACTACTATTATTAATCGCAGCTCGAGGGCGGCTCTTGCAGCCTCCTGCCTTTTAATCTTCGGCCAGGCTGTTGCAGCCGATGCGCCCAACACCGTTCGGGAAACTGTTCAGATGCCCTCTGCGGCTCCCGCCGCCGCACCGGCCCCAGATGCGCAGCCGACGGCAACCGATGTGCAGCAGCGCGCTTCGCAGAGCACGCTGCAATATGTCGACCGCGTGGTTGCCGTCGTCAACACCGACGTCGTCACCGAGTACGAGCTGCAAAACCGCGTACGCCAGGTTGCCATCAACCTGCGCCAGCAAAACATCAATCTGCCTCCGATGCCTGAGCTGCGCCGCCAAGTGCTCGAGCGCCTCATCATGGAAAAGTGTCTTGATCAGCGTGCCAAGGAACTGGGCATTCGCGTTGATGAACGCATGGTGACGGCCTCGATCGAGCAGATCGCCCGCAACAACAAGCTCACCGTCGATGAGCTTCGCGATCGGCTCTCGGCAGACGGCGTGAGCTTTTCAGCTTTTCGCGGACAGGTCAAGGATGAGATTGTCGCGCAGCGCCTGCGCGAGCGGGAAGTCGACAGAAAGCTGACGATCCCCGAAAGCGAAGTCGACGCCTATCTTGCCGAGCAGGCTGGCTTTACGAGCGGCGACACGCAGGAGTACCACATGCAGCATATTCTGCTGCCGATTCCTTCAGGAGCCTCTGACAGCGAAGCCGACGATGTCGGCGATCTTGCCGAGCGTTTGGCCGACGAAGCCCGCGAAGGGGCCGATTTCTCTTCGCTTGCCGCTGCCAATTCCAAAGCCGAGGACGCCATGTCAGGCGGCGATCTGGGCTGGCGCGACGCCAGCAAGCTGCCGAGCCTGTTCTGGAAGGCAATTGAAGAGCATCGCACGCAGCGAGGATACGTCACCGTGGTGCGCTCAAGCGGCGCCTTTCACGTCATCAAGCTTTTGGACAACCGTGACGGCGTCAAGGCCAAGCTCGCCGGCGCTCCCGTCGAACAGACGCACGTGCGCCACATCCTGATGTTCGTCTCTGACTTGACGCCGGAAAGCGAAGTCGTCTCTCGCCTCAACGACATCAAGCACCGCATCGAAAACGGCGCAGCCGATTTTGCCACCATGGCGCGGCTCACGTCCGTTGACAATTCCGCCACTCGCGGCGGCGACATCGGCTGGATCAGCCCCGGCGAATCCGTTCCGGAATTCGAAGCTGAAATGAACAAGCTTGCTCCCGGTCAGATCTCTGAGCCGATCCGCACGCAGTACGGCTACCATCTGATTCAGGTCCTTGAGCGCCGAAAGGCTCAGGCCAGCGCCGACCGTTCGCGTCTGGCAGCACGCATGGCGCTGCGCGAGAAAAAACTCGCCGAAGCCGTCTACAACTGGCAGCGTGAGCTGCGCGACCGAGCTTATGTCGAAATACGCCGCGACGCGCTCTGAGAACGCCGGCAGCGTTTGACACTAAGATGCCTTCGGGCGCCGCGACTCATTTAGTTTCACGCGCGGCGCCCTTTTTCTTTCTTTAACTTGTTTTTCTATCGAGAGCATGTCTGCACGCGCTACACCGATTGCCATTACCATGGGCGAACCTGCCGGCATCGGTCCCGAAATCATTCTTAAGGCTGCCCGCAGGCTGGCTTGCGACGGTTGCCGCTATGAGCTCATTGGACCAGCCGCACTGCTCGAGCAAACGGCGCTTGCACTGGGACTGTCGCGCCGGCTGCCCGAAAATTTTTCCGTTCGCGACATCCAGCTTGCCGCTCCGGTTGTTCCCGGCAGGCTGGATGTACGCAATGCCTCCTGCGTAGTTGAAATGCTCCGCTGCGCCGCGCTTGGTGCGCTTGACGGGCACTACAGCGCCGTTGTTACAGGTCCCGTGCAAAAAAGCATCATCAGCGAAGCTGGACTTGAATTTACTGGACACACGGAATTCTTTGCCAGCCTCAGCGGCGTCAAGCGCGTGGTCATGATGCTCATGTCTGGTGCCGGCCCCAAGGCGCTGCGCGTGGCGCTGGCAACTACGCACCTGCCGCTAAAGGATGTTCCGAAAGCCATCACGGCACAGTTGCTCGATGAGGTCATCGACATCACGCACAAAGGGCTCATACAGATGACTGGCTGCATGCACCCGCGCATTGCCGTCACCGGACTTAACCCCCATGCAGGAGAATCCGGACATATGGGCACGGAGGAAATCGAGGTCATTGCCCCGGCCATTGAGCGGGCGCGGGCCCGCGCGATTTGCTGCGAGGGCCCGTGGCCTGCTGACGCCGTGTTCGTCAAGCACCGCGCTGCCGGCTTTGATGCCATACTGTGCATGTACCACGATCAAGGACTGCCCGCCCTAAAGCGCGAAGGCTTCGGGCAGGGCATCAATGTCACGCTTGGATTGCCGTGGATCCGCACCTCGGTCGATCACGGAACGGCGCTCGATATTGCCGGCAAATCAATAGCCGATGAGGGCAGCCTTTTGAGCGCCATTGAACTTGCCCGACAGATGTGCGCACACACTGTCGGAGCGCACTGATAATTCTTCAAAAACGGATAGCTATGCAGCAAGGCCTTCAAGGACACAAAGCAAGAAAACGCTTTGGGCAGAACTTTTTGCACGACGTTCATTGGATCGGGCGCATCGCCAAAGCCGTCGCCCCCCGCTTGGGCGACAACATCATTGAAATTGGGCCGGGTCAGGCCGCGCTTACCCGCGAGCTCATAGCAGGAGCCGGACACGTGCGTGCCGTTGAAATTGACCGAGATCTCGCGGCATGGCTCAAAGAGCAGTTTTCCCCCGAGCAGCTCACGCTCATTGAGGCCGATGCTCTGACGCTTGACTGGAAAGCCCTCGCCGAACAGACAGGAACGCTTCGCATTGTGGGAAATCTTCCCTACAACATTTCTTCTCCCCTGCTTTTTGCCCTAATGCGAGCAGCTGATCACGTCCGCGATCAGCACTTCATGCTGCAGCGCGAAGTCGTTGACCGAATGGTTGCCGCCCCCGGCAGCAAAACGTACGGCCGGCTGTCCGTCATGCTGCAGTGGCGCTATCACATGACCAAGCTGTTTGATGTGCCTCCCGGAGCATTCAACCCGCCCCCGAAGGTGGTGAGCTCAGTGGTGCGCATGACGCCCAAAGACCCTGCGCAGGTGCCGGCTGTTGATGCTGACCTTTTTTCTTCGGTTGTAGCCAACGCTTTCAGTCAAAGGAGAAAAACGCTTCGCAATGCGCTCTCCGTGCTGATGAGCGCTGAGGACATTGAAGCAGCCGACGTGAATCCGCAGGCTCGCGCCGAAACGCTTGATCTGGATGCCTTCGTGCGGCTTGCTCGAAAAGCGGCTGAGCTCGGCGTCAAGCCGGTTATTCCGGGCTCTGTTGCCGACTGAACATCTCAAAAGACATTGAGCGGGCGTCTGAATGCGTCGAGCTGATGCATGACGAGACGTCCGCAGAACTCCATGCCACTTCAGGCAACAGGCACAAAAAAACCACCCGAAGGTGGTTGATTTGATATGGTGGCTAGGGACGGAATCGAACCGCCGACACGCGGATTTTCAGTCCGCTGCTCTACCAACTGAGCTACCTAGCCACGCGAGAGATCGGAACTATACCAGCACATTTTTTGTTTTGCAAGCTTTTTATGCAACTTTTTTCCTCTTAAGTTTTTCAAAACCTTTCCGTTCTTATAATCCGCTGTTCGCACCATCAATCTATAAGCCCTTTTTTGCGGCTCGTGCTGGCCGCGACTTCGGTCGTCCTGCACTCCGCATCCAGAGGAATTCTTAACTTTTATGCAGCTGCTTTGTCTTGGCCTCAATCACACGACCGCGCCTTTGTCTGTGCGCGAACGCGTTGCTTTCGGAGCTGAAGAAATCGAAAGCGCGATTGCCCTGATCAAGGAGCGTCTGGCTGCGGCCGACCACGGCGGTCTGACCGAAGCGATGATCCTGTCGACGTGCAACCGCACCGAGTTCTACTGCGCCGTCAGCGACCCTGAGATTGCCGGCGAAGAGCTGAGCAAGCTCATCGAAGAAATGAAGTCCGTCGGTGCGTCTCAATTTGAGCCGCACACGTACCGCTATGTGCAAAGCGAAGCCGCTCGGCACATCTACCGGGTTGTCTCCGGCATAGATTCAATGGTTCTGGGTGAGACGCAGATCGTCGGTCAGTTTAAAAAAGCCGTTCAAATGGCTCGCGAAGCCAAAGGGCTCGGTCTGATGCTCAACCATCTGTTTCAAGATGCATTCACCGTAGCCAAGGAAGTGCGCTCGACAACGGCCATCGGTTCGAGTTCCGTCAGCCTTGCCGCCGCTGCCGTGCGGCTTTCCATGCGGCTCTTCGGGCGCCTCTCGTCTTCAAACATCCTGTTTGTCGGCGCCGGCGAAATGATTGAGCTTTGCGCTGCGCACTTCTGCGCTCAGTCGCCCAAATCGATTACCGTTGCCAACCGCTCCATCGACCGCGGTCAAAATCTTGCCGCACGGTACAACGGCCGAGCCATACGCCTGCAGGATCTGCCTGAGCAGATTGCCGACTACGACATCATCGTCAGCTGCACCGCCTCGGCTTTGCCGATCATTGGCCTGGGCATGATTGAGCGCGCCATCAAAGAGCGCCGCCATCGCCCGATGTGCATTGTCGATCTTGCCGTGCCGCGCGATGTAGAAGTAGAAGTCGCCCGACTCGACGATGTCTACGTCTACTCCATGGACGAACTTGGAGCCGTCGTGCAGTCCGGCCGTGAGAGCCGTCAGGCCGCCGTCATTGAGGCCGAGAGCATCATTACGATGCGCGTGCAGTCATTCGAAGCGTGGCTTGCCATGCGGGCTGCCGTGCCGGCCATTTCTCGCATTCGTTCGAGAGCCGAACGCATGCGCCTTGATCTCGTCCATGTCGCTGCGCATCAGATCGAAAAAGGCGCCGATGTCAATGAAGTGCTCGATCAGCTCACGCGCACCCTCACGCACAAGCTGATTCATGACCCGACGGTATTGCTGCGCGACGCCGAAGGACTCACGCAGCAAGAGCGCGAGCACATGACGACCATTGTCGGCCACTTCTACGAAAATCGCGGCTATTAGCCTGCGGGCGACACACAATTTTTTCTGCGACTGGCACGCATGCGCTGTTGCAGGCGCTTTTTGCACATTGGCCGCCCGTTGCGGCTAAACTTCGGAACGCCCGGGCCTAGTTCGCGATCTTTTTTCGCTTTTTCGGCCCAATCATCTGATCAGATTTTTTGCAATGAAAGAGAGCATTCGAGCCAAACTCATGGGGCTTTGCCGCCGCCTGGAAGAAATTGACGTCACTCTGGCCGCGCCGGACGCTGCCGACGATATGAATCGTTTCCGCGAACTGTCGCGCGAGCGCGCTGAAATTGAGCCCGTGACGATCAAGATGCGCGAGTACACCAAAACTGAAAGCGATATGGCCGACGCTCAGGAGATGCTTCGCGATCCTGAAATGGCTGATTTTGCCGCAGAAGAAATCAAGTCCGGCAAGGCTCGCCTTGAAGAGCTCGAGCACGACCTGGAAGTTTTGCTGCTGCCCCGCGACCCCAACGATTCTCGCAACATCTTTCTGGAAATTCGCGCAGGCACGGGCGGAGAAGAGTCTGCGCTCTTCTCCGGCGACCTGCTTCGCATGTACATGCGCTACGCCGAACGTCAAGGCTGGAAGGTTGAAATCGTCAGCAAAAACGAGTCTGACCTTGGCGGATATCGTGAAGTCATCTGCCGCATTATCGGCGACGGCGCCTATTCTCGCCTGAAGTTCGAGTCCGGCGGCCACCGCGTGCAGAGAGTGCCCGAAACCGAAGCCGCAGGACGCATCCACACCTCGGCCTGCACCGTTGCCGTCATGCCCGAACTCGATGAAGTCGAAGCCGTCAAAATCAACCCCGCCGACCTGCGCATCGACGTCTACCGCGCCTCCGGCGCCGGCGGTCAGCACGTGCAGAAAACCGATTCGGCCGTGCGCATCACTCACCTGCCCACCGGTCTGGTCGTGGAATGCCAGGATGAGCGCAGTCAGCGCCAGAACAAAGAGCGCGCCATGGCCGTGCTCGCCTCGCGACTGTATGCAGCTGAAGTTGAAAAGCAGCGCGCACAGGAGGCAAGCACCCGCAAGAGCCTGATCGGCAGCGGCGACCGAAGCGAGCGCATCCGCACCTACAACTACCCGCAGGGCCGCGTCACCGATCACCGCATCAATCTCACGCTCTACAAGCTCGATTCGATCATGGACGGCGATCTTGATGAAATCATCACGGCACTTACCAATGAGCATCAGGCAGAACTGCTTGCGGCCATGGGCGAATAAATCGTGACCACAGCCTCGGAGCTTTTGGCGGCCGCTGCCGGCCGCATTTCCCGCAGCGATGCGCGCATCGTGCTTGCGCACCTCATGCAGACAACGCGCGAGGCGCTCATCATGCACCCTGAGGCTTCGGTCTCTGCCGAAATCAAATCGGCGTTTCTTGAAGCCGTCGACAAAATCTCGCGCGGCTGTCCTGTGGCCTACATTACGGGCGTTCGCGAATTCTGGTGCCGGCCTTTTGCCGTCACGCCCGACGTACTTGTGCCGCGTCCTGACACTGAAACACTCATCGAAGAGGCTCTTGCAGTCATCCAAAAGAAAAACCCGCGCACCTGCATAGACCTTGGCACGGGAAGCGGCATCATCGCCGTCACTCTGGCGCTTGAGGCTGTCGGGCTCAAAGTTTCTGCCGCCGATGTCAGCCGCGCAGCGCTTGAGGTCGCCCGCGGCAATGCGGCTCGTTTGGGCGCACAGGTTGAATTCATCCACAGCAATTGGTTTGATGCGCTTGCCGAACGGAAGTTCGACCTGATTGTCTCGAATCCGCCTTATATCGATCCAGACGACGAGCACATGAAAAACCTCAGTTTTGAGCCTGCTTCGGCGCTCACTGACGGCATCGACGGCCTTGAGGATTTGCGGCGCATCATCAAAGGTGCCCCCGCGCACCTTGTCTGCGGCGGCACGCTCATTCTCGAACACGGCTACGATCAGGGGGCAGCCGTGCGCAAGCTTCTTGCAGAAGCTGGTTTTTGCAGCGTGCGCACGGTCCGCGATTTGGGCGGAAACGAACGGGTGAGCTGCGCCGAACTGCCAAGCTGAGCACTCCTCCTAGCGAACGATTCTGCGCGATTTCCGGCTGCGCTAAACTCTGAGAGCTTTGATTGCGCGCTTGATTTTATGTAAAACGGCCGCAAGGGCTCTGGCTTCAGTCAGAGCCGGACGTCAATTGGGAGGATATTTTCATGGACGCTCTGCAGATTGCTCGAACCCGCTACACAACCAAGCACTACGATCCGGCAAGGCGCGTCTCGGACGAAGACTTCGATGCGCTGCTTGAGGTTCTGCGCTTGTCGCCGTCTTCGGTCAACTCGCAGCCCTGGGAATTTTTTATTGCCCGCACGGCCCAAGCCCGCGACAAGATCATGCCCGCCATTCTCGACTTCAATCGCGACCGCGTGCGCAACGCAAGCCATGTTGTTGTCTTTGCCGTCCATGAAAAACTCGACGAGCAGTACCTTCAGGATTTGCTTGCTCAGGAGGCCGCCGACGGCCGCTACGCAAAAACTGAAGCACTTCAGGGACAAGACGCCGGACGACGGCACTTCGTTGGTCTCCACAGCGTCTCCGAGCAGGAACTGCTGAGCTGGGAAATGCGGCAGGCTTATATCGCACAAGGCTTTGTTCTTTTTGCCGCGGCAAGCATGGGCATTGACTCCACTCCCATTGAAGGCGCCGACTTTGATCTGCTTGACGAAATTCTCGAACTGCGCTCAAAAGGCCTCAGAAGCTGCTTTGCGGTGAGCTTCGGCTACCGTGCCGCAGACGACGCCAATGCTTCGCGCCCGAAATCTCGCTGGCCGCGCAAGAGAATCTTTCATGAAATCTAGATCGGACGCAAAGGACTGACAGTCATGCAGCTCGACACTCTCATCAAATCAACCAACGCACTTCTAACGCCAGAAAGGTTTCATGACTATGCGCCCAATGGGCTTCAGGTCGAAGGCAGACAAGAAGTGCGGCGCATCGTCACGGGCGTGAGCGCCTGTCTGGATCTCATTCTTGCCGCCCGCGAGCGCTCTGCTGACGCCGTTTTCGTGCATCACGGCTGGTTCTGGAAGCGGGAAGACCCCCGCATCACGGGCGTACGGCGCAAGCGCATCTCTGCGCTTTTGTCGGCCGACATGAGTCTGGTTGCCTACCACCTTCCGCTCGATGACCATCCCGAACTAGGCAACAACGCACTGCTTGGCCGAGAGCTCGGCTTTATCGCCGATGGCCGCTTCGGGGAAGAAAATCTAGGCTGGATTGGACAGCCCGAAGAGGAACTTCCCGTCAGATCGCTTGCTGAGCGCATCAAGCGGCATTTAAAACGCGAACCGCTTCTCGTTGGCCCTGCCGACAAGCGCATCAAGCGTGTTGCTTGGTGCTCGGGCGCAGCTCAAGACATGATTGAAGCGGCCGCCGAGGCCGGCACCGACTGCTTTGTTTCTGGGGAGATCAGCGAACGAACGACGCATCTGGCGCGCGAACTTGGCATTGCCTATCTTGCCTGCGGCCACCATGCTACCGAACGCTTCGGCATCAGGGCGCTCGGCGAATGGATTGCCCGTGAACACGGCATTCAGGTTGAATTCGTCGATGTCGACAACCCTGCTTGAGGATGCTTTGCCCGAATTCAGAAATTTCTCGGAGAACTTCACTGCTGCGCCTGATCCAAACGCTCGCACTGCGCACTTGTCTGACGAACCGGATCCGGCAGCCGTTCGGCTCAGGCGCAAAACTGATCGGCTTTATTGGCCGTCATGCCTGCGATCGGCCTTGAGCAGATCTCGAATTTCACGCAAAAGCGCAACATCCTCAGGAACGGGAGCGGGTTTGGCGGCTTTTTGCTCTGCTTTTTTCTCTTCCTCCTTTTTGAGCGCCGCCTCAAGCTTGCTTCTTGCCCCCGTCACAACCTTGATCAACCAGAAAATCACAAAGGCCAAAAGCATAAACTGCACCACGGCTGTCAAAAATGCTCCATAGCCAAAAACCGTAGCTCCGGCCTTTGTCAGCGCCTCATAAGTCATCGGACCGGCATAGTCGGCAGGCTTTTGCAAAACAACAAACAGGTTTGTGAAATCAGGTCGTCCGACGAAAAAGCCCAGCAGCGGATTGATGATGTCCTTGACGAGGCTGTTGACGATCGCGGAAAAAGCCGCGCCGATGATCACGGCAACGGCAAGATCAAGCACATTGCCGCGGGAAATAAAGGCCTGAAATTCCTTGATGAAGTTTTTCATGGAAAAATCCTTTTCCTTTTGATATCAGTGGGTTATTGCCTGTTTCGAGCGAAAAATCGACATTTTATTTAAAATTGCGGATCTTGAGTTATGGCGCCTGGGTCTTTCTGCATGCTCTTCTCAGGCGTTTGCTTTTAAGGGAATTTTCGACATCATGATGACTTTATATTCCGGTACGACCTGCCCTTTTTCCCACCGCTGCCGCTTTGTTCTCTATGAGAAGGGCGGCGATTTTGAGGTAATTGACGTTGACGTCAACAACAAGCCGCCGGAAATTGATGCTCTGAACCCCTATGGCGAAGTGCCGATTCTCATTGAGCGGGACCTGACCCTTTATCAGTCGAACATCATCAACGAATACATTGACGAACGCTTCCCGCATCCGCAGCTCATGCCCGCGGATCCGATTATGCGTGCACGCGCCCGCTTGTTCATCTACACCTTCGAACGCGAGCTGTTTGGTTTCGTGCGCTTCCTCGAAAAGCGAGATGTCGACGAGCGGCGCAAGGCCCTTGCGCGCCAGCAGATCCGCGAACAACTCGTGCAGCTCTCGCCCATTCTCTCCAAGAACAAATATCTGATGGGCGACGACTTTACGATGCTCGACATCACGCTTGCTCCGCTCTTGTGGCGTCTGGGCATCTACGGCATCGAACTGCCCAAGACGGCGGCTCCATTGCTGAAGTACGCTGAAACCGTCTTCTCGCGCAATTCCTTTATTGATTCCATGACGCCGTCCGAGAAGGTCATGCGTCGTTAATGAGTTTTGGCACGAATGGAATTTGTTATGGAAAACAACAGCACGATTGTGCTTCCGTTGTCGCAGCCCAGCTTCAAGCCCTACCTCCTGCAGGCGCTTCTTGATTGGTGCGAAAATGAAGGCTATACGCCTTACATGCTCGTGAGCGTCGATGACGCCACGCGCGTGCCGCGTGAATTCGTCAACCCCGACAACACGATTGTGCTGTGCGTCTCGGAAGAGGCTACCAAAGATCTTGAAATTGACTCAGAGGCTGTCTCATTTCAGGCCAGATTCGGCGAAGGCATTCGCAGCATCTATATTCCTGTCGGCCGCGTAGCTGCCATCTACCCCAAGGAGAACACCGACTTGGTAAGCTATTTCCCGGTTTATGAGACCAAGCCCACGGAAAGCAAATCCGAAGACGATGATGATCTTCCAACCTTTACGAAGCTGTAATCATTCGGTAAAATCACGCGACCTGCCTCAATAGCTCAGTTGGTAGAGCAATCGCCTTGTAAGCGATAGGTCGTCTGTTCGAGTCAGTCTTGGGGCACCAAAATTTCAACCGCGCAGCCAAAATCTGCGCGGTTTTTTGTCGTTTTTACACACTTGACATGCCGCCTGATTGCGCTCGCTATCCATTCGTCAAGAAGCGTCTTCACTCCGATCATGCATATCTAAAACAGCAAACCAGAAGGGACCGTCCCTATTGATCCGCGCGAAAGCCCGACAGCACAGACAAAAGCAACCCGCACGACAAATAAAATACTCGCCAGCAGCCAGAGCCAACTCATGAACCGGCCGCGCTCGCCAAAAAATCGACAGTGCCATCATTTTCTAAACTTAATAGCCACTCTCAGAATTCATTATTCTTTTCTTATCTCTCTGCGGCCACCAAAACATTGCGCGAAATTATTTGAGCAAATAAAAAAGACTGATGACGTGCATGCCTTCAGTCGTCTCTCGTCTTCACTGGTTCTCGCCCGATCACTCAGCTTGGTTTTTCGGGTTGAAGTTTTTATCGTAGTTCCACAAAAACCTCACCAACTCCGGATTGCGATGCGACCAGCGGAAATCGATCGGCCTGTCCAATGCACGAAGGCTCTGCATTTCTTCAGATGTCAGCTCAAAGTCAAACACGTCGAGGTTTTGCTTCATCCGATCAAAGTGCGTAGTCTTCGGTATCGCGATAATGTCTCGTTCGATGAGATAGCGCAACGCCACCTGCTGAGGTGTTTTGCCGTATTTGGAAGCCAGCCTCTGCATCAAAGGGTGATCTTGCAGCTCAGGATTGCCCTGCGCCAACGGCCCCCAAGCCATCAGCCTCGTGCCGTAAGGCTTCATCTCGGCTTGCGCATCCCATTGCTGACTAAACACGTTGGCGACAAGCTGATTGACGGCCGGCTTGATCGTAGAGTACTCAGCCATATCAACGAACCGATCCGGATAGAAATTGGACAGGCCAATGGCTCGAACCTTGCCCTCCTTTACCGCATGCTCCATAGCGCGCCACGTACCAACATAGTCGCTAAACGGCTGATGGATCAACAGCAGGTCAATGTAGTCGCTCTGGAGCTTTTCAAGAGACTCGTCAATGCTTTTTGCCGCCTTCTCCTCTCCAGCATTCGTCAGCCACACTTTCGTGACCAAAAACACATCCTTGCGGGGCAAGCCGCAAGCTTTAAGCGCATGGCCCACACCTTCTTCGTTGTAGTAGGCCTGGGCGGTATCGATCATGCGATAGCCGGCTTCAAAAGCGTTGAGCACTGCCGCTTCGCACTCCTGCGGCGGAACCTGAAAAACGCCGAAACCCAAAATCGGCATCTCGACGCCGTTGTTGAGCGTTACAGTCTTCATTTTCTCTCTCACTCATGAATGGTATGCAGGCCGATGGCACGAACCGTTGCTAGGTCCGCTTCATCGTAAATAGGACTTTTTTCTTCGTTGAGCGCGGCAATTTCTTGCATTTCAGCAGTCGACAACGCAAAGTCAAAAATATTGAAATTGTCGACCATGCGCTCACGCTTGGCGCTCTTGGGAATCACGACAACGCTGCGTTGGTTGAGCCATCTCAGGATAACGGCAGCGATGCTTTTGCCGTGCGCGGCTGCAATCTTGGCAAGAACCGGATTGGAGAAAATTCCCCTTTGCCCCTCGGCAAACGGCGCCCAAGTCTCATGCACAATGCCCTCGGCCTTTAAAAAGGCATTTGATTTTTGCTGCTGACGAAACGGATGCGTTTCAATCTGATTGACCGCAGGCTTGATCTTATTGTGAAGATACAAGTCTTGAAGCCGTTCATCAGAAAAGCTCGTGACGCCGATGGCGCGAATTCGACCTTGCTCGTAAAGAGACTCGAGAGCCCGCCAAGCGGCGTAATAGTTGCCGTACGGCTTGTGAAGTAGATACAGATCAATGTATTCAAGTCCAAGCTCGTCAAGAGACTTTTCTGCCGCCTTGAGTGCATCCTCGTATTCGTAGTCCTGAACCCAGAGCTTGCTTGTCACAAACACAGATTCACGCGGCAGGCCGCTTTCACGCACAGCCTCGCCTACCTCTTTCTCATTGAAGTAGCTTGCAGCCGTATCGATCATGCGGTAGCCAACTTCCAGCGCATCAAGCACGCACCGCTTGGTATCGTTTTTCGGAATCTGATAGACGCCAAAACCAATTGAGGGCATGACGACGCCGTTGTTTAAACGTACTTCTCTCATTTTCAAGTTCCCCATATTTGAAAGCCGGCCAGGTGCAGTTTTGTCCTTTCCGCTTGCTGTTGAATGCTAAAAAGCATAGGTACACTTGAAAAGATTCAAATCGAAGAGAAAATGTCACTTTTCGTGGTTTTTCAATCAAATGCCCATTACGTCAATCGTTCCTTGCGCGCCCGCAGCAGCCGGAAAAGAACTCGTGTGTTTTCACAACTCAGTTTCAGATCTGCTGGAGATGACCTCCACAACCCGCATTCTGCATCTGCTGCCGACAGCCGGAAGCTTGAGCTTTCAGCACCGAATCACACGCTACAACGTCACGGTCGGCGACTACGTCATTCTTCCGAATGCGGCCTTGGTGCGTGACTTCGCCGTTTCCGGCGACTACGCCGGATTAATGTTTTCCTTGTCGACGCAAGCAGTCAACAAAGTCGCCCTGCGATCAAATTACGGCATCATCGGGCATCTGTCTCTGCTGCAAAATCCCGTGATGCGCCTGTCGCCTGCCGCCTTTTCTCGATGCTGCAAAGATGTCGAGCAGCTGCAGCGACGCTTATCAGAACATGAGCATCCTTTTTACGATGAACTGATCGAACACCTGCTTGCCGCGCACATCCTTGATCTTTACGCCATTCACGCTCAAACGCATCCGCAGGCGCATTTTGCTGATCGGGCAGCCGTGCTGCTGCGCCGCTTTACAGAAGAACTCTCCAAAGGAAGCTTTCGGCAGCACCGCAATCTTGAGTGGTATGCGCAAAAGCTCTTCGTCACGCCGCACTACCTGTCTGAAATTTGTCGACGTGCAAGCGGCCGCAGCGCAAGCTACTTCATTGATCTTTTTACGGTGCAGGAAATAGCCTCGCTCTTAATCCGCAAAGAGCTGCCGATACAAAAGATTGCTGAAGACTTCTCTTTTTGTTCGGCTTCATACTTCTCCCGCTACGTCGTTCGTCACCTCGGCATGACGCCGCTTATGTTTCGAAACACGCATGCCAAACACTAAGCCGCAGCCATTGATCAAGTCAGCTTTGTTTTTTGCAGGCAAGCGAAAAGTTGATTTGCACGTGCTCTCTTTGCAGCTGGAAAGTTTTCGTCAAAGCCCGCTGTTGAGGCTTCTCTATTGCCGTCGTGCGCATTTTTGGCTCGAGCCGCGAAATCTTTTTTCCAATCTTTTTTCTTGCACTTAAGCCTTTAAACAGCAGTAAGGATTACACTAGTGGGTTATCCTCTGAAACTTTAAGGAACATCCAGAGAAAACTCACGACGTTTTCCGCAACGTTTGTTCTCTGGCAGAAAAGAGGCAAAGACAGCAGAGCCTTCCACAACGGACGGCTCGACCTCGTCGAACACAACAACAACGATTCTTCGGGAGAATTTCAGGTGAGTACACGCCAGACCTGGTCAAGCCGCTTAACCTATATTCTGACTGTAGCCGGCGCAACGATCGGCTTTGGCGCCACGTGGCGCTTTCCTTATCTTGTCGGTGAAAACGGCGGCGGTGCATATGTGCTGACATTCATTGCCGTGATGATGCTCGTCGGCATCCCGATCATTCTTGTTGAAAACGTCATCGGCCGCAGAGCGCAGGCCAACAGCGTGGATGCCTTTGCGCTGGCTGTTCGAGACCCTGCACGAAAGGCCAGCCCCCTGTGGAAGATCTTCGGCTACATGGGCCTCATAGGCGCCTTCGGCATTCTTGCCTACTACATGGTGATCGGCGGCTGGGTCTTTTCCTATATCTGGCACATCCTGCTCGGTGCGGCCGGCTTCTCAAGCGGCTTGGACCTTTCAAGCCCCATCACAAAGGAAATCACCGAGAGCTTTTACGTCGAGAGCATTGAAAATTCTCCCTTTGCCATTGCCTGCTGCACGCTCTTTTTCGTATTCATCAACTGGATCATTCTCAGAAAAGGCATCATCAGCGGCATTGAGCGCTCCGTCAAATATTTGATGCCGCTGCTGTTCTTGTGTCTGCTGATCATGGTGATCCGCAATCTCACGCTTGACAATGCCGCCGAAGGCGTGCGCTTTTACCTGACGCCGGACTTCTCCAAAATCACGCCCAAGCTTCTTCTGGACGTCCTCGGGCAGGTCTTCTTTGCGCTCTCGCTCGGATTCGGCGTCATGATCACGCTTTCGTCGCACCTCAACCGGCAGGAAGACATGGTTAAAACCGCCGTCATCACCGGCGTTGTCAACACGCTTGTGGCCGTGATGGCAGGCTTTATGATCTTCCCGTCGCTGTTTAGCGCGCACCTGGCCCCCGACTCCGGTCCTTCGCTTGTCTTCAAGTCGCTGCCGATTGCTTTTTCTGAAATGCCCTTCGGCAACTTCTTTGCCATCGTGTTCTTCGTGCTGCTTGTTGTTGCAGCGCTTACGACGTCGCTGACCATCTATCAGGTCATCATCTGCGTGTTGGTCGAACGGCTGCGGGCAAGTTTAAGGGAAGCCATCAACCTGACGCTGGGCGCAATTTTTGTTTTTGGAAACATCCCCTGCATCCTTACCTACGGTCCCTGGCGCGACGTGCGCATTCTGGACAGAAATATTTTTGATGCCTTTGACTTTGTCAGCGGCAACATCTGCTTTGTGCTCACAGCGCTTGGCGCCACGCTTTTTGTCGGCTGGGTCATGAAGCATGAGGCGCTCGAAGAAATCGACAACGGCGGCGAGCTGCCGCACAAGATGACGGGACTGTGGTACGGCCTTGTGCGCTATGCGATTCCGCTGGTCATCATCGCCATCTTCATCTACGGCTTAAGAGGATTCTTCGCCTGATCACGCTCTTTGGCTCAGCGGCGCATCTAAAACCGCCACTGAGCTGAAGTGCTCAATGCATATCCTGCATACTCGCCGGAGCGCTCCTGAGAAGCATCGAGCTTGAGCGACCAATATTTGCGCTCAAGCCCGATGCCGAACCCGGCTCTGGCATACAGTCTGTTTTTTTCGTCGTAGCTGCCGAAGCGTCGATTGAGATACTCAAACTCCGAAGCAAAGGAAGGATCCGTCAGGTAGGTGGCGGATAAATGCGCGCTTGTCGTCCAATCCATGCGAGCAAGCCTAAAGGTGCTGTTCCAATAGGTTTTGGCAAAGAATGCGCCAGCCAGACGCTTCGCATCAGAGGCTTCGCTGCTGCCCGCGCCAAGCTGCTCCACCTTAAGCCAGCCGCCGGCAAGCTCTGCGCCGACAGCATGCAGTCTCCCCCAAGGCAGCTCCGCCCCCAAAAGGGCCTCCCCATACAAGTACTGCAAAGCCAGCGGATCGTCATCGTCAGCTTTTGTCGAGGACCAGCTGCGCTCGGCGCTGGCATACCCATAGTCGGCACGAAGTCTAAAGTGCGTATTTTTTGCAAAATCCCGCCGCACAGACATGCCAGCACCGAAAAGCGACGACGTCGCGCTTTGTGCGGCATAAAAATTCTGAAGATTTTCGTGCGAAGCAGTGACATAGCCCTTGAAGACCCACTCTTGATCCGGACCCATCACGGCCAGAGCGCGCAGCACCGCATCGCCGCCCGAAGCATCGGAGGCCCGAACGCCTCCGTAGCTGTACTGCAGCGACCAAGGAGTCAGCTCCCAGTGCCAGCCTGGATTTTCCGAATAATCGCGAATGCCGGGAATGTTTCGTGCCGACAAAAATGATGAAAAATTTGCGTTGGTATGCAGACCGAACCCGCCGGCCTCGTCGACCAAGGCGCTCGCCTTTTGAGAAGAAAACTTCAGTTTGATCCGCCGCCAGTCCGACGCATCTGACGACACCGACAAATGCGTCATGGTGCTTGCATTCACGCCGTAGGAAAACATCTCTCCGAACTGCCCCGCATCCTGCGTGTGCATCACATTTGCAATGCCTGCATACACAGCCTTGGCAGGACGAATGCGCACCTGCGGCGCCCCCTTTTCATCGTGTCTGACAAACCAAATAAAACCAGATTCCCCCTCAGCCAGCCGAGACTCAGCAGGATCAAAGAAGTTTCCTACGGCTGCCGTGTTGCGGGCGCTTTGCATCATGAGCACGTCGCTGTCGGCAATAAAGGCTCGGTAGATTTCCTGAAATCCGCTCTTGGCCGACGGCCTTTGAAGTCCTTCGGCCGCGCCTGCGTAGTCCTCTGCCCGCACTTGAGCAAGTGCCCCAGCAGCAGGATCTGCACAAAGAACAAGACTTCTCTGAGCAGCCGGAGAGCTCGCAAAGACGCGCACCGACATCACGCCGTCTTCAGACGAAACAATCACCAAGCGGCTTGGCGCTTGTTCGTCGAGCTGCGCCGCAAAAGAGGCTTCATCGAGATCTTCATAGGAGAGCCTGCCGGGCATCAGCTCGGACAACACCTTGTCATGAAGAAAGCTCATGGCAAAGGCCGCAAGCGGCACAGAGCCGATCAGAAAAACCTCGAGCCCCAAAAGCGCGCTTCGGGACAAAAGCCTTTTCATGCCTATTTTCTAAACGGCTTTGGCCGACCATCTGGCCTCTACGCGATCCACAAATTCCGTCGCGCGACCAAGATAGCTGTGTGCGTCGAGCATCCGCTCGACTTCTTCTGCAGAGAAATTTTCCGTCACCTCCGGCATCGTCATCAAGACATCCTTCAGCGGCACCTCCTGCTCATAGGCCTTCATGCAGCCTTCGTAGACGATGTCATGCGCCGTGTAGCGTCCGAGCTTGGCGGCAAGATGCATCATCACGCACTCGCTCATCATCAGACCTTTTTGCGCATTGAGATTGCGCTCCATATGCTCAGGATAGACGATGAGGTTTTCGAGAATATTTTTTGTCTTTTGCAAAGCGCCGCCCATCATATGGCAGGCGCGCGGAATCGCCTCCCATTCCGAAATAAAGCACGACCAATCGCGTTCATTTTCATTAATCATCGCCTCGGTCATCAAAGGCGCGATGCTGCGCACGCCGCGGCACAGCGCAAGCACGTTTTCGAGCACTGCCGGGTTGCGCTTGTGCGGCATCGTCGAGGAGCCGACCTTGCCCGCGAAAAATGGCTCTTCGAGCTCCAAAATTTCCGTGCGCTGCAGCGTAAAGATCTCATGATTGATGCGCCCGAGCGTACCTGCGCACAACGCCAGCACGCTGATGAATTCAGCCTGATTGTCGCGCGCGACGTGCCAGGCTATGACGGGCGTCCCGAGCCCCAGAATCTGCATCACGCGCTCTTGCGTCTCAAGCCCCTTGTCGGGTTGAGAGGCGAGCGTTCCAACAGCGCCGGACATCTCGCCGACAAAAAGGCGCTTGCCGATCTCTTCGAGACGCTCAATCCCCCGGCCGAGCTCATCGGCCCAAACCGCCGCCTTATAGCCGAAGGTAATCGGAATGGCATGCACGACATGCGTGCGACCGGCCATAACCGTATTGCGGTACTTCCGTGCCAGCTCCAGAGCGTGCCTCAGGCAAGCCTTCATGTCGCGCAAAATGATTTGATGAGACTCCCGTTCGAGCAGCACCAGCGCCGTATCCATGACGTCCTGACTGGTTGCGCCCCAGTGCACGAACTCTCCGACATCTCCGGGCAGCGCCTCCTTGAATGCCTTCAGCAGCGGCACCAGCGTAATCGAGCTTTTGAAATACTCGCCGATTGCCGGCAAATCCAAAAGAGCCGCGTCGGCGTGCTGCACAATGGCGTGCGCCTTGTCAGCAGGAATAATGCCCAGCTCGCCCTGCGCCTTGGCCAAAGCGGCTTCAACATCAAGCCATTTCTGCACCCAAGATGCATCAGACCAAATTCTGCGCATCTCGTCGGTACTAAACAAATACCCATGCACCACGCTGTCGATTGCTGTAGATGCCATGATCTGCTCCCATTGCTTAAGACAATTGCTTGTTTTCTCGCTCAGCTATCAAATTGCCGAACGTGCTTGCTGCACAAAGTACTACAAATGCGCTGCGAAATCGACGTCAATCACGACTTTTTATCTTCGCCACATATTCACGGACTTCCTGCGCGCGAATTCTTGAGGCTCGCGCCTCATGCGCAGCAAACCACCGGCAAAAGCTCATCAATCGCGTATTGCTCATACTCGAGCGCGAGACGGCCAGCGTCATGAGCCACGCCGGTCGGTGCCAGCCGGGCATAACAACCTGTACGAGCCCAGCCTCGATTTCCGCCTGAAAAGCATGAAAAGAAAAATCTATGGCAATGCCTTCGCCGGCCAAAAGAGCCTCGCGGCCGGATGGAACATCGCCGCTGAAAGCGACTCGGGCGCTCATCAACGGCACGCGCTGCTCTTCGCACTCAAGCTGCCTGGTTACCGGATAGTGACGCCCTGATCGCACAATGATCGAGTGTCGAATCAAATCGCGGGGATGCTTCGGGACGCCGCAGCGAGCAAGATACGCGGGGCTTGCCAGCAAGCAATTGCCGATTTCATTGATGCGCCACAACATCAATCCTTCGGCCGAAGGGCGGTACGGCAAATAGGCAACATCAGCTTTGCCGTCAAGAACGTCTTCATGATCAGCATCAGAAACCGTCACAAACTGCATGGCCGGATCAATCTTTTCGTACTCTTTGAGAACGGCCGACAAGCCTCGCCGCGCGACATTCACCGGAATTCCGAGATGGATCGCAAGCGGAACGCTTCGGCATGCGCTGCAGGCGCTTTGCAGACGATCAAAGCTTGCCGCAAAGCCCGCCACGGCAGGCAGGATCGAGACAGCCTCCTGCGTAAGCTTGGCCGGTCGGCTGAAATGATCGATCAATTTGAATCCGAGCTCATCCTCAAGCCGGCGCAGCAGTCTTGAGCAGGCCGCGATATCCATCCCAGCACTGAAGGCAGCCTCGGAAATTCCACCCCCTTGAGCAAGCGAGAGCAAAAGCTTCCAGGCCGTCAAATTTTCCGTTGCGCTTCGAGCCATTGCAATAAATTTAATTTGTTGATTTCACAAATTATATTTTCCTTTTTAAAGAGCAAAAGTTTTTCTTTTCGGCAAGACTGAACGTATGTCCGACGCTTTTCTTTTTCACAAAAGCATTCTTGCGTCAGTCACATGCATCTCGCATCAACACGAGGAGAAAAACATCATGTCCGAAATGTCTCGCCGTTCATTTTTGATTGCCGGCTCTGCTGCTGCAGGCACGCTTCTTGCACCTTCGGCCCAAGCCAAATGCACGGACCCAATGCCTGCGAAGTGGGATGAAACCGTCGACGTCATCGTCGTCGGCTCGGGTTTTGCCGGACTTGCCTGCGCCATCGAAGCCCGCAAAGCGGGCGCAAGCGTGCTCATTTTGGAAAAAATGCCGACGCACGGCGGCAACTCCATCATCAACGGCGGCATTCTTGCCGTTCCCGGCAACGCTGCGCAGAAAAAACTCGGCATCAAAGATTCACCTGAACTGCTTGCCGAAGACATCATTCGCGAAGGCTTGGGCTACAGCTATCCGGAAAAGGTGCGCACGATGACGCAGGAAGCCTACCCGACCTGGGAATGGACGGTAAAGGAGCTCGGCGTCGAATGGATCAAGGACCGTGTTGGCGCCGAAGGCGGCCACTCCGTGCCGCGTCATCTCTTTACCATCAACGGCTCGGGCTCAGAAATCGTCAACAAGGAGCTTGCGCTTGCCAAGAAGCTCGGCGCAGAGCTGCGGCTGCGCTGCTATGTCGATGAAATCATTCGCGACGGCGACGGCCGCGTCAAGGGGCTCAAGGTACGCGAAGGCTATCGTTTCCCCAAGGCGGGCTCGGGCAAAGAAAAATTCATCTGTGCACGCAAAGGCGTGGCGCTTTGCTACGGCGGATTTGGCGCCGACGTCGCCTACCGCATGAAGCACGACCCCAAACTCACCGCCAAGTTCGACACAACCAACCAGCCGGGAGCCACCTCGGAGATGTGGCGCGAAGCTTCACGCATCGGCTGCAACATCATTCAAGCCGACTGGATACAGTGTGGCCCCTGGAATTCGCCTGAAGAAAAGGGCATGGGCATTGCGCTTTACTTCGCCAACGGCGCCGCAGGATCGCAAGGCATTTGGGTTGACTGCACGACAGGCAAGCGTTTTGTCAATGAATTGGCCAACCGCAAGGTGCGCGCCGACGCCGTCATCACCAACAACAATAAAGGCCACATGTGCATTGCGCTCTCAGACCAGCAGGCAGTGGACAACACCATTGTCAAGAGCCGTCCCGGCATTCTTCAAAAAATGCTCGATCGCGGCTGCGTGCACAAGTTTGATACGCTCGAAGCCATGGCCAAGCAGTACAAAATTCCGCTTGATGGATTGAAGAAATCCATCGACGACTACAACGCCGCCTTGAAGAAAGGCAGCGGCGACGAAATGGGGCGCTACTTCGCACCAGGCGCCAAACCCATCGGCAAGGGCCCCTGGTACTGCTCCATCCTTTCGCCCAAGGTGCACCATTGCATGGGCGGATTGGAAACAAACAATCTCGCGCAGGTTGTGGACGTCAAGACGGACAAGCCGATCCCTGGCCTTTACGCTGCAGGCGAGGCCACTGGCGGCGTGCACGGCGCTGTGCGTCTGGGCAGCTGCGCAACGCTCGACTGCTTGGTCAACGGCCGCATTGCCGGCCGCAACATTGCAAAGGAAAAATCCTGGATTTAACGCTGAATTCCTCCTTCTCAGGCCGCTTAAGCCATGCGGTCTGAGCATGACGGACTGACCGTCAGTCAGCACCCGCCGGAATAAAGATTCCGGCGGGTTTTCAGTTGCTTTGAGCGCTTACGGCAGATCGGACTTGACGCCGAACCACTTCATGTGGATTTTTTCGTATGTGCCGTCGGCAATGACTTCTTTGAGTCCTTTATTGAGACGATTGCGCAAATCATCATTGCCTTTTTTGACCGCAAAGCCGTAGTTGTCCGCGCTCAGGATCACGGGCACTTCGGCCAGATTCATCGACTGAGCCGCCTTCTGAACGAGGAAGTATTCATTGACCGGCTTGTCGTTGATCATGGCGTAGCACCCCTTGAGATTGATTTCCAAGAAGGCCTCTGCCGCGCTGTTGAAGGTTCTGATCGTCGTGCCGGGAATCTTTGAAGAGTACAAAGCACCCGAGCTGCCGATTTCCACGCACAGCGTCTTGTTCTTCAAGTCATCGGCTCCCCGGATCCTGCCGGCGTTTTCCTTGTGCGTCATGATCGACAGTCCGCTCTTGTAGTAGGGATCCGTAAAGTCGACCTTTTCCGCTCTTTGAGGAGTGATCGTCAAAGCCGATACAGCAACATCAATGCTTGAGCTCATCAATGCCGGGATGAGTCCGTCAAGCCCCATGGAGTAGATCTTGACGTCAAAACCAGCGCGCTTGCCGATGGCCTGGATGAGATCTATGTCAAAACCTACGTACTGACCAGTCTTGCTGTCGAGATATTCAAACGGAGGATAGACGGTTTCGGAGCCGACGCGAAGCGTTTCTGCAATCACGGCGGAGGAGGAAAATAGCGAGACGGCAGCCATAGCTATGGCCGCCAATTTTTTATTTGACATACCGCAGGTTCCTTTTCCTATTGTTGTACGGGATTATTTCGGTCTGCTCAAATGAAGGGGCGGTTGCGGCCCGATCTTGGGCAACTCGCGTCTATTGTATTCCTCTCTTGACGGGCCGCATCACAATTTCGCGCAATTTTCGGAAAATTCTCATCGCAATGCAGACAACTGCGGTTTTTTTCCTTTAATTTCCGTCAATTTTCGCCTTCTTTCAACCTGCAAGCTTAAGTCCTGCGATGCCGATGACGATCAGTCCGATGGAGGCAATTCGCATCAGCGAAGCCGACTCGCCGAGAAACAAAATCCCAACAATTGCCGTTCCTACAGCTCCGATGCCCGTCCACACCGCATATGCCGTCCCCAGCGGGAGATTCTTCATCGCATAGGAAAGAAGAAAAAAGCTTGCCGCCATCAGCACAAATGTGGCAATGGAAGGAAGCAGCAAGGAAAAGCCGTGGCTGAGCTTAAGAGCAAAAGCCCAAGCCACTTCTAAAAGACCGGCAACGACCAAAACAAGCCAAGACATGACGCAGCTCCATTTTCGAGGTCGTCCCCGAGAAATTTGAATTGATGCGCGGCAGGTCGTCCTGCCGCGTTTTTTCTTGAAAATCAGCGAGCCTTGAGCACGGCGGCAAAGGCTCCCGCCACGTGAGCAAGAACGGGTTCGGTGAGACCTGCCATGGCAATGCGGCCGCTGTCGATGCCGTAGACGCCGAACTCGGTTCTGAGCCTTTCCATCTCCTGCGCCGTAAAGCCGGTAAACGAAAAGATGCCGTTTTGCTTGAGAGCAAAATCAAGCGACACGCCCTGCTTTTTGCCCTCTTGCGCAAGTCCTTCGCGCATGGCCTTCACGCGCAGCCGCATGTCTTCGACCTCCTGCTTCCAGGCCTTGTTGAGCTCTTCATCGTTGAGAACAACTTCAGCAATCATCGCGCCCCAGCGCGGAGGATTGGAGTAAAGCGCACGAATATGGCGACGCAAGAGCGTATGCACGACGCGGGCCTCTTCGGCCGATTGGACGACCACCGTGAACGTGCCTGTGCGCTCGCCGTAAATGCTAAAGCCTTTGGAAAGCGAGACGGAAAGCAGAAAATCGACGCCCGCCTCGGCAAAAAGACGTACCGGCCAGGCATCTTCTTCCAGCCCCGCAGCAAAGCCCTGATAAGCCATGTCAAGAAACGCCAGATGATCCTTCTGCTTGACGACTTCAAGCACGCGCTGCCACTGTTGGCGCGAGAGATCCATGCCGGTCGGGTTGTGGCAGCAGACCTGCAGCAGCACCAGAGAGCGCTCCGGCAGTCGACGAAGATCTTCTAGAAGTCCTTCGATATTGACGTCGCCCGCAGCCTTGTCGTAGTAAGCATACTGACTGACTTCGAGCCCTGCCTTCTTAAAAAGCGCAATATGGTTGCCCCAGGTTGGATTCGGAACCGCAGCATGAGAAACGCCGAGCGTCTCTTTTGCAAAGACGCCTCCGAGATAAAGCCCGCCGGTGCCTCCAATGGCCTGACACGTTGCGCTGCGGCCGGAAAGAAGCACTTCGCTGTCGCGCCCGAAGCTCAGGACGTCGACCGCGTCGCAAAAGCTTTTGAGTCCCTCAATCGGCAGGTAGCTGTGCACCGTACGCCGCTCGAGAAGCCGCCTTTGCGCCTCGTGAACCGTGGCCTGCAACGGGATCTTGCCGTCGGGGCCAAGATAATTGCCCACCGTCAAGTTGACTTTCTCGGTGCGCGGATCTTTTTGAAATCGATCGCTGATGCCGATGATGGGATCGGCAGGAGCTGCCTGAAGCAAAGCAATCGTATCCTTGAGCGTCATGACTTTTCCTTTCATCAATGCCGCAGTCCCTCAGAGAAGGCCCTGCATACATGCCTGCAGGTGATTCTAGACGGTCTAGGCGACAGCGCCATTCGTATTGGCCCGCATGCGCTTGCAGCCTCCGGCTGCGCATGGCTTTGGCGCTATCATGAACAAAAGCCGATGGACATCTGCATGCAGAAACAACACATGAACAAGCAAGACATTTGCAAGCTTTTGAGCGAACGGGCAATCGTCCACGAAATTACCGAGCACAGTGCCGTTTTCAACATGGCCGAAGTCGCCCAAATTGCGCTTCCGTATCCGCAGGACGACGCCAAAAACCTATTTGTGCGCGATGACAAAAAACAGACGTACTGTCTCATTACCATCAAAGGCGACAAGCGCGTTGACCTCAAAAGCTTTCGCAAACAGCACGGCCTGCGCGCTCTTTGCTTTGCAAGCGAAGATGAACTCATGCAGATGCTGGGGCTCATCGCCGGCGCAGTAACGCCGCTAGGACTTTTAAACGATGCTCAGCGCAGAGTACGCTGGTTTTTAGACCGTGACTTCCTTGGCGGACGCATCGGCGTGCATCCCAACGACAACACGGCCACCGTCTGGCTGCAGACCGAAGACCTTCTGGAGCTGATCAAGGAGCACGGAAATTCCGTTGAGCTCAGCGACATCCCTCAAAAAACCTAGCGGCGCATCTCGGCATTCCAGTCAGAAATAATGCCGGTGCGCCTGTCAGCCTCAAATTCATATTTGAATCCGTCGTGCCGCAAAAGTCCCTCCCAGCGATCTTTCTGCCGGCGCAGCAGCACTTGGCTAGAGCTGGCGCCCGGCACGCGGCGCACAACCTCGAGCCTGACGGCGTTCTCGGAATCTCTTGCGGCAGGCTGTCTGCGGATCCACTCCTCACGAACCTCGCAGTCCGCATCAATGATGCGTCCATTGCGGCGCGCTACGCAGAAATCATAGTCGCCGTACTTTGTTTCAAACTCAACCGCGTAGACCGCTATGCCATTTTCTTCATCGTGCTCGGTCTTTAGATTGAAGATATCCTCGGCCGCCACGCCTGCATTTTTCATGGCAATTGCTGCCGCCTCACGCGCGCTGAGCTCATTGGCGGCATCGGCCTGGCCAGTCCCGGCCAGCACGCCGCAGACGACAACGACCGCAAATCTTTTCCTTATCTGCACTGCTGCCTCCGAAAAGGCTGGTTGAAAAAACATCAGCACAAGCAGTATCGCATGGTCAGCATACGGCATCAGCACGCGTGACGATGCCTTTGCCAGCCTGCGGCTTCTTGCAATAAGACCGGCGTTTGGCGAAAATCTACTACTGCGGCCGGCAGCGTCTTGCCCCCCGTGCGCAGATCCTCATTTGCAAGCTTTCTGCACCGCAAGCAAGCGCAATCACAAACGGCTTTTTTTTGAACGTGCTGTCATGCCGCAGCTGACAGACTTTTTTTCGGCTACATTCATGACCCCAACTGCTACCCCAACAACGCAGCCAAGGACGCTTTACGCCAAACTTGTCGATTCGCATATAGTTTCTCGCATCGACGACAGCACCGTCCTGCTGTACTGCGACATTCACTTTGCCAACGAATACACCTCGCCTCAAGCCTTTTCAGGCGTTCGCGAGCGCAGACTTCCTGTTCTGGTGCCCGATGCGCACCTGTGCGTAGTCGATCACATCATTCCAACGCACGACGAATGGCCGCGCAAAATCTACGACGCAGCCTCGCTCAAGCAGGCCCTCAACATGCAGAAAAACTGCGAAGACTTCGGCATTGACGCCTTTTACGGCGGCGACAGCCCCTATCAAGGCGTCGAGCATGTCGTCATGCAAGAGCAAGGCTTGGTGCGGCCCGGCATGGTGGTCATCTGCGGCGACAGCCACACCACGACGCACGGAGCTCTGGGCGCCTTGAGCTTTGGCATCGGCACTTCCGAAATCGAGCACATCCTCGCCACGCAGACTCTTGTCTACCGCATGGCTTCAACGATGCGCATTACCATCACCGGCACGATGCCCGAAGGGACATATGCCAAAGACCTGGTGCTCGAAGTGCTGCGCCGCATTTCTGCACGCGGCGCTCTTGGAGCCGTGGTCGAGTATTGCGGCCCTGTTGTGGAGGCGCTCCCCATTGAAGAGCGCATGGTGCTTTGCAACCTCACGGTTGAAGCTGGCGCTCGAGGCGCTCTGATCGCCCCTGACGAAAAAGCCTTCAAGTGGGTCGAAGATCATGCAATGGTTTTGAGCGACGAAGAAGCCGCAGCCATGCGCGAATATGCAAAGTGCCTGCACACGGATGACGGCGCCGTCTTTGACAAGGAAGTCGTCATTGACGCAAGCTCGCTTGAACCCATGGTCACCTGGGGCACGAGTCCCGATCAGGTCGTGCCGATTACGGACTGCGTCCCTGACCCTGAGTCGTTTGATGACGAAATTGCGCGCCAGGCCGCACGCCGCGCCCTGCAATACCAGAATCTCAAGCCCGGCCAACCGATGGAAGGGCTTCCCATTCAGCACGTCTTCATCGGCTCGTGCACCAACGCTCGCCTCATTGATCTGCAGCTTGCCGCAGAGGTCGTGCGCGGCCGGCACATTGCTGCAGGCGTACGCGCTCAGGTCATGCCGGGCTCAATGACCGTGCGCCGTCATGCTGAAGCCATGGGGCTTGACAAGATCTTCAAGGATGCCGGATTTGAGTGGCGCATGAGCGGCTGCTCGCTTTGCCTGGCCATGAACGACGATATTCTTGAGCCCGGCGTGCGCTGCGCCTCCACTACCAACCGCAACTTTGAAGGCCGTCAAGGCCGCGGCAGCCACACTCACCTTGTTTCACCCAGAATGGCTGCTGCCGCCGCCGTCACGGGCTGCATTACCGACTGGCGCAAGCTCGGCAAAGGAGAATAAACGTGAAAAAGTTCACTCAGGTTACCGGCGCCGCGCTCGCCCTTGACATTGACAATCTAGACACCGATCAGATCATGCCCAAGCAGTTTCTGCGAGGCATCGACAAAAGCGGGCTGGCCGAAGGCGCGCTTTACTTCCTGCGCTTTAACCCCGACGGTTCGCCCAAAGCTGGTGCCGTCTTTCATAAACCCGGTTTTGAGAAGGCCCCCATCATCATCGGCGGCCCCAATTTCGGATGCGGCTCAAGCCGCGAACATGCCGTCTGGGGACTGCAGCAAATGGGCATTGATGTGGTGATTGCGCCCTCGTTTGGCGAAATCTTCTACTCCAACTGCTTCAACAACGGCCTGCTGGCGGCAAAGGTGTCGGCAGAAGACTCCCGCAGACTTTTCAAGGCTATTTCGACTGAAGCTCCCACCGACGTCACTGTCGACCTTGAAGCCTGCACCATCAGCGTTCCCGCAAAAGGCCTTGTAATTTCGTTTGCCATTGCGCCGCGGCACCGGACGATGCTCCTTGAGGGTCTCGACATGGTTGAGAGCACGATGAAGAACATCTCGGAGATTGCGGCATTTCGGGCCAAACACGAAGCTCTGTTTCCTTGGATGACTGGACTGGCCGGCAAAACGGCCCGTGAACTCAAGGCACGCAAAAACGATCAAGCACCATAGCTTTGCTTGCAGAGCTTTATTCAGGCGCTTGCTTTTTTGCATAGGCAAGCGCCTTTTTCTTTGCTTTTTCCTGGATCGGCATTGTGCCTTAGGCAGAAAACTCTAGTGTTTATTCCCATGTCGATTTCTTTGCGCAAAACGCCACTATAGGCTTAAACTGCGTCCTTCACGCTGATAAAGTGCCTCTATTGTCAGCTTTTTTTCTCATCACAATTATTAAAAAGGCACCCCCTCAAACCAACGCCGCCCGCCGGACATCCTGCAAGAAAGTCTGCGCGTGCGCAGGGAGTTTCTCTCATGCAGTTTCTCAATGACCTAGTGAGCAACATCAACAGCGTCCTGTGGGGCGTATTTGTTTTGATTCCGCTGTTGTGCGGCACAGGCATTTTCTACACATTCAAGCTGCGTTTCGTTCAGGTACGAAAATTCGGTCTGGCCGCGCGATATCTTCTGGGCGGTGCTTCGCTCTTTGGCAAGAGAGCCGACAAAAGCGGCATGAGTTCTTTTCAAGCTCTTGCCACAGCAATCGCCGCGCAGGTCGGCACAGGCAACGTGGCCGGCACTGCCACTGCCTTGGTTTCCGGCGGTCCGGGAGCTCTCTTTTGGCTTTGGGTTGCCGCTTTTTTCGGCATGGCCACCATTTTTGCCGAAGCTGTTCTCGCTCAGGTCTACAAAGACAAGGATGAGTACGGTCATGTTGTTGGCGGTCCGGCCTACTACATCACAAAGGGAATGGGCGAAAAATATAAGCCTCTGGCCATTTTCTTTTCGATTGCCATCATCATTGCCCTTGGCTGCATCGGCAACATGGTGCAGTCCAACTCGATTTCCAACGCCATGGCCACGGCTTTTGACGTCCCGCTGATCGTCACAGGCATTCTGACGGCCATCGTTTCTGGTCTGGTGTTCTTTGGCGGCGTCGCCCGTTTGGCAAGCGTCACTGAAAAAATCGTTCCCTTCATGGCCGCGATCTACATCATTGGCGGCAGCTACGTCATCGGCTGCCATGCCTCGCAGATCATTCCCGCCTTTGAAATGATCTTTGTGGCTGCTTTTGATCCTCAGGCCGTCACGGGCGGCGCTCTTGGACTCACCGTTGCCAAAGCCATGCAGTTCGGCGTTGCCCGCGGTCTGTTTTCCAATGAGGCCGGCATGGGCTCCACGCCCCATGCGCACGCCATCGCCAAGGTCGACCACCCGGTTGAGCAGGGGTTGGTTGCCATTTTCGGCGTCTTTGCCACGCTCATCGTGGTGACCTTTACGGGCATCGTGATTCTCGTTACCGGCGTGCTGGACTTTCAGACAACCGGCATCGAGCTCACTCAGAAGGCCTACAACATCGGCCTTGGCGACTTCGGCATGTCTTTTGTCGCCATTTGTCTGTTTTTCTTTGCCTATTCGACCATCATCGGCTGGTACTTCTTCGGTGAACAGAACGTTCGCTTTCTCTTTACCGAAAAAGGACTGCCTTACTACCGCGTCATTGTCTGCATCTTCATTGTGATCGGCGCCACGCTCAAGGTTGATCTGGTTTGGTCGCTGGCCGACCTCTTCAACGGATTGATGGTGATTCCGAACCTGATTGCTCTTTTAGTGCTGCACAAAGTCGTCGTTAAAAACCTCGACGACTTTGAGTCCAAGCTTGATCAGTATCAGGCTTCGCTGAGACAGAAGAAGAAGAAGTAAGACAACAGCCAAAGCAGGAAATTCCCCGCAGGAAACTGCGGGGAATTTTTTGCTTGCCGGCAAATCCTGCCGGCGAGGCAAAACCAAGCACTCTCGCACTGCAAGGCAAAATCTGACGCATATCAACCAGATTCATAACTTGAAAAAATACGCGGCATCTCTTTGCCGATGGGCCGCTCGCCCGCGAGCTGCCTGACTGGCGAGGAAGCAATTTGCAGCCGCGCTTGAGCGGCACGCGTTCGCTTCTATTGCAGCTGCTGCAATCCGCGCTTGTCTTGCAGTGCAACGACACGCCGGCATATCGGCCAATGCATGCCGCACAGCAAACCGATCTTGTTTCAACGCAAAATGAGCCTCGGATCGCTTCAGATTTTTTTTCTGAATCAGTCCGAGGCTCAGGCAAAGACTGCTTCTCAGCTTGCCTCTTGACCGGCAGATCCTTGCGCCGGTCAAGTCAGCAATGCTCAAGCCGCGAGATTACTTGCCGAGGATACGGGCAGCGGCGCTTTCACCGGCGATGCGCCCGAAGGTGATCGTCTCGGAAATCGAGTTGCCGCCCAGACGGTTCTTGCCATGCACGCCGCCTGTGACTTCACCGGCTGCATAAAGGCCCTCGATCGGCTTGCCGCTCTTGTTGACCACGCGGGTCTGCTCGTCGAACTTCAGGCCGCCCATGTAGTAGTGGATGGCGGGGGTGATTTCGATAGCGTAGAACGGAGGCGTATCGACCTTGATCTTGGCATTGATGCCCGGACGATTGAAGTCGGGATCTTTGCCAGCGTCGGCGTATTTGTTGTACTGCGCGATCGTGGCTTCAAGATTCTTGGGATCAATGCCTGCGTTCTTGGCCAGTTCAGCCAGCGTCTTGCCTTCCTTGGCAAGGCCCAGTTCAAAGGCTGCGCCGGTCTGCTTGACGCTCTTGCGAACCTTGTCGTCGAAGATTTCAAAAGCCGTGCCGCCCGTCTGCTTGGAGACGGCAGCGCTGGTGACATCGCGCGTCGTCAGTTCACTGATAAAGCGCTTGCCTTCGCGGTTGACGAAGACGGCGCCGGCGCCGCGAACGGTCTCAGAAATGATCACAGGCGAGCCGACCAGCAGCGTCGGATTGAGCTGAATTTCCTTGGCATCGACAACTTCAGCACCGATCTTTTGAGCCAGAACCATGCCGTCGCCCTGGCTGCCCGGCTGATTGGAAGTCTTCACATCGGCGCTGATGTCCGGACGCAGAGACTGCACCAGTTTGCTGTTGGCACCAATGCCGCCCGTGGCAAGAACCACTGCCTTGGCATTGATGCGATACAGACCGGTGTGCTTGCCCTTGATGAGGGCGCCGGTCACCGTGCCCTTATCGTCCGTGTAGAGCTTGACGAGCTTGGAGTTGAGTCTCAGGTCAAGCTTGGTTTCCTTGGCATGCTCGCGGAAGAACTTTGAGAGATAGGGACCAACGAAGACGCCGCCGGCAGGACCGTGCATGCGGGCCGCCGATGCGCCGCCGCCCAGGCCGACGTGAGAAAGTTCTGCGCCGCGCTTGGCGAGCCATTCGATGGATTCATTGGAACGTTCAGCAAGAATCTTGACGAGCGCCGGGTTGCTCACATTCTTGCCGCCCTTCATGGTGTCCTTGAACATCATGTCGGGATTGTCGTTGATGTTCTTTGCCTTCTGGAAGCGAGTGCCTGCCGCATTCATGCCGCCGGCAGCGAGCTGGCTATTGCCGCCGGGCACCGCCATCTTCTCAACCATGACGATGTTCTTGACGCCGGCTTCCTGAGCCGTAAAGGCAGCGACAAAACCTGCGGCGCCCGAACCCACGACCAGAAGATCGGTCGTTTCCGTACGTTCGGGCTTGGCGTTGTCATAAGCCGAAAGATCTTCGTACTGGCTGGCAACCTTGGCGCCCTTGCCGTACTTCATGTCCTTCAGGCTCGGGAAGTCATGGCAGTTCGAGCAGTAGGCAACCGACTGATTGTGTCCGGAGTGACAGGCCGTGCACTGCACATCGCCCAAATGGCTCTTGTGAGGATTGGGCAGGCCTTCTTTTTCCGTCTTCTTTGCAAGGTCTGCAGGATTGTGGCAGGTCGTGCATTTAGCGTTGATTTCGGTTTCCGAATCGGACACCTTGTCGCCGACGTGGCAGGTCTCGCAATTGAGCCCCATCTTGCCGTGCGCGCCGGCCAGGTAGGATGCCTTCTCACCCTGGGAATAAGACTTGACGACGTCGGGGGCAAATCCGGCAGCGCTTACCGATGCGCCAAATGTCATTGCCATGAGAGCAGCGCCGGCCAACAGCGCGAATCGGTTTTTTCTCATGTTTTTTCTCCTGATTTTTTCGTTGTTTTCGAACCCAAAAAAGCCTGATGCAGGCTTTGGATTCCTAGGTTCGCTTGCTGCTGAAAAAGCAACGCCTTTGTTTTCACAAGCATTTTCAGCTGAATCCAGCCTTATTATCTCGTTAGTTCTATACTCTTGGCCATCAGTAATTTTTTAATTCAGCATTCGTGGAATCCGAACGATAGGAGTTCTCGACATGCAACACTTTTCACTAACAGACCTGCAAGTGCTCTCAGCTGCGGCCGACGAAGAAAACCTCACGCGCGCAGCCCGGCGCGTCAACATTGTTCCCTCTAGCGCATCAAGCCACATCAAAAACCTTGAAGAGGCCCTCAAGGTGCAGCTTCTCATTCGACGCGTTCGCGGAGTGGAGCTCACGGAAGCAGGAAAAATCGTCAATCTTTACGCCAAGCGCATCTACCGAGAAATAGAGCAGATGCAAAAGGAGCTGCTGCCCTACGCTCGACACGAAGCCGGCGTGATCCGCATGGCCGCCAACTACGGCGCATCCTTTGATTTTTTGCCTGCAAGTCTTGCTCAGTTTCTAGTTGAATATCCTGCCGTCAACGTTCAGCTCGAACAGCGAAGCTCTGAAGAAGTGGTGCAGATGGTTTCAGAAAATCGCGCCGACATCGGCATCGGAGCCTATTGCGGAACCTTTCCTAATCTTGAGTTCATCCCGTACAGAAACGATGAGCTCGTTGTCATTGCGCCCAAAGATCATCCTTTGGCGCAGTTCGATGCGATTGATTTTGCGCAAAGCCTTGACTATGAGTTCGTCTGTCTGGAAAACACAAGCGCAATGCAGCGCTTTATCTTTGAAAAGGCCCGCATGCAGGGCTGCAAAATCGTTCCTCGCGTGCAGGTCGGACAGCAGTCGCTTCTGACCGGCCTGGTCTCTCAGGGGGCCGGAATTGCAGTTTTAAGCGGCGCTGCAGCACGTGCTTTTGAACTCAAGCATGCGCGCATCATCAAGCTCACCAACGCCTGGGCGCAAAGGCGCCTGAGAATTGCCGTTTCGGCCAAGCATCGCGAGCAGAGCCGGTGGCTGAAACCTCTCATCGACGTTCTCGTGCGAGGCGCTCCAAAAGAAAAATGAGATGCAAAAAGCGTGCATCTGCGCGCACTCAATGTTAAGCTGCCGATCGAAAAACATTTGCTTTTTGACTTTGCAGCATCTGCGCCTGTTGCCGCCATGTACAGCCTCAAGCTTCTCGCCGGACTAAAGACCTCCTTTCTAGATCAATCCGAAGACTCGGAGGAAAGCTGCCGAGCGCAGCTTCTGGTCAACGAATCGCTTGCGGGCAGCTGCGTTCTCAATGCCATTGAAGAAGAGCTCAGAAGCTGCTCTTCTTTTTGCATCACGGTAGCCTTCGTGACGATGTCCGGCCTCACGCCGCTGCTGCAAACGCTCTCAGAACTCAAGCAGCGCGGCATCCCGGGACGCTTTCTCACAACAGACTACCTCACCTTTACAGAGCCGAAAGCGCTGGAAAAGCTTCGGGAATTCGACAACATTGAAGTCAGGATGTTCTGCACGTCAAAAGCAGACGCATCGGCTCAGGGCTTTCATACCAAAGGCTATATTTTCCAAAACGGCACGCAGAGCCGCTTCATCATCGGCAGCTCCAACCTCACGGGCGCAGCGCTCAAAACCAACCATGAATGGAATGTCAAGCTGATTGCCGCAGAAAAAGGCGAGATGGCCCAGTGCGTGCGTGCAGAATTTGAAAATCTGTGGTCCAGTCCATTGACGCTGCCCATCAGAGATGCCATCGAAGACTATCAGCAGGCTTATGCCCGACAAAAGCAGCTGCGGCACGATCTCGGTGCCGATGTCGCTCCCATTGCCGACTCGCAGCGCATCACGCCCAACGGCATGCAAAAAAGCCTGATGGCAAAGATCATCTCGCTGATGCAGATGCCCGAGAATGTCGGCCTCGACAGACGCGGCCTGCTGATTTCCGCAACCGGCACAGGCAAAACGTTTGCCTCGGCTTTTGCCGTCAAATCGCTCAATCCGTCGCGCGTTCTGTTTTTGGTTCACCGCGAGCAAATCGCGCGCAAATCCTGCGACAGCTACAAGCGAGTGCTCGGACGGGACATGCGCTACGGCTTTCTCATTTCTCAGGACAAATCCGCGCTGCAGCTTCGCAGCGGCAAAGCCGTCGTCTTTTCGACCATGCAGACCATGGTCAAAAATCTCTCGCCTTCAGTCTTTGCGGCCAATTCATTCGATGTCATCGTCATTGATGAAGTGCACCGCGCAGGCGCGCAAAGCTACAAGCAGATCATGAGCTACTACAAGCCGCGTTTGTGGCTTGGCATGACGGCAACGCCGGATCGCCCCGACGATGAAAACATCTATGCGATGTTCAATCACCAGATCCTGCTCGATTTGCGGCTGCAGCAAGCGCTTGAACAGAATCTGCTGTGTCCCTTTCATTATTTCGGCATCACGGAATTTGTTGACGACAACCTCAAGCCAGGAGATCTTGCTGATTTTTCCAAGCTCACGAGCGATGCGCGCGTCAGACACATTCTCAGGCAGGTCAAGCTCTTTGGCTACAGCGGAACACGCGTAAAAGGCTTGATGTTTTGCAGCACCAATAAAGAAGCCCAGGAGCTGTCCCGAAAATTCAATGCCGCAGGACTGCGCACGCTCGCCTTGTCTGGAGAAGACCCACAGCAAACACGCGAAGAAGCGATCTCTAAACTTACCGCCGACAGCGGCGACGAGCTCGACTACATTCTCACCGTCGACATTTTCAATGAGGGCGTCGACATTCCCGAAGTCAATCAGGTCGTATTGCTTAGACAGACGCAAAGTCCGATCGTCTTCATTCAGCAGCTTGGCCGAGGACTGCGCAAATCACCGGGAAAAGAATATCTGGTGGTCATTGACTTCATTGGAAACTACGACAACAACTACATGATCCCGGTAGCGCTGTCGGGCGATCGGTCCTACCAAAAAGACTCGATGCGCAAAACGCTCATTGCCAACACGATTCCCGGCAATTCAACCATTCATTTCGATGTCATCGCTCGCGAGCGCATTTTCAAAGCCATTGATGCGGCGCGCACCAACTCCATGGCCGAACTCAGAAATGCCTACCGACTGCTGAAGTACCAGCTCGGCCGCGTGCCGTCGCTGCGTGATTTTGATGAACACGGCTCAATCGATGCCGTTAAATTTTTCTCCGCCAAGACGCGCTCTTATGCGCAGTTTTTGCTGTCCTTGCCCAACAAGGACAGCTCCGAAGAAAATCCTGCCATCAGCGATGCCGGTCTTGAAATATTGGCCTATCTCAGTTCAAAAATCGGCAGCGCACAGCGCATCTCTGAAGCAATTGTTCTGCAGGAAATCCTCAATGGCCGCGGGGATCTGGACCTCAAACAAATTCTCTGCGCGAGACTTCAGGCCGCAGGAATTTCTTTTGACAAAGCACATCTCGTCAATTGCCGCAACGTGCTCACCAACAACTTTGCGCGCAACGTCAACGAAAAAGTCAAAACACCCAACTGCGTCTTCATTGCAATCGATGCGGACGAAACTTGGCGCGCGCACCCTGTCTTCGCATCCTTGATTGACGCGCAGCCTGATCTCAGACATCATCTTGCCGATTTGATTGCCTTTATTTTTGACCGCTACCAAAAGCGCTTCAGCAAGAGCTACCGCGATACAGCATTCACGCTCTACGAGAGATACACGTACGATGACGTCTGCAGGCTTTTGAATTGGGAGCAAAACATGCCTGCGACCAATATCGGGGGCTACCGCTACGACAAAAATACGCGTACGCTTCCGGTCTTCATCAATTACGACAAATCTGAAGACGCCATCCAGTACCACGATCACTTCGAGTCGCAGCAAAGCCTCATTGCGCTCTCCAAAACAAACCGCAGAACGGACTCAACGGACGCTGACCACATCTACAAGCGGTGCGAAGAAGACAAACAAAACCGCATCTTTCTTTTCGTGCGCAAAAACAAGGACGACAACGAAACCAAAGCCTTCTATTTTCTTGGCGAAGTTTGCGCTGAAGGCGCTCCCGAACCAATCGTGCTTGAAGAAAAAACACCTGCTTTTGAAATTCGCTACAGGCTCAGCGAACCCGTGAGAAAAGACATCTATACCTACCTGACGAATTAATTGTTTGAGAAGAATATGAAAACCATCGAAGTTGTTGCCGCCATTATTCACGACAACGGAAAAATCCTCGCCACGCAGCGCGGCTACGGCGAATTCAAGGACGGCTGGGAGTTTCCGGGTGGAAAAATGCAGCCCGGCGAAACGCCCGAAGAGGCCATCATCCGCGAAATCAAAGAAGAGCTGCGCATCACGATCAAGCCCGAGAAGCTGTTGATGACCGTTGAGTACGACTACCCGACGTTTCATCTCACCATGCACTGCTTCTTTTCGGTCATCACGGCAGGAACGATCGAGCTCGTTGAACATGAAGCCATGGCGTGGCTTGAGGAGTCCCAGTTAGAGAGCGTTTCTTGGCTTCCCGCCGACATCGAAGTCGTCCGCGAACTGCAGCGGCACCTTGCAGCCAGACGCACTTTGTACTAGCCGTAGCAGTCTCGTGCGCATTTTGTTCAAATTTGCAAATTGAATGACGTGCACACGGCAAACTCAGTAGAGTTGGGGCCTTATCGATATGAACTTTTTTAATCGCCCCTGCATCTATGTCCAAGCTGAGCCGCCGTACTTTGATCGCTTCCTGCGCCGCCCTTGCAGCAACTGGGGCGGCCGCTGCCGTCATCAAGACCGGCGCTGAAGCGCTCGACGCTTTTGGCGGCACGCCCTCAGGCAAAAGGCTTGAACGCATTCAAGCCTCGCCTAATTTTTCCAACGGTGCTTTCCGCAACCTTGAGCCTGTTGTGGATCCGATTGATCGCGACGGCCGCACTGAAAAAATGCTGGCGTTTCTCTTTGAAGATCAATCCGCTCAGCGCCCGCAACGTCCGATCCCCTCGCTCAAAACGCCGCTTGGGGACCTCCCTGACGGAAGCTTTGCATGGTTTGGACACTCCGGCTTTTTTCTGCGCCTGGCAGGGCTTTCCATCGCGGTCGACCCAGCGCTGCACGCCTGTTTTCCCATCGGAGGATTTTTTAAGCCGTTTCCTGGTTCAGATATCCATCAGCCGCAGGATATTCCGGCTCTGGACGTCTTGCTGCTCACGCACGATCACTATGACCATCTGGACATGATGACCGTCAAGTCCATTCGCGACAGAGTCTCTCGCGTAATTTGTCCTCTCGGCGTAGGAGCGCATCTTGAACACTGGGGGTACGATCCGGACATCATCACAGAACTTGACTGGGGAGAAAAAACTGCTCTCGGACGAGGCTTGATCACGTGTCTGCCCTCTCAGCATTTTTCCGGCCGCAGCACCAAGCGCAACACGACGCTGTGGGCCAGCTTCATGCTGGAACTGGACGGCTTGACGATTTTTTTGTCCGGCGACGGCGGCTACGGCAAGCACTTTGCTCAGATCGGAGAAATGTGGCCGCGCATTGATTTCGCCGTCTTGGAAGACGGTCAGTACAACCCGGACTGGGCAGGCATTCACCTCATGCCGCACTACTGGCGCAAGGCTGCCTTCGAATTGGGCGCCCGGGCTGTCATGCCCTGCCACAACAGCAAATTTGATCTCAGCCGTCACAGCTGGAGCGATCCTCTGCAGACGGCCGAGGCAAGCGCCAAGGCTCTGGGACTGACGCTGGTGACGCCGCGCATCGGTGAAGCAGTGGCGCTCGATCGTCTGGACGACTATCAGCTGCGCTGGTGGAAAGCCTGCCTCTAAGCAGGTCTTTATTTTGCCGGCAGCCGAAGCGCTCCGCTTTTTCTCAAAACCTCTCGGTCGTCTTGTCTTTCGGGCTATAGTGCGCAGAAATCAACCTTCATTTTCAAGCCTTTCATGCGCATTCTTCACACTTCGGATCTGCACTTGGGCAGAACGCTTTACGGCGCGCGCCGCGACGAAGCCTTTGAAAAGCTTCTGGCCTGGCTGCTTGAACAAATCAAAGTCAACAGCGTCGAGTGCCTCTTAATTGCGGGCGACGTCTTCGATTCAGCCACGCCCTCGCACGCCGCTCAAAACCTCTATTACGACTTCCTGACTGCAGTCAAGCTTCAAACAAACTGCAGGCACGTCGTCATCACTTCCGGCAATCACGATTCGGCCTCTTTTCTCAACGCGCCGCAAAAGCTGCTGAGCGCCATGGGCGTTGTGGTGGTCGGCGCAGCCTGCTCTGATCCTGCTCAGGAGGTCTTTCTTCTAAAAAACCCGAGCGGCATCCCTGAAGCCGTCGTCGCAGCTGTCCCCTACCTCAGAGAGGCCGACATCCGCACAAGCATCGAGCATGAAACCGACGAAGAAAAAGACCAACAGGTCATTGAAGGCACCCGCAGGCATTACGAAGTGGTCGTTTCCGCAGCTGACAAGCTTCGCAAAGAAGCTCTTGCCCCCGACATTCCCTTAATTGCTGCCGGACACCTTTTTGCCGCAAGCTGCTCTTGCGGCACTGAAGAGCGCTCGCTCTACATCGGCAGCCTCGGACAAATCCCCGCCGAAATCTTTCCCGAGACGATCGACTATCTCGCCCTGGGGCACCTGCACCGAGCGCAGTGCGTGGCAGAAAATGAATCCCGCCGCTACGCGGGCTCGCCTCTGGCGCTTGACTTCGGCGAAAGCAAAAACAAATCCGTCGTGCTCGTCGACCTTGAAAAAGCAGGAGAACCTGCCCGCATTGAACTTCTCGAAGTGCCGTGTTTTGACCGACTCGAGCAGGTTTGCGGCACTGCCGACGAAATCCTCGCGCGGCTCTCGGCTCTAGCCAGCGAGAATGTTCCCATGTTCTGCGAAGTTGTTCATGATCAAGGACCCTATGCTCCAAAGCTAGCTGAGGACTGCCGCGATGCCTTAGATTCAAGCCCCGTCGTGCTCGTTCGAGTCATGAGCCGCGCCGCAGCGCAAAATCGCATCAGCGCAGCAGACAAAATCAGCGATGTGCACACAATCACGCCAAAGGCCATGTTCTCGCTGAGGCTTGAGCGCGCAGCAGACGGCTTTTCCGAAAAAGACCGCAGCCGCCTCATTGCCGCGCACGACGAGGTTCTTTTTGAACTAGAAAACGAAACAAGCCCGTCGCAGAACGAAAAAGCGCCATCGTCTCCATCAGCAGTCCCCTAAGTTTGATCGATCGAATTTTTTATGCGAATACTCAAAATCTCGCTTGCAAACCTCAATTCCATCAAAGGACGCTGGGAGGTCAACCTCGAGGATCCGGTTTATGCCGCAAACGGCATTTTTGCCATCTGCGGTCCTACGGGCGCAGGAAAATCAACGCTGCTCGATGCCATTTCGCTTGCGCTTTATCAATGCACGCCGCGTCAGGGCCACATTTCAGTCTCAGACAACGAAGTCATGACGCGGGGCACGGGAGAGTGCGTCTCGGAGGTGACCTTTGAAGCGGCTCAAAAGCGCTACCGCGCCCGCTGGAGTCAGCGCCGCGCCCGCGGGAAGGCCGACGGCAATCTGCAGTCGGCGCAGCATGAAATTGCGCGCTTTAATTCCAACAACGGTCAATGGGAGCTCATCGCCTGCCCAGTCAAAGATGTTCCTGGAAAAATTGCCGAAATCACCGGCATGACGAGCGATCAGTTCAACCGCTCGATGCTGCTTGCACAGGGCAACTTTGCGGCCTTCATGCGCTCGCCCAAAGCTTTTCGCGCACAAGCCCTCGAACAGATCACAGGCACCGGCATCTATTCGCGCATCTCGCAGCGCGTACAGCAAAAATACGCACAGAAAACCTCTGAACTTGCGCTGTTAGAAAGCCGTCTGCAGGCATCCACAAGCTTAAGCAAGGAAGATGTCGAGCAAAAAAAAGCACATCGATCAGAACTCGATTTAGCCCGCAGCAAAGCCTCGCAGGAGCTCGAAGCCATTGAAGTGCTCCTGAAATGGGCCGATGCCGTCAAAGCCTTGACCGATGAAGAGGCGGCCGCCCGTGCAGCGCTTGAAGCCAACAGCAAGGCCAGAGCGAATCTGCAAAGCGAAAAGCCGCGACTTGAACGTGCTCAGAAGGCGGCCGCGCTCGATGGCGTATTTGCCGTCTTTGACCAAAGCCGAAAGGATGTGGCTGCAGTCAATGACGAACTACGGCGCCACGGCTTGCGCGCCCAAGAAGTCGCTCTATCGCTGAGTCGGGCGCAAGCCGAGAGCACTCAAGCACATCAACGTCTTCAGAGCGAGAATTTAGTTCTCGAAAAGCTGCGCCTAACGCTCAAGGATGTCCGCGCACTTGACGCCGCCATTGCTCAGGCTGCAAAAGAATATCAGGCGCTCGAAACCCGTTTGTCCTCAGCAAAAAGCAAACAAAAGACGCATGCTCAGGAACTTGCGGCACTTGAAGCAAAGCTCAAAACAAATCAAGAAGCAGCCGCCGAGCTTGCGCCGGCCGTCAGCGAACAGTCGCCGCGAGCCAAGCTTTTTGCTGTTCGCGATGAATTTCTTCGGCTTTCAGCGCTGTGCTCCAGCAGATGGGACGAAGCGCTTAAAAGAAACCACGAGCTTCAAAACGCACAGAATGCCCGGCGCGCAGCACTCAAAGCCAGCAACGATCTCGAACCGCAAACTGCAGCAGCTCAGAAAGCGCTCGAGCAAGCAAAACAAGCGCTAGTAAACAACGCCCGGCAAAGCGAAGAGCTTCTTGGCGGCAAGGAACTTGCCGACATACTCTCCGAGCGCGACGCCACCGCCGCCCGCGAGCACACTGTCAAGAAAGCCCAAGAAGCCCGAAGCTTGATTCTTTCTCTTGAAAACGAGGCTCTCGCAAAAAACCTTCAGGCGCAAAATCTCAAGACTGACATTGAAAAGGCCCAGGCCCTGCAGCGCCAGAAAGAGGAAATCGCACGCAAGCTCACAGTACATGTTGAAGATCTCAAAGAAAAAATCCGCCTCAAGGACATCATCGAGCAGCTCGCAGATGAGCGCTCGCGCCTCAAAGATGGCGAACCCTGCCCCTTGTGCGGTGCGCTCGAGCACCCCTTTGCTCATGAAAAGCCCGAATTGAGCGCTGACGCCTCGCGCCTGGAAAAACTTCAAAAAGATCTCGAAGCCGCTTCGGCCGAAGCCCGTGCGGCGCTCACAGCAGCCTCTGCCGGGCAAGCCGCACTGCGCACGCTTGAACCTATTATTGCTTCACTGAACGCTGAGCTGGAAAAACAAAAGTCTGCCTCGGAAAAACTTGCAGCCGAACTCTCAAGCACGCCTTTAGCAGATGCTTCGCTCTACGATCAGTTCTTGAAAAATGAGCTCAGCGCACTGAACAAAAAGACAGCTGACTGCAAAAGCCTTATTGATCGGGCGGGCTTGCTTGACAAGCAAAAAAACGCACTTGAGCGCGAAACACAAAAAGCGCAGACCACCTTTGATGCCGCAAGCAAAGCTGCTCAGGAAGCTGCCCGCAAGCTTGAATCGGCAAACATGCTGCTCGAACAAACCGAAAAAGAGTTCAGCACAGCAAAAGACTCCCTTTTAGCTGCTGCAGGCGACTTCTCGGCACTTTTAACGTCTGCCGGATTTGAAGCAGTCGACGTCAAGCAGCTCAAGGCCGCCCAAAAGTCTGCCAGCGAATCGCTCAACGCCTTTGCCAAAGACAAAAGCGCCTTTGAAAAAATTCAAAAGGCTATTGACGAGGCTCAGCACGACATCAAGGCCGCACAAAAACAAAGCTCCGATCTTGTCCAAGAACTTAGAGAAGCCTCTGACGCCGTCAACCGCTCAAAAGCCGGCATCAACGAGATGCAGGGCCGCAGACGGGCACTTTTTGAGGACAAAAACGCCGACGAAGAAGAAGAAAAAGCACAAAGCAAGGTACGGCAAAGCACCCTGGCGGAGCAAAAAGCGCAACACGAGCTCTCCCTTGCCCAGCAGGCTCAGAAAGCTTATGAAGCGCAAGCCGAGAGTCTTGAAAAGCAAAAAAGCGAACGAACGACTCTTTTTGAGAAACATCAGGCGGCATTTTGCGCCGCTTGTCGTGAAAGCTGCTTTGCCGGAGAAGACGACTGGCTTGCCGCGCGCATGAGTCCCGAAGAGCTGCAGCAGCGAATGGCCGTGCACGAGAATCTGGACAACGAATGCAAGCGCCTTGAAACAAATCTCAAGCAAAAGCACGCAGCGCTTGAAAAAGAAAAATCCCGGGCGTTGACGAATTCTTCGGCCGCGGAACTCGCGCAGCGCAAAGCCGTCATAAAACAAAGAACAGATGCACTTTTACAGGAAATCGGCGCAATTGACGCCATCTTAAAAGCAGATGCCGACGCAAAAGCCGCACAAAAAGATCTTCTGGAAGACATCTCCCGCAAAAAAGAAGATCTAGACGTCTGGGCAAAGCTCAATGCTCTCATCGGCTCGCACGACGGCAAAAAATATCGCGAATTCGTGCAGTCGATTACGTTTGAGTCGCTCATCGAATTTGCCAACGAGTCTCTGATCAAAATGACTGATCGCTATCTGCTTGCAAGCAGCCCGCATGAGCCGCTTGAGTTTGACGTCATCGACAATTATCAGGGCGGCATTGTGCGCAGCTCCACCAACCTTTCAGGCGGAGAAACATTCATCGCCAGTCTTGCACTCGCGCTTGGTCTGTCGCGCATGGCAAGCACCGTGCAGGTGGAGTCGCTCTTTTTGGACGAAGGCTTCGGCTCGCTTGATCCGGATGCGCTCGAGAGCACGCTCTCCATGCTCGCAACTCTCAACGAACAAGGCAAGCTGATCGGCATCATTTCCCACGTCGGCGAAATCCGCGAGCGCATCGCCGCCCGCATTGAGGTCGAACCCGTGGCCGGAGGCGTCAGCCGACTCTCCGGTCCCGGCGTTCGGGAAATAGATTGACCACAACAAAGGACACCCCCATGGCCAAAGAAATCGAACGCAAGTTTCTCGTCAACGGCACTGAGTGGAAGACGCTCGGCACGCCCACCGTCTACTGTCAAGGCTACCTCAACAGCAGTCCGCAAAGAACGGTGCGCGTACGCATCGCGGGCGATCACGCTTATTTAACGATCAAGGGGCCCAACAAGGGAGCCGTGCGAAGCGAATTCGAGTATCCGATTCCTGTTGAAGACGCCCGTGCCATGCTCGAAGAGCTTGCCGAAAAGCCCATCATTGAAAAAACGCGCACAGTCATTTTCTGGCAGGGGAACATCTGGGAAGTAGATGAATTCGCCGGCGTCAACGCCGGTCTTGTTGTTGCTGAAATCGAACTCACAGACGAAGCGCAGGCCTTTGTCAAACCTTCATGGGTTGGAAAAGAGGTCACGGGCGACGCACGCTACTACAACTCCAGCCTCGTTGCTCACCCCTACTCAAGCTGGAAGAAAAGCACTTAGACAAAAATCCGCACCTTGATTCTTGGGGTGCGGATTTTATTGCCCGGCAGCAAAGGATGGAAATATGGCTCACACCCAACCTTTGGCCCGAAATTCCTTTATCGTCTTTGCAAACCACTTCATCTCATCGAGCGTGCCGACCGAAATGCGGCACCACTCAAGAGCAGGCGGAAATGCCCTTCCCACCAGAATGTGCTCGGCGCGCATGCGATCGGCAAAAGGCTCAAGCGCCGCTTTGAGATTGACAAACACGAAATTGGTCTGACTCGGCAGATACTCAATGCCAAGTTCGTCCAGGCAATCAGTCAGAATCTTTCGGGCAACACGATTTTCCACACGGGAAATCTCAAAGAACTCCTGGTCGTCGATTTCCGCAAGCGCAGCCTCAATGGCTGCGATGGGCATCATGATGTCGTAGGCAACGCGGCGGCGTACTTTTTCAATCACCGAAGGCACCGCATAAGCAAATCCCACGCGAAGTCCGGCAAGTGCAAAAATTTTGGAAAACGTTTTCGTCACGACCAGATTGTCAAGTCCCTCGTCGACCAGCGTTTTTGCAGAAACAAACGAAGGATCATCGACGAATTCAGCATAAGCCTCATCAATGACAAAAAAAGTATTGGCAGGCTTGGAGCGAATCCAATCGTTGAGCTTGACCGAATCGGTGATGGTTGAGGTCGGATTGCTGGGATTGGCAAGATACACAACGCTCGAGCCTTCAAACTCCTGAACCGCCTTCTTCATGGCGTCAATATCAACGCTCCAGTCGGGTCCCATCGGAATCTTCACGGGCGCAAGTCCATTTCTGAGCGCGCAGCTCTCACCGTCGCTGTAGGAGAGTTCGGGCACCACGACCTGAGGATTTTCTCCGAGATAGGCCTCAATCGAGGCGCGGATCGCTTCGGCCGAGCCGTAGGTCATCATGATGTTTTCGGGCTTGCCGCCCATGAACCGCGCGCAAGCCTCCCGGAGCGCTTCATTGCGAATGAACGGATAGCGGCTTGCCGCCTCCAGCGCCCGTCCGGCAGCTTCCTTTGCCTTGCGGCTCATGCCAAAGGGATTTTCGTTGAAGCAAAGCAGCAGAGGCTTTTGCGCCGTGGGCGCCTCAAACGCTTTGATCTGCATGACCTCTTCTTTGCAGACGCAGCTGTTTTGATCCATTCCTAATGTCTCCCATGTTTTTATTGGTTTTCTCAGAACGCGTCAGCCGCGCCTGAGTCCCGAGTCTCGTGCGCGGCAAGAAAGTCGAGCGCTCCTGCGTTAGTTCCCGAGCGCCTCGAGCCGGCTGCGTGCAATGCCTGCAAGCAATGCAACCGCCGCAGGCAGCACCTCGTCGTTGAAATCAAACGACGTGCTGTGCACCGAAGAGGTGTGTTCTTCGTCGCGCACGCCTACGCGCATCATGCAGCCTGGCACGATCTGCTGGTACTCTGCAAAATCCTCCGAGCTCATGAAGGGATCGATGTTGGGCCGTACGGCCGCCGAACCAAAAAGCTTCTCGGCAACGGCAACGGCCGCCTTGGTTGCAGCCTCATCATTAATGACCGAGGGGATGGAGTGCTCGTACTTGATTTCCGAGGTGCAGCCGTGGGCTCGAGAAATGTTGTCGAGCATCGCCTTGAAAGTTTCTTCGACAAGCTTTCTGGTTGCAGGCTGAAAAGTTCTTGCTGTTCCGCTGATTTTCACCTCATTGGGCACCACGTTGGGCGTTTCATAGCGCCCGGCATTGACCGCGCAGATGCTCAGCACTGCCGTGTCGATCGGATTAACCTTGCGCGAGATGATGCTTTGGGCGGCATTGATCAGTTCAGCTGCTGCCGGCACGGGATCAATGCCCAGGTGCGGACGCCCGCCGTGCGTGCTCTTGCCCTTGATCGAGAGCCAGAAATAGTCGCAGGAAGCCTGCAGCGGTCCCACACGAAAACCGAAAACGCCTTTTTCGAGCATCGGCTCGGTGTGTGCTCCGTAAATTTCTGCAATGTCGTACTTCTGAAAAAGTCCGCTTTCGACCACCGCCCGTGCGCCTTTGGCGGGCTCCTCGGCAGGTTGGAAAATTCCCACGACGCGTCCGGGAAAATCGCGGTGCGCATTGAGATAACGAAGCGTCCCCATCAGCCACGTTTGGTGTCCGTCGTGCCCGCAGGCATGCGCATGGCCGGCAATGCAGCTCTTCCAGGGCTTGCCGGACGTATCATCCATTCCAAGCGCATCAATGTCAGCGCGAAGGGCAACCGTTTTTCCAGGCCTTTCGCCGTCAACGACGACGATGACGCCGCCCTTGACGAGTTCAGTGTCGATATTTTCAATTCCCCACCCGCTTAAGACCTTCACAATGCGCTCAACCGTCTTTTCGGTATCAAATCCGAGTTCGGGCTGCGAGTGCACCTCATGACGAATGGCCGCGAGCTCCTCACCCCAGCCGAGAATCTCGGCGGGCACCTTGTCAGCATGTACAAACGACATTGTTCCTCCCTTTGCTGTCTTTGCGCGCATCTATAAAACTCACTGCGCCGACAGTCAGTTGAGCCATTTTAGTTCTGAGGTCGGCTTTGCGGTTCAATTGCACAAAGAAAAACTTTTTCAATCTGCGCCTGCTCTGCACAAATTGAACCGAATTCACACGAAAAGGCCCGCCTCGCGTCATTATTTGATGCTAGGCAGGCCGGATCAGCGACAGACGCGTCGCTTCTTAAAGCTTGACTTCAAAAATCTTTGCAAGCTCAACCGTCGTCAGATTTTCATCAAACGGCACATACTCGCCTTTGGAATTTTTAAAGACCCCGTAGGGCACCGCGCGGCAGCCGCTGCGGCGATGCAGCTTCGAATTGTCCCAGCAGTAGTTGCGCAGTTTTTCGGAGATTTTCGTGATGTCGTAGCGCAGCCCTCTGAAGCCTTCGTCGCGGAAGTGCTCGTGCTGTGCGTCAAGTACCTCCCAAGGTTTGTCGGAGGCAAGAATCATGGCGCCCTGAGCATCGGAGTGAATGTTCATAAAGGCGATCGGGCAGTAGATCACTTCCACTTTGTCGTGCAGCGGACGAATGCGCTCAAGAAGCCGCATGCAGTCCGGGCACTGCGTATCAAAGGCTACGTAAGCCTTCGGGCGTCCCGTTGCCTTGCTTGGATAGGAAAATCCATGTCCGCTCTTGGCGAAGGTTTCATACATCTTTTTGCCTTCCCAAATCGGCGGCACTTTCGCCGGAGCAGCCATGGCAGGCAGTGTAATAGTGCTTGATGCAGCAGCGGCGGCAAGCGCAAGCACGCCGCGGCGGGAAATGTCAGCCATAAAAATCTCCTTTTGAAGCATCCATAAAACTCTTCAATCTCTTTATCTGGATGGGGTCATTTTGCCTTGATAGCGGCCCGTACGATCGTAAAAACGCCCGTTTTCATCTACACGGCCCTGATAGCGACCCGTATGATCATAAAAGCGTCCATTGGCATCCTGACGACCCTGATAGCGCCCCGTGTGGTCATAAAAACGTCCATTGGCATCCTGTCGACCTTGGTAGCGACCTGTGTGATCATAAAAGCGCCCGTTGGCATCTTGTCTGCCCTGGTAGCGACCCGCGTGGTCATAACTGCGGCCATTTTTATCAACCCGTCCCTGGTAGCGCCCCGCGTGATCATAGTACCTTCCTGCTGCTCGGTTCTGCTCGGGCGCGGCAGCCCAGACATCTGAACTCTGAAAACCAAGATCAACCACAGCCCCCGCCAAGAGCATCACAACCGCTGCAGCAACAAAGAAAATTCGTCTGATCAGCATGGATCTTCTCCCATTTTTATAGCCATCGCCTTTCCCGAGTCTACCAGCGGCATCGTTGCTCGAATGCAAAGCTAGCGTCTGGGAAGGTAACTGCTTGCTACAAAAAGAAAGACTGCGGCCAGAATGCAGACAAGCGCTCCGAGTTCTGCCGCAGCAACAGGCTCGGCGAATACGAACACGCCGACGGCAAGCGTGAGCACTGGATTGAGATACTGGATGACGCCCAGCATCGTCATCGGCAGGCGTTGCGCGGCAAGAGAAAAAAGAATCATCGGAATAGAGGTCATCACGCCCGTGCCCATCAGAATCCAGCTTAATCCCGAATCAAATCCGGAGCAAAAGTGCCCGGCGTATCCCCCTGGTGCAAGACACAAAAAGCCAAGCGCCGGCGCAAACATAAGCACATGCTCAACAAAAACGCTGTCCATGGGAGCGATCGTCACCTTCTTTTTGAGCGCGCCGTAAATCGCCCAAGTAGAAGAGACGCCCACCGCAATCCAGGGGAAGCGATCGAGTCCTGAGGCAAGAATCACCACGCTGCAGGCCGCAAGCCCCATTGCAAGCGCTTTGATCCGCGTCAGCCTTTCCGAGAAAAAGGCAATGCCGATGGCCACCGTTGCCAAAGGCGTCAAAAACATTCCCAACCCCAATTCCACCACGCGTCCCGTATTCACTCCAACGATGTTGATGAGCCAATTGAGCGAGGCAAACATGGATGCCAGAACAATAATGCCCGCGACCTTTCGATTCGATTTGACAGCAAGCGTTCGGCACGTCGCCAGCGTTTGGAAAAGTTGCCCCTTGAAAAAAAGCATCAGCGCAATGAACAACAATGACCAGATGATGCGGTGTGCGAGCACTTCGACGTGCGAAGCTTCAGCCATCAAGTGCCAATAAAGAGGCATGAAGCCCCAGAAGCAATAGGCAATGACAGCACTTGACAAGCCTGCGGCATCAGCCGAATTTGATTTATTTCCACTAAGATTGGTCATATGCTGCTCGCTTTGCTCAACAGCCATCATCGTCTGCGAGTGTAGCTCGTTTGCAAAGCGTGCAAGGAGACGAGCATGCGCATGAGACACTTTCTATTTGGCCTGGCTGCCGTCCTTTTGAGCCAGATTTGCGCAGCCGCTCAGGAAGGCATTGACTACGTTGTCCTGCAAAACCCCAAACCTCAGGCTCAAGGAACTCTCACAAAAATCTTCAGCTATGACTGCAAGCACTGTTATAAATTCGACATCACGGTAGACGCCGATCTCATCGCACGCATCAAGCAGAAAACAAATTTGACCTTCAATCCCGTGCACATTGAACAACGGGCAAAGTATGGCCGCACGGCATGCGAATTCTTTGCGCTTTGCATCCTCCGCGACAAAGCCGCAGGCCGCGATGCATACGGCAAAGACTCGTTGTTTAAAAAGGCAAAGGATGCTCTTTTTGCGGCATACCATAAAGACGGCACGCGATGGCTTTGGGGAGAAAGTTCCTTTATTGATACACTGACAAAAGCCACCGGCATCAGCTCCGAAGACTTCTCTCAATCACGCAGACAACACAAAGTGCAGGCCTTGTGCGATGAGTGGAAATGGTGGTACGAAGCGGCCAAGCGCCAGGGCATTCCCGCTTACGTCGTCAACGGAAAATATCTTCTTCTGACCGCAAATCTGCGCAGCGTTGAGCAAATGGCCGAACTCATTGAAGAACTGAGCAAGCTTCCGTAGCAAAAACTGAAGCTTCTTTTGGACCGTGCGAGAAAAAAAAAAATGGACAGTCCGCCCGATTTAAGAACAGACTGTCCGCATCAGTGCTCAAAAAGAATCGCTCAATTAGAGCTCAAACGTCCCTTTGACGATGATTTCAGAGTCCTTCATCAACTGACGCCCCTTGGCAAAGACATGCACAAGTTCCATGTTTTCGTCAAAGAGGTTGATGTCGGCGCAGCTGCCCTGCTTGATTTCACCCTTGCCGGGCAGGCGCAGAGCCTGCGCGATGTTGCGAGTCACCATGGGAAGCGCCGTGGTCATCGGCACGCCCTTTTCACCGATCAGGCGCTTGAAGTCCCGCAGATTGCAGCCAACTCCGCCCACGCCGAGCCCGATCATCTCGCCCTTTTCATTAAATCGCGGCACCGAACCGTGGCCGTCGGAACTCAGCGACAGATGATCAGCAGGCACGCCGGCCTTGAGCGCCTCTACAATGCCGTCGGCGGGCGTTCCCACGGCGCACGAACCTCCGGTCGTAATATCGACGTAGCCCCCCGCAAGACCAAACTTGATGGCCCCCTCAAACACCTTGAGGTCGCGAGCGCAGTGCGTCGGACGGATGTGCTGAATCGGGAAGCCCTTCTTGGCAATGTCAAGGAACATGTCAAAGGGGCCGACAATGTTGCCTAGATGAATGTGAAGCACGCCGAGCTTGCCTGCGACCATGGCGCCAACGCGAATCTGCGTCAGAAGCCTCAGAACCTCCTCTTCTGTCGGGAAGCTTGAGCGATGGTCCCCCATGGCAATTTTGACACCGAGAACCTCAGGCACAAAGTACAGATCGTCGCGCACGCAGCTCGTCAGAGTCGTGGGCGGATATGCATAGTTGCTCGTATACATCCAGGCCGATACGCCTTCGGCTTGAAGCGCGCGCACCTTGCCTAAAAGATTGGCCATTGATCGGCTCGAACCATCGGTGCCCGAGACGCCCACAACGCTTGTCGTACCGCAGGCCACGAGCTCAGAGAGCACCAGCTCGGGCGTGCGCGTCTTGGGACCTCCTTCGCCGCCGCCTCCCGTTACATGAATGTGCTGATCGATAAATCCAGGGGTCATGATGAGCCCTTTGGCTTGCAGCGTCTCAAGTCCCGGCATCGTCACCATCAGGTCCTTGCCGACGGCAGCAATCTGCTTGTTGACGACCAGCACGTCGACTACGCCCAGATCATCAGGAGCGTAGACGTGCGCATTTTTAATCAGTAATGCCATTTTCATTATCTCCACAAAAACATTAGAGGAACACGAGCGAGGCAACCACATTGACGATCATGCCGATGATCATGACAGGAATCGTGCGTCGGATCAGTTCAATCGGCGTCAAACCTGCAATGCCTGAAACAGCAATGATGACGCCCGAAATCGGGCTCATGGGACGAGCAAGGCTCGCAGCAAGCTGCACGGGAACCACCAGCGCCATGGTGTTGTAGCCCACGCTTGCGGCAGCCTCCGGAAGCAGAGGCGAGAACGCAAAGAAAGCCGAGTTGCCCGAACCTGTTACGATGGTCGCAATCACCATAATGGCCATCATCACGAAAAGCATCAGCGCCAGTCCCATGCCTTCTTGTGACGCAGCAAGCTGAATCAGCGTAGAAATGCCGCCCACCTTGGTAAGACCGACGGCAAAGAGTTCAGCGCACACAATGAGGCTTACCGTCGATATGAACACCTTGCCCATGCCTTCAAAGAAGGCCTGACCGTCAGCACAGCACTGCTTGAAGGTGCGCCGCGTGAGCAAATCGACCACGAACGAGATCAGGATGGAAACCACGATGGCTGTAACCAGACTGAGCTTGATGCCGGCATAAACCATCGGCGAGAAGATCAGCAGCAAGAAAAGCGGCAGAATCGGCAAAATGGCATAGTGTGCGGGACCAGCGTCGGCAAACGGATCCTTGCTGTCAGCGTTCTGAGCGATGCCCGCATCGACAATGCCCTTGGCTGCCTCTCGGCGGTCAAACCAGCGCTGAATCAGCGCATGTCCGACTGCCACGGCAATCATGATGCTCACGGCAACCGGAATCTGGCCGGTTACAAAGTAGGTCACCACGTCGGTGCCGATCAGATCCGAGGCACGCATGGCATTTGAAGAACTCGGCCCCAAATCCAGACAGCACGTCGAGCCGATCACTGCAGCAGCAGCCGCACGACGCACGCCAAGCTGCACGAGCAGCGGGTAGATCGAGGCCATCAGCAACAGCCCCAGTCCGACGGCTGAGTTGATGAAAAGCGCCATTGTCTGCCCCACCAGATAAGTCACGCCCAACAGAAGATACGGAGAGCGAATGGCCGACAATGGCCTGATGCAGGCCTTGACGAGCGCTTTTGATGCTCCGAGCTTGTTCATATAGAAAGAAAAGCCCGCAATGGCCATGATGTTCAGACCCAATCCGCCCAACCGACTTTTCAAAAGATCGGTCAGGGCCTGCGCAATGTCAAATCCCACGAAATTGGTCGCAGTCTTTGGCCCGACAGGGGCATTGCCCATCATGACGCCGATGACAAGCAGCACGACGCCCAGAAGCCACAGCATCATGGGCGGATAGTAGTTTTTGATGACGAAGTACGCAATGGCAACGACGGCCAAAAGCGTAATGATGACGCCCAGCATAAACATCCCTCCTTTTAGTTTGATGCACACTTTGCGCGGGCAATTGGTTTTAGTTTTTGCTTTTTCGTGATGCATAGGCCCGCAACTTGAAAGCCTACTCTTTTTCAACATATCAGGGTAGCAAAACAAAAGTCAACCGCATGGTCCTGCCGCGCATATTGACTCAAGCATCTTGTTGCTTTTGTTTTGCTCATCTTGACTGCCCTGATGGTTTCTTTCACTTTTTTTGCTCAATTTTCGCAAAATCCTTTTCGTTTCTTTTCTTGAACCAAGCAGCCCATAAAGTTCCGCATATCAAAAGACACCGAAAAAGACTTTCCTTCGCCCAACCATCAGATTTTTCATGAGCACCGCGCTTGCCGAACTTTTTATCGATTCCTTCTGGCAAATTCTGCTGCCGGGCCTGACCGTGACCATACCGCTAACGGCGATTGCCTTTTCGTGCGCACTGGTCATTGCCGTCGTTGTTGCCTTGATCCAATATGCACAAGTGCCTGTACTCAAGGATCTTGCTCGTCTGTACATCTGGATCACGCGCGGCACTCCTTTGCTTGTTCAGCTCTTTGTCGTCTTTTACGGACTGCCGCATGCCGGCATTCTCATCAATCCTTTTGTCGCCGCCGTCGTTGTCTTTTCAATCAACGAAGGCGCCTACTGTGCTGAAACCATACGAGCAGCACTTGAATCCGTCCCTTCAGGACAGCTCGAAGCGGGTCTTTGCAGCGGCATGAGTTATCTTCAGACCATACGCCGCATCGTGCTGCCGCAAGCCTTCAGAACTGCGTTTCCAACGCTTGGGAATTCTCTGATTGCCATGATCAAGGACACATCGCTGGCCGCCAACATTACGGTCACGGAAATGTTCATGACCACGCAGCGCATTGTGGCGCGCACCTATGAGCCGCTTCTTTTATACATTGAAGTAGGCCTGATTTATCTTATTTTCTGCACCGTACTTACTCGAGTTCAAAGCTGGGGCGAAAAGAGACTCAGAACCTACGGCAGACGTTAAAGAAGGTACGGGATACACATCATGCTTTTGGAAGTCAGAGGACTAAAAAAATCGTTTTGCGGCACTGAAGTCATCCATGGCGCTGATCTTCTGGTTGAAAAAGGAGATGTAGTCGCCGTCATCGGTCCGAGCGGCTCTGGGAAGACGACGTTGCTGCGCTGCCTAAATTTCCTGGAAAAAGCCGACGCCGGGCAGCTTCTCTTTGCGGGCAGTACGTTTGACATGGCGCACATTTCCCGACGCGAGATTTTGAACATCCGCAAACGCACGGCATTTGTCTTTCAAAACTACAACCTCTTTCTCAATAAAACAGCTAGAGAAAACATCACCGAAGGACTGGTCGTCGGGCGCGGCATGCCGATTCGCACAGCCGACGCCAAGGCGCAGCTGCTGCTCGAGCGCTTTGGTCTTGGCGGCCGCGAAGACGCCTACCCGAGCGAACTCTCCGGAGGCCAGCAGCAGCGCGTATCCATCGCTCGTGCATTGGCTTCAGAGCCCGACATCATCTTCTTCGACGAACCGACTTCTGCATTGGATCCCGAGCTAACCCGCCAAGTGCTTGCGATATTGCGTCAACTTGCGCAAGAAGGCATGACCATGATTGTGGTTACGCATGAACTAGCCTTTGCACGCAGCATCGCCAACAAGGTTGTGTTCATGGAGGCAGGAAGCGTCGTGGAAGCCGGAACCGCTAAAACTATCTTTGAGCATCCCGAAAAAGAAAGGACAGCGCAGTTCATCAAAACGCTCGCTGTCGCTGCTCATAACTGAGCTTTATTTCAGACAGCCTTCCCACAACATTTTTCATTGTTTATTTGAGGAACATCGTCCATGAACCATCGAATGCTCCATTGCACCGGCGCGGTACTTGCTGCAGCCTTCTGTGCCGGCATGCTTTCAGCCTGCTCGCCGGAAGACAAACCCGAAAACGCCCCCAAGGCAGGCAACGAGGCTGCCGTCCAAGATCTCCTGTCGCAGATCAAAGCACGCGGCACCATCACGATTGCCATGGAAGGGACTTGGTCGCCCTGGACCTACCACGACAAAGACGGCAAGCTCACAGGATTTGACGTTGCCCTAGGTCAAAAAATTGCCGACAAAATCGGCGTCAAGGCCAACTTTGTTGAAGGCAAATGGGATGGACTCTTAGCTGGGCTTGATGCCGGCCGCTACGACCTAATGATCAACGGCGTAGGCATCACCAAGGAACGCGCTCAGGCATACAGCTTCTCTGAACCCTACGCTTATGACCGCGTTGCCGTCATCGTCAACGGCGACAGAACCGACATTCGCACAATGCAGGATCTGCGCGGAAAAACTACAGCCAATACGATATCCAGCACCTATGCTGAAACGGCAGAACGTTACGGCGCCAGAGTCACAGGCGTCGACGATCTCAACCAAACTTTTGAACTGCTTCGCGCCGGACGCATTGACGCCACCCTGAACTCAGAAGTAACCTATGTCGACTACACCCGTGCCCATCCAGAATCGGGCATCAAAATTGCTCTCTTTGCGCCCGAAGCTGGTGAAATCGGCATTCCGCTAAAAAAGGGCCAGCAGAGCGAATCACTGCGTCAAGTGGTCAACGACGTCATTGCCGAAATGAAAAACTCGGGCGAACTTGCCAAAATCTCAGTACAGTTCTTCGGCATCGACATCACGAAAAAGTAGCTTATTTGCCACGAACTTATTCTCAACCCAACAAGCAAACCCCGGCTGCCGATGACCGCCGGGGTTTGTGTTATTGAAATTTTGTTCAATCAGAAGCCGATTTTTTTGAGCCAGGCGGCCACATCGTTGTCCGCATCAGCTGCCTCTGCTCCCGGCACATAAAAATGCGCTCCAATTTTTGCCTGCGGGCACAACTCGCGGATGCGGTCAAGCGCCCCCTGGGGAGATGAACTGCCTGAAGTGATGAACGGATAAACAGTTTTTCCCGCCAGGTTCTCGTCCATCAAGAACGTTGCCATCGGCACCGACAGACTCCCCCACCAATAAGGGCTGCCCAAAAATACCGTATCAAAGCTCGTCAAATCAGGCAACGGCGTCTTCAGTTCTCTGCGGGCCTTGCGCTGCACCTCGTCGCGCGCCACATAGGTCATGTCGCTGTACTCGGCCGCATAGGGCTCTTTGACATCAATGCGCAGGACTTGCAGTCCTGTTCGGGCGCCAATCATCCGCGCAAGCGCTTCTGTGTTGCCTGAGCGAGAATAAAAAACGACGACTGCTTTTTTCGGTTCAGCGGCAATAGACTTGCCCAGTCCCAAAGTCGCAGCCGCACCGCAGGCAGCAGCGCCTTGCAAAAATGTACGTCTAGAAAGTGTCATGATTTTCCTCCTCTCAAACGAAATGCTTTAGTGCTGCACCTTACTGACGCAGTCCGAATCTCACCGATTCATCGCCGCTCGACTGCAGAGCACGCCATGCCTCCTCGCTCATGCGGCCAAGGGGCACTAGGCTTTCCGAAGCCCGGAAATTTCTCACAAATACCGCAAGATTGCCCCAAGGGATATAGTAGGCGACATCTCCCGTCTGAGGCGTCATATGCGTAGGAGCTTCGCCCACATTGAGCTTGGGATTGAGATACGCGATGCGCTCCGTTCCTGCAAAGTCTTCAAACTGCAGCTCCATCGGCAGACGGCTGGCAAAATCACGCGCCGCATCGTTGCCGTTGAGTTCAATAAAAAAACTCTTTGCGCCGATGTGCATTTCTACGGTTTGCGCCATGACGAAATCTCCATTTGTACATAAAAGAAAACACACCAAAGTACAAATCTGCAGAAACCTTCTCATTTTTCTCAATCTCCAAATCGATCATTTCCTGCTCAGGCAGAGCCTTTGATTCGCACCTTTAACTGCAGCTAAGAATGGTCAATTTGACTTTCCGTGAAAGGATCCGCACGGTGCCCCATCAGATCAATCTGAGCAAACTCATCATCAAAAGCCTTCCACTCATCACCTGAAAGCTTCAGTTCTGCCGCCCCCAGAAAATCATCGAGATGCAGCGGATTCGTTGTGCCAGGAATTGGAGCGACATGCTCACCTCGCGCCAGCACCCAGCCCAACACAAATTGAGCGGGCGTCGAAGAAGTTTGCCTTGCCCACTTGGCTACAAGTTCGACAAACGGCATGTTGTGCCGCATTGCCTGCTCTGTAAACTGGGGAAGAGTTGCGCGTCGATCCTTCTTTTCAAACTTCGTCTCGGGCGTAATGTTTCCGAGCGGAAACGCTCGGCACAGCGGACAGTACGGAACAAAGCCGATGCCCAGCTCCTTGAGCACGGAAAAAGTTTTGGTTTCCGGCTCGCGCCACCAAATTCCATACTCAGACTGCAGCGCCGTAAGAGGCGTGACGGCATGCGCTCGACGGATGCTTCGGCTGCTTGCTTCCGACATGCCCCAGTGCAGCACTTTGCCCTCGCGCATCAACTCACCCACAACGCCAGCGACATCTTCAACCGGCACCTGAGGATCGACGCGATGCTGATAAAGCAGATCTATGTGATCCGTACGAAGACGCTTCAGAGAGCCCTCCACAGCACGGCGGATGTGCTCTGGTCTGCTGTTGAGGGTCTGCGGCTTGCCTTCTTCAACGCCAAAGCCAAACTTAGTGGCAATCACAACTTTGTCGCGAACGGGCTCCAAAGCCTCTCCCACCCAAGTCTCGCTTGTATGAGGCCCGTAGACCTCGGCCGTATCAAAAAAAGTCACGCCTGAATCATACGCACGCCGAATCAGGGCAATCATGTCTTTTTTCTCAAACTTCCCGCCGTAGTAGCCGACCATCGGCAGGCATCCAAGTCCGATTGCGGAAACTTCAAGATCTCCCAGCATGCGGCGCTCGGTCAGATGACGCAGTGATCCTTGCGCAACAGCCGACGTAGCTGCTGCGCCCCCCACGCCTGTCACCAACATTCCTGCTGCGGCAGCCATCCAAAGAAAAGCTCGACGAGAAAAAACAGCGGATGTCTGCATCACTTGATGACTCCTCCCTTCGAAAGTCTCGCTGCCGGAAAGTTTCCTGCAAGCCGCTACCGATGCAGATATCGTATGTCATCGCTCAAAATAATTCCAATATCAAATAGTTATGTATATTTATAAATTTTTTGTATAATTGACTTGTTCTGTTTTTTCCCTGCAGAAATGTTGTCATGGACCTCAAGTCTTTACGCTATTTCGTTGAAATTGCACGTCAAAAGAGCTTTACTGCCGCAGCCGAAAAACTTTTCGTGACGCAGCCCACGCTCTCACGCCAAATAGCCGACCTTGAAGACGAACTAGGGCAAGTTCTTTTCGACCGCACGACGCGACGCATTGAACTCACCGAAAAAGGCATCTATCTGTTCCAACAAGCCCAGGCCATCCTGTCTCTAGTGGAAAAAGCAAAGCTTGAAACCATGTCGACGCAGGATCTCTCAGGAGATTTAACGATTTCTGCGGGCGAAACCCCTGCCATGGACATCGTTGCCGATGCAGTAGCGACCTTTCAGAATTCGCATCCCCTCGTACGATGCCATCTATTGAGCGTCAATGCGCTGGATTGCGCCGCAGCGCTTCGCATGGGCACCTCCGACTTTGGACTCTTCAACCAACCGGCTGACCTAGCCGGCTTTGAATACGTCAAGCTGCCGCAGCAAAACCGCTGGGGCGTTCTCACGCGGCGAGACGGACCGCTGGCCGGAAAGATTTCCGTGTGCCCTTCCGATCTGCTTAATCTGCCTATTTATTGTCCCAAACAGCGGCTCATTCAAAATGAGATGTCGGGCTGGCTCAACTATCCCTTTGAGCGGCTGCACATCGTTGGGAGCTACAACCTGCTCTACAACGCCTCGCTTATCGTTCGTGCCGGCGGCAATGCCATCTGCATTGACGGCATCTCCCGGCCTGACGATGAAATCGCGTTTCTTCCATTTAATCCAGTTTTCAAAACCGATGTGGTCTTTGCTTGGTCGGCAGCCGCACCCAAGCGCACGCTGACCGAAGAGTTTCTCAAAGTCTTGCGGCAGCGTATTTCTCAAGCACAATCCTTCTCATAAAAATGCTTGTTTGCCGTGCATGAAACAGATTGGGTGCCTTGGTTTGGCCCTTGCATACTTATTTATTTTTCGCATGAAAAACGATCAACATAAAGTATTTGACGCTATCGTTCATTTGGTCAGACAATTTGCATAAAGGCTCCTTGTGCCTGCATTTTCATGCCTTGGAATTTTCTACAGCATGTCTCTGCACAGGATTTGCCTACGTTTTTTCTGCTTTTTTCTCGGAGGTCTGGCTATGAATGCATCTCAACGTCTTGCTGCCGCAGCTGCTGCCGTCGTTGCGGGCTCTGTGATCCCGGCTCACGCTGCTGATGCTGTGAACGTCAAGAAGGCGCTCATTGACACCATTTTCGAACAAGGTCCGCTCAATCCTTACAGCAAATTCTTCACGGGCACGACCTACCTCACCATGCTCTCGAACAATGATGCCGTCTTTAACGCTCCCATCGGAAACGTAACATTTGAGCCCGGCGCGCGAACTTTCTGGCATAAGCACACAGGAGGCCAAATTCTTCTCGTTCTCTCCGGCGAAGGTCGTTACCAAGACCGCGGCAAGCCAGTTCAAATCATCAAAAAAGGCGATGTGGTGCGCATTGCTCCTAATGTCGAGCACTGGCATGGGGGCGGTCTTGAAAGCTGGATGACTCACATCTCGGTTGAGACCAATGTGCCAAACAACAAATCCATCTGGCTTGATCCAGTCACCGATGCGCAATACCGCGGAAACGAAAAATAAGACTAAAGATTTTTGACTTTGCAAACCTTTATGCGGCAAAAGCGCGGTTGCGCGCTTCTGCGCGAAACTGATCTGCAATTGACGCTGCAGCTTAAGCGGAAAAATTTCCGCTTGCCCCGCACCTACAGGAGTGAAGCGCGCTCAAGAATTTCCAGCGCCGCCGCGCGTGTCTGCGGCAAGTTGAGCAGCGTGTGCGCAGCCTGCGGTATCAACACGATCGAGGCATTGGGATTGTTCTGCAACGCCTCTCGCGCATAGCCCATTGCCGCATCGTTGTCGAGATACGCATTGGCTCGGCTGAAGAACTTATCCGTCATGCTCATGACATTGAGAACCGGCAAATCGCGAGGCAGCACGTTGCCCGGAGCCTCAACATGGTAGTTCTCTTCACATGACCACGAAAAAATGAGCTTTGCTTTTTCGCGAATCGCCAGCTTTGCAGAATCAAAGCGCGCCGCTGCCACGCCGCCTTCGCTCGTGCCGGCCACGGCATAAACGCCTGAAAACCAAGGCTGCTCAAAAAGCCTTTGCGCAGAATAGGCAAGTTCGGCGCTTCTCATCGCATGCACCGCCTCATAATCGCATTTGGCTACAGGCGAAGAATAGGTCAGTCTGTCGGCCGTCTGCATGGAATCCGGAACCACGACAGCCCAGCCAATTTTCTGCGCAATATAAAGACTAAATTGGCGTATCGCCTCATTGATGCCAGAACTACCGTGAGCAAACAAAAGCACCGGAAAGCGCCTGTTTTCGCAGAGCGTTCGCATCAAAGCCGGCGTTGTCTGCACCGGTTCAGTGGCGTCGTCTTTTGCTGGCACCGCCAGCAAAGCGTTTTCCCAAACAGCCGCAAGCGTCTTCTCGGTGTGCTCACGAACTGATCCGAAAACTTTCCCTGTCAGTTCAATCATCATCCAAATCCTTTCAAAAAAAGCTTCCGGCAGTCCAGCTGCAGATGTCTGCCGGAAAACCTAGAACTCTTAAACCATGATCGATACCGTGATGAGCATCGTTACATAGCCTACCAAACAGGGGATGGCCGTACGCTTTACCATCGTCAACGGATTGACCTTGGCAAAGCCCGCCACAATAATGACCACGCCGGCGACCGGCGAAATAGCGCGCAGCATTTCGCTTGCCGTATGCATCATCAGCATGATCGAGATGCCGTCGCTGTTGAGGTGTGCAGCCACGTCGGGGATGATGTGCGCAAGACTCGTGAAGGCAGCAACGCCTGATCCGGTCAGAATCGTCACGACGCCGATGACGGCCGACAGGAACACGCCGGTTCCGGTCTCACCCAAACCGATGTGCTTGGCCCCCTCAATGAGCATGTTGACGATGCCGATGTTCTGCAGACCGGTCGCAAAGAAAGCGGCCACAAAGATAAGGCCCACGGTGCTCGTCAAAATGCTGCCCATGCCTTTGAACATCGCAAAGCTCAGATCAAACGATTTTTTAGGATCGCGGCGAACAACAAGGTCTACAAAGAAAGAAAGCACCCAGGCAATGAACATAGCCGTTGCAACATTGAGCGTCACGCTTGAGTAGACCATCTTATTGAAGATCAGCAAAAGAACGATCGGCATGATCGGCAGCAGAGCGTAAACCGCAGGCACGTTTTCGAGCGTCAGGCGCTTCTCCTCAAGCTCGCGAAGATCGGCCGTCTCTCCTTTGACGTCATCGTGCTTGTCAAACCAATACTGCACAATCACATGCGCAACAGCCATGGCCAGAATTGTCGGCACTGCCATCGGCAGCTGGTACTGCACAAGATATTGAATTGGATCAAGATGCACAAGCTCAGCGGCCATGACTGCCACGCCCGAGGCCGGTGCATAGCCGATGGCCAAGACGCTTGCTACGACAGCAGCGGCAGCAAGGCTTGAGCAGCCCACTCTGATGATCAGAGGGTAGACCGTTACAACCATCAACATTGCCAGTCCTGCTGCCGACGTAATGATGAGCCCAAGGCAGTGTCCGAAAATAAAGACAGCGGCAAGAATCAGGTACGGATTTTTTATAAGCGCCAGAGGCTTGGCGCAAATCGTGACGAAACGATCAGATGCGCCGATTGCCTTCATGTATTCGGCAAAACCGCCGGAGACAAGAATGATGAAGCCGACGCCTGCGATCTGCGTGCGTGAAATTGCTCGCAGCAGCTCCATGAAATCAAACCCGACAAATCCCGTGGGCACTGCGTTTTTTGGAAGAAATGTCGTCAGTCCGCCGGCTACGGCCAGAACATTAAGCGCCAAACCTCCCAACAGCAAAACCATGTTGACCTGGTATTTTTTGACAACGGCCCATCCCGTCATAAACAAAATGACGATGCCGATCCATGGCAAAATGCTCTGCATTTAGCTTCTCCTTAAGGTTTTTATTTTTCTCGCTTTTTTTGCTATTGCGGCCTCCGGAAATATTTGCCGCAAACTTTCGGTAAGTCTAGATTATTAACCAGATTGTAAAATAGTTAACAATTTGATATAATTGGGACTATGAAAGCAACAGATGCCCGCAGACATAGTCCTGAGAAACTAGAGGTCCTTCGCGAACGTGGCTTTGCCATGCGCCGCGAGGGTTTTCGTGTCGTTGAGATTGCCCAGGCTCTGGGCGTTGTTCGAGGTACGGTTTACAAGTGGTTCCGCAACGCAGCCGCTAGCCTGCATCTTACAAGTTCCCAACCAAACGGCACCAATTCGGCAGCTCAAGGCTGCCGATGGACGTTTTGAGGGTGAGTGAGGCTCAGTTACGGGCCAAATTCGCTCCGTAACCGTTTTTGCAGACGCAATCTCCCCT
>CALXQS010000006.1 GCA_944390715.1 uncultured Duodenibacillus sp. | reverse complement strand
TCGACACATCAAAAAGCCCTGGAGGCATGTTTCATCCTGCCAGGGCGGAAATGGCCGGCCCTCCATCCACTCTTAGACGAAATTTGCATTTTCAACTTGCGTACCTAATTCCTAGCATTACGGCTTAGTTTGAAGAGACCGGAACGCGGCTGGCAACGGCGCAAAGCAGCTCATAACCAATGGTGCCGCAGCGGCGGGCGAGATCATTGACGCAGATGTGCTCGCCCCAGAGTTCGACGCGGCTGCCGATTTGCGCCTGCGGTATGTGGGTTACGTCAATCGTGAGCATGTCCATGGAGACGGCGCCTGCAATGGGTGCAATCTGTCCTTCAACCCAGACGGGCGCGCCGTCGGGCATCGAGCGCGGATAACCGTCGGCATAGCCGCATGCGACGACGGCAATGCGCGAGTCTTTTTGAGCAGTCCAGCGGCTGCCGTATCCGACGGCTCCTCCGCGGGCGACGCTGCGCAGGGCAATGATGTCGGCGCTTAGCGTCATGGCCGGCTTCAAGCCCAATTCGTGTGATGAGACGTCGCTTGAAGGACTGATGCCGTAAAGGGCAATGCCGGCTCGCAGGCCGTTTCCTGCTACGGCTGGCTGCATCAGTCCCGCGGCGGAATTCGCCATGCAGAGCTCTTCACGCTCAGCAATGGGCTGCATCTGCCGCAGCTGCGTGGAAACGCTGGCTGCGGAAGCATTTTCAAACGGCAGTTCAGCGTTGGCAAAGTGCGTGACGGCATCAAGAACTTCAACGCCGGGGATGGATCGGAGCTCAGATATGACCTGCGCTGATTCTGCAGGCTGAAAGCCCAGTCGGTTCATGCCGGAATTGATTTTGACATGCACTCTGAAGGCTGAGTGCGGCATCGACTTCAAAAGTTCAATCTGCCAGCGTGAATGAATGACGGGCTCGGCTCCAAGAGCTTCAAGTTCAAGCGCATCGGCGGCGTCAAAAAATCCTTCGAGCATCAAAAGGCGCTTCTGCCAGCCGGCGGCTCTGGCTCGTCTTGCCTCGCTTGCCTCAAGCATCGCCAGGCCATCGGCCTCAGCAAAGCCGCTGACGGCGTTTTCCAGACCATGACCGTAGGCATTGGCTTTGACTACAGCCCAAAGAGTACGGCTGCCGGCAGCCTTGCGCACGAGGGCAACGTTGTGCCGCATGGCGTCGATGTGAACCAAAACGGAAATGGGCCTGGACATGAGAGAAACCTCGCAAAAACACGCAAAAGAAGAGTCTGCAATTATGCGCCTGACGCGGGGCTCGGATTGTGATTGTCCTTGGCGGCATTGTCGATCAGTTCGGCAGCCGTTGTGAGAGTGGCTTCGGTAATGACCCGGCCTCCCATCATGCGGGCAATTTCAGAGACGCGCTCTTGCGGCGACAAAAGTTTGAGCGAGCTTGTCGTGACGTTGTTTTCCGTGTGCTTGTGTACGAGCCATTGCTGATGCGCACAAGCGGCGACCTGAGGCAGATGCGTGACGCACAGCACCTGGCGCGTGTTGCCAAGACGGCGCAAAAGACGTCCGACCACTTCGGCCACGGCGCCGCCTATGCCCGTGTCGACTTCGTCAAAGATCAGCGTGGGCACGGGCGTAATCTGTGCAGTGATGACGGCAATGGCAAGCGAAATGCGCGCCAGTTCGCCGCCGGAGGCTACCTTGATGAGCGGGCGAGGCGTGGCGCCGGCGTGGCCGCTGACCAAGAATTCGCAGGACTCAACGCCTGAGGCGCGTGGTTCGCAGGGGTTGAGGGCAATTTCAAGCTTGCCTCCCGCCATGGAAAGCGTCTGCATTTCTGCCGTCACGGCAGCAGACAGGCGAGCGGCGGCTTCGCGCCGAGCCTGCGTGAGCTTGGCTGCCTGCTCAAGATAAGCTTTTTTGCATTGAAGTTCAGCTTTTTTGAGCGCTTCAATATCGCTGGTGAGCTCGATTTGATGCAGTCTTTCGCGGGTTTCCTGCCAATGCGCGTAGAGCTCTTCGGGGGTGCGGTGGAACTTGCGCGAGACTCTCCAATAGCTGTTGAGTCGTTCGTCGATTTCCGCAAAATGCTCTTCATCAACATCAAAGCGGTCCAGGTGGTGCGAGACGTCGCGCGCCGTGTCGTCAATGATGGCCGCAGCCTGCGACAGAGCGGCTTCAAACTGCGAGCAGGACTCATCAAAGCGCGCAGCAGCCGCAAGTTCTGTTTGTGCTGTTGAAACCAGCTGCGAAGCGCTCACCTGTCCTTCGCGCAGGCAATCGAGCGCATTGCGGATGTTGAGTACGATGTCGGCGCTGTTTGATAGGAGCTGATGCTCTTCGCTGATTTTTTCCCACTCGCCGTCCTGCGGCTGAAGTTCTTCGTAGACCTCATTGATCCATCCCAGCCGCTCAGCCTCGGCCTGAAGCTTTTCCTGATCTTCGGTTGCCTCGGTCAACAGGCGCAGACGGTGCTGCCAGGCAAGCCAGGCGTCGCGTACAGCCGTGCGCAGAGCCTTGGTTGCGCCGAATCCATCGACGAGCTGCGTCTGGTAGGCGGGTTTCAAGAGCGACTGATGCGCGTGCTGGCCGTGAATGTCGACGAGCCGTTCTCCGAGCTCGCGCATTTGCGAAATTGTCACGGGCGTGGCGTTGATCCAGGCGCGAGAGCGGCCTTTGGTGTCAATCGTACGGCGCAGCAGCACCGTGTCGCATTCGTCAAATCCTGCATTTTGAAGCCAGCTGCGGGCACGCGCCACAACCGTAAACTGTGCGCAGACTTCAGTGCGCAGAGCTCCTTCGCGAATAACGCTCGGATCGCCTCGGGCCCCGAGAACAAATTCAAGCGCGTCGATGAGAATCGACTTGCCTGCGCCGGTTTCGCCTGTGAGACAGGTAAGTCCCTTTTCTGCTTCAATGTCCAGCGAAGAGACGATGACGAAATCTTTTAAAGTCAGAAGTTCAAGCATGCTGCACGCACAGAAGAGAAATCAGTTGTTTTTGTCGACAGGAACGGGAGCGCGGATGATGGCTGCGGCGGTTTGTTTGTCTACAGGCGTATGAATTGGTCGTTCGGCCTTGGGCAGGTAGTTCCATTTGAGTTTGCGGCGCAGCAAATCGAAGTGGTTGTAGCCCACAGGGTGCAGCATCGTAAAGCTGTAGGGACTGACGTAGACGCGCAGCACGTCGCCAGCCATGACGTCAAAAAGCACCTGTGCATCAAAGCTTGCTACGGCGCTTCGGGTTTCGTTGACCTCAATGTCGATGATTGAGTGAGAGCTCAGCACGATGGGCCGGTTTGAAAGCGTATGCGGCGCTACCGGCACGAGCAGCATGTTCTTGCACTGCGGATGCATGATCGGGCCGCCGGCTGCCATGGCATAAGCCGTTGAGCCGGTGGCTGTGCTGACAATGACGCCGTCGGCATGCTGCACGGCCATCTGCAGGCCGTCGACATAGACCGTGTATTCAACCATGCCCAGAGCTCGGCCGTGGCTGATGCCGATGTCGTTGACGCTGTGTTCCTGAAAGAGCTTTTGGCCGTTGCGGTAGACCTCGCCTTCGAGCATGCTGCGGTTGTCTGAGGTGTAGTGTCCCGAGAGCATGCTCGGTACCAGACGGTGCATGTCTTCGATCACAATGTCGGTGATGAACCCCAAGCGGCCGGCGTTGATGCCGATGACGGGCAGCCCGTAGGGGGCAAGCATGCGTGCGGCGCCGAGCATTGTGCCGTCGCCGCCGATGGCGATGGCTACTTCGCATTCGCGTGCGATCTCATGCACAGAGCCCGACTCGTAGCGCGAGGGTTTCGGCATGTGACGGACGGCGTTTTCATCGAGATAAGGCCTGCAGCCGGTTTTTTCGATGATCTTTATAAGTTCCTGCACATAGCAGGCAATATTGCCGTCCGGTTTTGCGATGATGGCAACGTGTTCAAAGCTTTGCATAGAGTGTTCCGTTAGCGGACCTGCGGTGTTTTGCTTCCTTAGACGCAAATCGTACGAGGGCGGCAATAAGGGATGCGCGGTCAACAAATTTCGCCCCAAGTCTAACAAAACCAGAATTGCTCATTGGAACTTGGAAAACGCTGGCAAATTTTTGCGTGTAGGATTTCGCACGAGGAAGGCAATTTTTAGGCAGCATTGGCTGCAGAGGCAAACGCAATGCTTTGGGGCGCAGTCGTCGGCGACATCATCGGATCTCGTTTTGAGTTTGACAACTACAAGTCGAGAAATTTTGTGCTTTTCGGTGAAGATTGCCGGTTTACGGATGACACTGTGCTGACGGCGGCAGTGGCCGATGCACTGGTTATCTGCCGTCGAGATCCTGGTCGGGAGTTGTCTGCAGAAACCGTGCAGGCGCTTCGCCGCTGGTGTGCGAGCTACCCCGGACGAGGCTATGGAGACCGTTTTTTGCGTTGGGTGCGGCAAGATTCTCTGGAGCCCTACGGCAGTTGGGGCAATGGAGCGTCCATGCGCGTCAGTCCATGCGCGTGGGCGGCATCAAGTCTGCAGCAGGCGCAGGACCTTGCCCGTACTGTGACCGTCGTCACGCACAACCACCCACAGGCCGTGCACGGCGCCCAGGCCGTGGCAAGCGCCATTTTCTTGGCGCGCTCAGGCTTCTCCAAGGACCGCATCCGAAGCTATATTGAGACCAACTACTACTGCTTGGATTTTTCACTGGACGCCATCCGTCCTTACTACGGCTTTAGTTCGAGCACGCAGGGATCCGTGCCGCAGGCTCTGGAAGCCTTTTTTGAAGGCGTTGACTACAACGACACAATTCGCGGCGCCGTCTCTATCGGCGGAGACTCCGATACGATTGCCTGCATTGCGGGCTCTGTTGCAGAGGCTCATTACGGCGTGCCGCAGGAAGATGTTGAAATCGCCCGGCGTTTTCTCGATGCTCCCATCATCGGCGCCATCGAACGGTTTGAGCAAGTCTTCGGCTCTCCGAGGCTGCGGCAGCCCAGTTGACAGACGGCGAGAATCGGCAAGGACTGAAGAGACAAAAAGGCCCCGGGCAGAAAAATTTGCCGCGGGGCTTGGGTTAGGCGAAAGCCTCAGTCATCGAAAGTTGGTGTTTCGACGCCGAGCACTTTGTGCAGCTTCGGGCTTGTCGTCGTGTACTGCAGGAAGACCTTCTTTTCAGGGAAAACGTACTTGCTTGCGCCGAAAGCGGCAAGCGCGCATTCATGAAAGCCCGAAAGAATAAGCTTTTTCTTGCCGGGGTAGGTATTGATGTCGCCTACGGCAAAAATGCCCGGAATGGAGCTTTCAAACTTTTCGGTATCAACCACGATCTGCTTGCGTTCAAGCTGAAGTCCCCATTCGGCGATCGGTCCGATCTTGGGCTGCAGGCCAAAGAAGACAAGCAGGTGATCGAGCGGCATGCGGCGCACGACGCCGTCGCCGCCCGTGACTCGAATTTCGGTCAGTTTGCCGTCGACTTCTTCAAAGCCGGTCACCTGGCCGACTTCAAACTGCATTTCCCAGTTTTCGCAGAGCTCGCGCATGCGTGCCACAGACGATGCGGCGGCTCTGAAGCCGTCGCGGCGATGCAGCAGGACGACGCTTTCGGCTTTGCCCACAAGGTTCAGCGTCCAGTCAAGCGCAGAATCCCCGCCGCCGCAGATGACGATGTTTTTGCCGTTGAACATCTCAGGATCGCGCACGCGGTAGTGCAGCTGCGTGCCTTCGAATTTTTCTATGCCGGGCACGCGAAGCGGCCTGGCTTGGAAGGATCCGACGCCGGCGGCGATGATCACGACCTTGCACAGAAACTTCGTGCCTTTGTCGGTGGCCACGTCAAAGAGCCCGTCCTCGCGCTTTTTCACCAGGGTAACTTCTTCTCCCAGGTGAAAAACGGGGTTGAACGGATGTATTTGCTTTAAAAGGTTTTCGGTGAGTTCGTAGGACGAATATACGGGCACCGCCGGGATGTCATAAATGGGCTTGGTGGGATAAAGCTCCATGCACTGACCGCCGACAGTTTTGAGTGAGTCGACGACATGCGCCTTGATTTCAAGAAGGCCCAATTCAAAAACTTGGAAAAGGCCCACGGGACCGGCGCCGACGATGACGGCATCGGTTTCGATGACCTCGTCGGTGGGCTCGGCAATGGTCAGAAAGTCTTCAATAGCCATGTTGGAAATATCAACGAGAAGCGGGCAGGCGGGCAAGCAGCCGCGCGCCTCTGTCTGCCGACAAAAAGGGCAGAGGGCGTCGTGCTTTTGTTCCCGGGCACGGCCCGTTTGAGATAAAAACGATCAAAGTGGCCGTAGACGGGCGCAACAATGGAAGGCGCCGACGTCAGAGCCGATTAGGCTCGTATTTTGACACAATCCGAAGCCAAAAGCGCATCATCAAAAAGGCCTATTCGCAGGAAGACGGCGCGTTTCGAGGCACGTGGAGCTAGTCTTTTTTATCGAGCGCGAGCACCTGTTGGCGCAGTTCGCGCAGCTTGGCGTCAATTTCGCTCATCGCATAAAAGTCGGCATCGTTGGCCTTCTGGGCGAGATCAAACTGGTACAAGGCTGCTCGGGGGTTGTTCATCAGTGCGTACATGTCGCCCGTGGCGGCATAGCTCAGGGATTTCTTGCCGAGCGCTTCATAGCTGCGCGCCAGATACACGTAGTAGTCGGGGTCGTTTTTGCCGAGCGCTCTTTGTTCGCGGATATATTTGATGACGGCGGCGTTGTCTCCGGCCTGGTAGAGAAGTTCAGCATAGTTTGTGGCAGCAAGGCCTGAATAGGGATATTTTTGCGCCGTTTCGCGGGCAAGTTCGATGGCCTTCTTTTTGTCAGCATCGGTTTTTGCCGTCAGAAAGACAAGTTCGCTCAAATGCTTGTCGATGATGACGTTGGGCGTTGCAGCAAGCGACTTGGCGCGGCGAATTTCTGAGAGAGCTTCGCTGCTGCGGTTCATTTTGCTCAGGGCAACCGACTTGCCGTAGCGCAGAGCCGCTTCACGCTGGCGCTCGGGCTTTTTTCCCAGTTCCAGATCAAAGCTTTTGAGCGCAGAGAGCCAGCCGTCGTAGCGCGTCTCCTGCAGCACGCGCATGCGCGCCTGAATGAGACCGAAGTCGATGCTGTCATTGTGGTTGACCGCAGGCAGCGTGCGCGTGCGGTTTTGCATGTCGCTGATGCGTTCGGTTGTGAGAGGATGCGTGGAGATGTAGGAGGTGCTTGCAGATTCGTACCATCGGTTGTTTTTCTGCAGACGCTCGAAAAAGGCTTCCATGCCGTGCGGATCAAAACCTGCATTTTGCAGGCTCTGCAAACCGACGCGGTCGGCCTCGCGCTCAGCGTCGCGCGAATATCCAAGCTGGTTTTGAATCATGGCCGCCTGCGTGCCCATCATGATGCCCATTGCAGCGTCTCCGCCGGAGCTTCCTCCGGCGCGGGCAGCGAGCAGCGCCAGCAGGATCGAGCCAAGCGTCATGGCAAGAGATCCTTCGCTTTGCTGCAGCATGCGGGCGATGTGGCGCTGCGTGACGTGTCCGATTTCATGCCCAATGACGCCGGCAAGCTCGCTTTCATTTTTTGCCGCAATGATGAGTCCGGAGTGAACGGCGATAAAGCCTCCGGGCAGCGCAAAGGCATTGAGCGTCTTGTTGCGGATCGGAAAGAAGAAAAAGTCGTAGGGCGAGGGGTCGGCTGCCGCAACAAGCCTGTAGCCTAGGCGGTTGAGATAGTCCGTGGCCTCGGGATCGTTCATAAAGGAGGCATCGGCACGCACGCGGCGCATCAGCTGCTCGCCCAGATGCCGTTCGTCCATCGTCGTGAGATCGGCGCCGGCTACCGTGCCCAGACTCGGAAGGTTGTACTGCCCCACGCCGGAATCGGCTGCCAGACAGGCAGGAGCGGGCAGTGCGGCAATCGAGAGACTGACAGCCAGAACAATGAGGCGTTTGAACATGAGTCTGCGGTGGGCAAAGCAAAGGCGTGAAAAAACTTTCTCGGTATCATACCGAGCCAAGATGCACTGTAATGTGGCAAAACTCAGAAGAATCGAAAAAGGATATTTCTAAGGAAGCATTTGGTTATGTCTGAACTCACGCATTTTGATGATCATGGGAATGCACATATGGTCGATGTCGGAGACAAAGGCCAGACGCACCGTACGGCAGTTGCCGAAGGCGTCATCCGCATGCGGCCTGAGACGTTTGCCCTCATTGCCGAAGGCAAGGCGAAAAAGGGAGACGTCATCGGCGTGGCGCGCGTGGCGGCAATCATGGCCAGCAAAAAAACCGCAGAGCTGATTCCTTTGTGCCACCCGATAGCGCTCACGCACGTGACGGTTGATTTTGTGCTTCAAAAGGAAAAAAGCGCCGTTGTCTGCCGTGCGGCGTGCGAGACCCGCGGGCAGACCGGCGTCGAGATGGAGGCTCTGACGGCCGTGCAGGTGGGGCTCTTGACGATTTACGACATGTGCAAGGCCGTCGACCGTTTTATGGTCATGGACGGCATCCGGCTCGTTGAAAAAATGGGCGGCAAGTCCGGACATTGGGTGGCGCCCGATGCCACGCTATAGGAGCGCAGGAAATGTCCTTTGAAAAAGCAAGTTTGGACCTGCAGCAAAAAGGCTTCGTCGGGCGCATCCGCGTGCTGGAGCAGTCGTCGGCCACGGTTGAACTTGCAGCCCAGGCATTGGGCGTGGCGGCCGAACGCATTGCCAAGACGATTGCCTTAAAGACGCGCGAGGGACGAGCAGTGCTGGTCGTCGCTGCGGGAGATGCCAGGATTGACGGCGGCAAATTCAAGCGTGCTTTTGGATTTAAGCCAAGAATGCTTGCCTTCGATGAGGTCGAACCGCTTGTCGGACACCGGCCCGGGGGCGTCACGCCTTTTGGCAGGAACCCAGGAGTTGACTGCTGGGTCGGCATATCGGTCGAACGTTTTGAGACGGTTTTTCCGGCTGTCGGCGATGCGGCAAGTGCTGTGGAGTTGACGCCTGCTGAGCTTGAAGCCGCCTGCGGGGCTCTGGGACGAGTCGATGTCTGCAAAACGAAGGAAATTTCCGTGGGGCAGACGGCAGACGGCTCTTGTGCAAAACATTGACTTTTATCGACGCGAATTCAAACTTTCGCCCAATGCGGCTCTGTTAGAATGTCGGCTCTAATTGACGGCCGGGCGTTTGGACGGGCTTTTGCAGTTTCGGCGCTCGGTTCTTTTGCTTTCATAAGAATCTCAATTTTTTTGCGCATGAAGAGCTCTGAAGACAACAATATCGTTCAAGCATTTCGGGATTCGATTCCTGTCATGCTCGGATACGTGCCGCTGGGCATTGTCTTTGGTTTTCTTTTTACGCAGGCCGGAGGCGCAGCCTGGCTTGCGCCGGTCGCCTCGGTGCTGATCTATGGCGGTGCCGTGCAGTACATGATGGTTCCCATGCTCGCTGCCGGCTCATCAGTGCTTGCCATCGCCTTTGCGACGGCGGTGCTCAATCTGCGCCACGTTTTCTACGGATTGCCGCTGCTGCGAAAAATGCCTGAAAAAGGCTTTAGACGCTGGTATTGCGTTTTTGCTCTTACCGACGAGACGTTTTCGCTTTTGAGTCTGTATCCGGAAAATGCGCCCAAAGAACGAGTTTTCTGGCTGAGTCTCTTCAATCACTGCTGGTGGATTGCGGGCAGCGCCTTGGGCGCGGCAATCGGCGCATCAGCGAAAATTGATCTTGCGGGCCTTGATTTCGTGCTCACGAGTTTGTTTGCGATGCTGATGTGCGAACTGTGGCGACAGCGGTTTTCAGCTTGGCCGCTGTGGTCGGCCTTTGCGGGCTATGGCCTTGCGCGCTGGCTCGTGCCGGACAATCCGCTTGCTGCTTCCATTGGGTTTTGCATGGTCGCCGGTCTTGTCTGGGGGCGCATGCGCAGGGGCAAAGGCGAGGCGGCAGCCATTGACGGGGGCCGGTAGGTGCGCTGATGGACGATCTTGCATATCTTTTTTCCGTGTTTGCCGCCATGATGCTCGTCTCCTTTGCCGAGCGCGCGGTGCCTTTCGTTGCCAGCGATTGGCTCAAAAAGCAAAAATGGGTCGATGATTTGGGAAAGTTTCTGCCCTTGGCAATCATGGTGCTTTTGGTGGTGCACGCGGCAGCCGGCGCGGCTGCGGCCAGAGGTCCGTTTGAGCTTTTCGGCAGCCTGCCTGTTGCAGAATTTTTCTCAATTGCGCTCACCTTTGCTTTGCAATGGTTTTTCAAGAGCGCGCTGGTGTCGATTTTTGCCGGCACCGCTTTTTATGTCGCCATGGTCAACGGCTTCATTCCAGGTCTCGCCTGACGAGCGTAAGCTTTGTTGGCTACAATCAATTCTTTCTGACATTGCGAGTTTTTCTTTCTCAGCGCGGACCTTGTTGACTAAGGCCTGGTCCGCAGCTTTCCGGCAAGAATATTGTCATCATGACTGATACGGTTAATCACGAAGAAGACGCGGGCGCAGCCCGCCCGACCAATTTCATTCGAAGCATCATTGAAGCTGATCTGCGCGAAGGCAGCAACCGTCCCCGCTTATGGTGCGGCCGCCCTGCCCCTTACAGCGAGCAGGCGGCGGCAGGCGTGGAGGATCCTGCGCGCATCCGCACGCGCTTTCCTCCCGAACCCAACGGCTATCTGCATATTGGCCACGTCAAGAGCATCTGTCTGAATTTCGGCCTGGCCCGTGATTACGGCGGCTACTGCCACATGCGTTTTGACGATACCAATCCGGTTAAGGAAGATCAGGAGTACGTTGACGCCATTCTCGAGAGCGTCAACTGGATGGGTTTTGACTGGAAGCATGACGGTGAAGTCAATCTCTATCACGCCTCGTCGTATTTTGAGTGGATGTACGCCTTTGCCGAGCATTTGATCAAGACGGGCTACGCCTATGTCGACGAGCAGTCGGCCGACGAGATGCGCGCCAGCCGCGGCACGCTCACCGAGCCTGGAAAGAATTCTCCGTACCGCGACCGCTCGCCTGAGGAAAATCTGCGAATTTTCCGTGAAATGCGCGACGGCAAGCATCCCGAGGGATCGATGGTTCTCAGAGCCAAGATCGACATGGCCTCGCCCAACATCAATCTGCGCGATCCGGCAATCTACCGCATTCGTTTTGCAGAGCATCAGGCGACGGGAAACAAGTGGTGCATCTACCCGATGTACACGTTTGCTCACCCGATCGAAGATACTCTCGAAAACATCACGCACTCGATCTGCACGCTGGAGTTTGAAGATCAGAGAGCGTTTTACGATTGGGCGCTCGAGCGCGTGATTCCGGTGCTTCGCACGCCGCAGTTTGAAGAAGCCAAGGCTGTTGTCTCCAAGATGGCCTTGGGTGAAGATGATCGTGCGCTTGCCTTTGCGCGCGCTGCGTTTAATGCCGTCGGAAAGCTCGGTCAAAGCGAACCGGAAAATGCCATGCGCGAAATCTTCGGGCGCTGGACGGCCACAGGCGGTCCGGAAACGCTTGAAGGAACTGAAGGCAAAACGTTCTTTGCGCTGCTGGGGCAGTATCCCGAGAATTTCACTCCGCTGCTGCAGGCTGCGCTTTCGGCTGTCGTAAGAAAGAATTTCTTCTTGTTGTCGCATCAGTATGAATTCAACCGTCTGAGCCTGACCTACGTTGTGCTCAGCAAGCGCAAGCTCATTCAGCTTGTGACCGAGGGCTATGTCGACGGCTGGGATGATCCGCGCATGCCGACCATTGTGGGTTTGCGCCGCCGAGGCTACACGGCCCGCTCGCTGCAGAATTTTGTCGAGCATTGCGGCGTGAGCCGCGTGGCTGGCGGCTGGATTGACTACGGCGTGCTTGAGCAGAGCCTCAGAGAAGATCTCGAGTCAAGCGCAGAGAGGCGCTTTGCCATCGTGCACCCGCTCAAGCTGGTGATCGACAACTACCCCGAAGGACAAAGCGAGGAACTTGCAGCGCCGAACCATCCGCAGAAGCCGGAAATGGGCGAGCGCCGCCTTACAATGAGCCGAGAGCTTTGGATTGAGGCCGATGACTTTGCCGAGATTCCTCCCAAGGGATACCGTCGTTTGACGGTGCCTGCCGACGGCTCGCCCGCCAAGCCCGTGCGTCTGCGCTACGGGTACGTCATTGTGCCGACGTCATTTGAAAAAGATGCCGAGGGCAATGTGGTGTGCGTTCACGCCGATTATCTGCCCGAGACCAAGACGGGTTCTGCAGGAGCTGATTCGGTCAAGACCAAGGCTGCCATTCATTGGCTGGATGCCGCCAGCGCCGTGCCGGCCGAATTCCGGCTTTATGACCGGCTCTTTACCGTTGCTCAGCCTGATGCGCAGAACAATTTCCTTGATGTTCTCAATCACGACAGCAAAAAGACGTATCAGGGTTATGTTGAGCCGGCGCTTGCCGAAGCTGCGCCCGATACGCGTTTTCAGGTTGAGCGTACCGGCTACTTCGTGACGGACCTCAAGGATCACTCGGCTCAGCGCCCGGTGCTTAATCTTGCTGTTGGCCTTAGGGACAGTTGGGGCAAGCAGCAAAAGAAATAAGCTGACCCGCAGCAGCGGCCTCAAGCAGCTAAAAAGCAGTCTCCGCAGTTCGGATGACTGCTTTTTTTTCAATCATGACGAATTTGCGGCAGACAAGACAAATGCGGGTTCTCGAAGCGGTGCATCTAACTGTGCCGCTGCGTGTTTGTAAGGACTTGGGCGGGGCCTCTGCGTCATGTCAAACAGACTCAATTTGATTGTCCTTTGCAGGAAAGGACAAAGTCTATAATCAACCGAATTCGCCAAAAAAATGGGTGCTTGAGCATCGAGTCTTCCTTTTTTTTGGACACGAAAACAACAAAGGAAATTCCCGGTAGGAGGGGAAAATGAAGAAACTTGTTATCGCATCGATGATTGCCGCAGCTTTCGGCGTGGCCCAGGCCGGTGAAAAGGTCGACGTGGTTGTGATCGGCGCAGGCGGCGCCGGCATGGCTGCTGCCATTACGGCTCATGACGCAGGCTCCAAGGTCGTGATTTTGGAAAAGATGGCCTTCCCTGGCGGCAACACCGTGCGCGCAACGGGCGGCATCAATGCTGCTGAAACGCCGCAGCAGGCCAAGCTCGGCATCAAGGACAGCCTCGAACAGATGTATCAGGATACGATGAAGGGCGGCCACAACCGCAACAATCCTGAACTCGTCCGCACCCTCGTGAAGAACTCCAGCGCTGCCGTTCAGTGGCTCATCAGCCTCGGCGGTGATTTCAATGACGTGGGCTTCATGGGTGGCGCCACCAACAAGCGCTGCCATCGTCCTACGGGCGGCGCCCCGGTTGGTCCTGAAGTCGTCGAGACTCTCTACAACACGGTTCAGGCCCGCAAGATTGATCTGCGCACCGAAAGCCAGGTCGTAGACATCATGCAGGACAAGAAGACCGGTGCTGTGACCGGCGTCAAGGTCAAGAACGACGGCAAGACCTATGAGATTGATGCCAAGGCGGTGGTCAATGCCGCTGGCGGCTTTGCCGCTAACAATGAAATGGTGAGCAAGATCATTCCGCGTCTGAAGGGTTTTGCAACGACCAACCATCCCGGTGCCACGGGTGACGGCATCACGCTCAGCGAGAAGCTCGGCGCAGCCTTCGTGGACATGGACCAGATTCAGACCCACCCGACCGTTGTTGAGACGACGGGCGTGATGGTGACCGAAGCCGTGCGCGGCAACGGCGCCGTGCTGATCAATACGCAAGGCAAGCGCTTCTGCGACGAGCTTGGCACGCGCGACGTGGTTTCTGCTGCTATTCTCAAGCAGCCCACGGGGCATGCCTTCATGTTCTTTGATGAAGACGTCCGCAAGTCTCTGAAGGCGATCGAAGGCTACATCAAGAAGCCCGGCATGGTCATTCAGGGCAAAACGCTCGATGAAGTTGCCAAGAACATGGGCGTTCCCGCCGATGCTCTCAAGGCCACGATGGCGCAGTACGCCAAGGATCAGAAGGCTGGCAAGGACAGCTGCTGCGGCCGCACCAAGATGGAACGTCCGCTCAACAAGCCGGGCTACTATGCCATCCGCATCACGCCTGCTGTGCATCACACGATGGGCGGCGTGAAGATCAATACCAAGGCTGAAGTGCTCGACACCAAGGGCAAGGTCATTCCTGGCTACTTCGCTGCCGGCGAAGTGACGGGCGGCGTGCATGGCGGCAACCGCCTCGGCGGCAATGCTCAGGCCGACATCATCGTCTTCGGCCGCATTGCTGGTCAAGGTGCTGCAGCTTACGCCAAGGCTCACTAATCTTGAGTTAAGCAGGTCTATGCTATCCTTGTTGCGTCGCTTTGCGGAGCGTTCCGTTAACGGCGGCGCTAAAGGATGGCATGAGATCCGAAGCTCCAGCAGCTAGGAGCAAGTGCCCGCGGTCGGTTCGTGTTTTTCGGATCGACGTCTGCGGGTTCTGTCGTCTTTGGCGATTCATTTTCTTGACAGCGCAGCTGGTTTGCGCGCATCATTACTCGGCGCCGCGCCGAAGGAAGTGCTTTGACGGCGCGCTGCGGGATATTTTTTTGTTAAAGACTTACTTATTTAGGAGTCAAAATGATCAAGCAACTCATCGTTGCAGCTTCTGCTGCCCTTCTGTGCACCGGTGTTTCCGCTGCTTACAAGGACGGCACCTACACCGGAGAAGGCAAGGGCAACGCCAGCCAGATCCAGGTTGAAGTGACCGTTGCCTCCGGCAAGATTACGGGCGTCAAGGTTGTCAAGCACGGCGAAACCGAGATGCTTCTCAAGGCCGCTGAGAAGAACGTCTCCAAGGCTATCGTTGAGAAGAACGGCACCGAAGGCGTGCAGGGCGTGACCGGCGCTACCAATTCCTCCAAGGGAATCATCGAAGCCGTCAACAACGCTCTCAAGAAGGCTCAGTAATTCAAGAGTCTTACGCTTTCAGCGTTGATTGAATAAAGCCGGCCTTTTTGCGCAAAGCATTCTGCATATTGCGCAGAAAGGCCTTTTTTTGCGCGGCTACTCATTTGACGGTGCTTTGTTCTGCGGCATCTGCGAGAACAGCCAGTCAACAAATCCTCCTCGGTTGCGCGAGCAGACGTAAAGGCTGCCGCAACCGGAAAATTTAAGGACAATGCCTTCGCCCGAGGTCTGGCTGTGCAGGATCTTGCCGAAGAATCCCTGCTTGGCGGTGTTGAGCGCAAGCTCATAGTCAAGCGCCTGATCCCAGGCAACGAGATGTCCGTTGTCGACGTAGACCGAGCGCGAACCATCAAGCTCAATGGCCCGCACCGAACCAAAGCCGCTCACGGCAATCTGACCTTGTCCTTCGGTGCTCATCACGAAGAGGCCGCCCGAGTTTCCAAGCAGCGCCCGCCCCAATCCCTGAGACTTCATTTCAAGTTCTACGCTTTCGGTGCTTGCCAAATAAGCGCCGTCAGAAATCATGTATTGCTGTTCGCCTGCATTGAGGAGGATGACGTCGCCAGGAAGCGTGGGCGTAAGCAGCACTTCGCCGGCACCGTCGACGGCCTCAATTTTTTGCTGGAAAAAACTTTCGTCATTAAGGAATTTGCGCGACAGCGCCGAGAAGAGACCTCCCTTGGCTCGGCCTGTCAAGGCCAGTGTTGAATCCATTGCCACCATGGCGTTGCGTTCGGCGAAAATGGCTTCGCCTTTTTCAAGAGCTACGCTTAAAAGCGGGTCAATCGAACCGGAAATCGTCATTTGAGGCATAAGGGGGGCTTCCTTGTGGAAAGTGTGAACAATCAAATTCTGCGTGCAGAATAAAGCAGAATGTGCTCCTGAGTCTAACTGTGCCGGCAGAAGTTGATGCATTTTTGCAGTATCAAAATGTTAAGATGAATCAACGCTTCTTCAATCGGCATTGGGCTGGATGTTTTAAAAAGAGAAGTTTTCTGCTGGCGGCTGATGGTCGGTTTGTCAGAAAACGAAGGCTGCAGGCATGACGGAACTCAAACCAAAAACAGGCCGAGGCGGTCGCCGTTGCGGGGCCGGCCGCAAACTGGGCTCGGGCGAAGGGTTGAGCGAAAGACTGCAGGTGTGCGTGACGCCTGAGCAGAAGCAGACGTTTGCATCTTCCGGCGGCGCCTGCTGGCTGCGGCGTCTGCTCGATGAAGAACGCCCGATTCGAGTCGTGCCTGAAGATTCGATGCAAAACCTGATGCCGCCTCTTTCGTATTTCCCGGCGTTGAATCTTCCCAGAAGAAGCGTGAGCATTTTTTCTCAAGCACAAAGCGGCGCGCTGCGGGCGGCTTTTGATCATGCTGATGTGGATTTCAATGAGCTACTTGCGCCTACGCCGGAGGCATCAATGATTTTTCAGGTCACCAGCGATACGATGCTTGATGCGGGCATTCATCCTGGGGATCTGCTTGTGGTTGACAGGACGGAAAAACCGTATTCCGGCCAGATCGTTTTGGTGCGCATTTCTGGCGAATTTTCCGCTCGCCGCGTGATTCTCAAAGACAGACAGCTGCAGTTTCACTGTGAAAACAAAACCAGATCCTACGGCGTGTTTTGTCCGCATCGTGGAGATGATTGGCAGCTTGTGGGCGTTGTAACAGGATTGGTGCGAAAGCTTCTTTGAGAAGTTTTGCTTTGAACGAGACATCTTTGGGATGCCGGCGCTTGTGATGTGCTAAATTGCGTCAGACGTCGTCCCGACCGCTGATGTCGCGGACGTTTTTTTGCGGGCGCAAGTTTTGGCTGCGCAATGCGGCTGCGCCCAACTACCATCAGGACTTCAAGTTTAAGTACATGCGCACAGTCGGCTTTGGGCATCTACGCGTAGGACTTGCTGCAGCTTTAGGCGGCGCGGCGCTGTTTTTGGCCTTCCCCCTTAGTGCAGCCGCGCAGATGCCTCAGGCTGCCGAGAGCGCTGCTGCGGCCCCATCATCCACTCACGACGGCACCATTTACGAAGCCAGATACGCAGGGCTTTCGATGGGAACAATCGTTTCTGCCAAACTTTACGCAAGTGATGAGAAGACGGCGGCGGGTCTTGCTGATGCATTTGAGCAAAAGGTTGCGGAATATGAAACGCTTTTTACAGTGCACGGCGACGGTCCGCTCAACGAGGTCAACCGCAGGGCCGGCCAGTGGGTGCCTGTGGACTGCCGCATAGCTGCGCTTGTGAACAGCGCAAAGACGATTGCCCAAAAGTCGCAAAGCGCCTTTGAACCGACCATCGGCATGCTCGTCAACGTCTGGAAGATCGGCTTCGGGGGAGACAAGCATCCGCAGAAGGAAGACATCAAAAAAGCTCTTGAGAAGGTTGACTATAAGCGCATCAGCGTTGACCAGACGCCGGGAGCATGCCGCGTGCGCATTGGTGCCGGACAAAGCCTGGATTTGGGCGCCATTGCCAAGGGGTGGATCGGCACTGCGCTTGTTCAGGACATGAAGCGCGCCGGCGCCGAACACGGCATTATTGATTTAGGGGGCAACGTCGCGCTTATTGAAAACAACCCATCAGGCCAAAAGTGGCGCGTCGGCGTGCAAAGGCCTGATGCCGAGCGCAACAGCATTCTTGCAGTGGTTGAGGCAAATGCGGTGTCGGTCATTACCAGCGGCGCATATGAGCGAAAAATCGAATCCGACGGCAAAACATACGGGCATATTCTCAGTGCTGTGACAGGCGAGCCGGTTTCAACGGATCTGGCCAGCGTCACGATCATCGATGCCGACGGCGCCGCAGCCGACGGCTGGTGCACGGCTCTTTTTGCAATGGGTTCGAAGAAGGCGCTTGATGCGGCGCAGCGCGAAGGACTTTGCGTGATTCTCATCTCTGCCGATTTGAAGACGCTTTGGGTGAGCCGCGCCATTGCCGACAACGTGAAAGTTTTGGATAAATCAATGAAAATTAAGGTTGTGCCCTGAGCTGCTTGGGGCGCAATCGAACATTCTTTTTGCGGGACACAGAGACATGACGACAGAAAATCCGCGCACGATCCGAGAGATGCTTGAACCGGCGATCATGAAGGCCGGCGGCTGGGTCAACACGCATGCGCACGCAGACCGTGCTTTTACGCTTTCGCCCGAGATCCTTGAGATGCGCCGCACCTGCACGCTGCAGCAGAAGTGGGATGCGCTTGATCGCTTGAAGAAGGAATCGACCGAGGAGGACTTCTATCGGCGTTTCTCGATGTTTTTCGAGCTGATGATTAGTCAGGGCTGCACGGCCTGCGCGACGTTCGTCGACATTGATCCGATGACCGAAGACCGGGCCATTCGTGCCGGACTGCGCGCCCGCGAGCATTATGCCGATCAGATTACGGTGAAGTTCGCCAACCAGACGCTGAAGGGAGTGATTGACCCCGAGGCGCGCAAGTGGTTTGATATCGGCTCCGAAATGGTTGACATCATCGGCGGGCTGCCCAAGCGCGATGAGCGCGACTTTGGCCGCGCCGCGGAGGCTTTTGACATTTTGCTCGGTACTGCAAAGGCGCAAAACAAGATGGTGCATGTGCACGTCGATCAGTTCAACATGTCAAGCGAGTATGAAACCGAGATGCTCGCCCTCAAGGCCATTGAGCATGGCATGCAGGGGCGCGTCGTTGCCATTCACGGCATCTCGATCGGCGCTCATTCCAAGATGTACCGTCAGCGCCTGTACGATCTTCTCAAGAAAGCCGACGTCATGATGGTCTGCTGCCCGACGGCTTGGATCGATACGGCGCGCACTGAAAAAATCGGCCCCATGCACAACTCCATGACGCCTGTCGATGAACTGGTTCCTGCAGGGGTAACCGTCGCGCTCGGCACGGACAATGTGTGCGACGCTATGGTGCCTTGGAGCGCCGGAGATATGTGGCATGAACTGCAGCTTCTTGCTACGGGCTGCCGCTTTGATGATTTCGAGCAGCTTGTGAACATCGCCAGCGTCAACGGACGCAAGGTTCTGGGACTGCAATAAGCAAAGGAGATACGTCATGAGCTATAAGCCGAGCTATACGAGCAAGATTGCCGAAGACATCATGGCCGAGCGTCTGATTCGCGCACAGGCCGTGGAGTTTCTCTCCGATGCCCCGATGCGTCTGAAGTCAGGCCTGATTTCTCCCGTCTACGTCGACAACCGCAAGCTTTTCTTTCATCCTGAGGCCTGGAACGACATTATTGAAACGATGGCAAGCCGCGTTGAGGAGTATGACCTCAAGTTTGACGTCGTAGCCGGCGTCGAAGCCGCGGGCTCCATGCATGCGGCGGCGCTTGCCTACCGCTTGGGGCTTCCGGCCATCATGGTGCGCCAGAAGGCCAAGACTTACGGCAACCGTTCGCGCATTGAGGGCGGCGACGTCAAGGGGCTCAATATTCTTCTGCTTGAGGACCATATCTCGACCGGCTTGAGCTGTCTGGATGCTATTCGCGCGCTGCGCGAAGAGGGGGCCGAAGTCACGCAGGTCATGTCGATTACCAACTATGCCATTCCGGAAACCATGCGTTTGTTTGCCGAGCAAGGCATCGCGACCTACGACGTAATCGCTTTTGACTTGGTCGTCAAGAAGGCGCATGAAATGGGCATCATTGATGAAAATCAGACGAAGCTTGTCATGGAGTGGCTCAACACCCCGTGGACTTGGGCGGCCATGCACGGCGTTGTGGCAACGGCTCGCGAGAACTGATTTTCAACGTTAAACCTATGCGCCTGCGGCGTTTTCGGCCAATGGCGCGGAGAGCTTCATGTCGACAATTCTTTTCGATTCTCCGATTTTTGGACCGGTTAAAAGCCGTCGGCTGGGCCGCAGCCTCGGCGTCAACCTGCTGCCTTCGGATGGAAAGATCTGCAGCTTTGACTGCGTGTATTGCGAGTGCGGTCTCAATGCAGAGCGTCGTCCCAAGCTCAAAATGCCGACTCGAGAGGAAGTGGCCTTTGCGCTGGAAAAAAAGCTTCAGGCCATGCGCTCAGCCGGCCAGCAGATTGATGCCATTACGTATGCAGGAAATGGAGAGCCTACGTCGCACCCTCAGTTCCTGAGCGTTGTGATGGACACCTGCGCGCTGCGCGACAAGTACTTTCCGCAGGCAAAGGTATGTCTTCTGACCAATGCCACGCACTTGGATAGTGAAGATGTTCGTCGGGCGGTGGAACTCATCGACCGGCCGTGCCTGAAGCTTGACGCCGTCGACCGCAGCTATATTGAGCGCGTCAATCGGCCCAATGCCCGCTACGATCTCAACGAGGTCACAAACTGGATGAAGAGCTTCAAGGGCAAGTGCATCATTCAGACGATGTTCATGAAAGGGACATTTGAAGGACAGAGCGTGGACAACACGACTGATGAGTTCGTGCAGCCTTGGGTCGACATGGTCGAGGCAATTCACCCTGAGGGCGTCGACATCTATACGCTCGCACGTGATACTCCGCGCAGCGGCCTTGTCAAGGCCTCCGCACAAGAGCTCGAGCGCATTGCAGGGCTTTTGCGCGAGCGCGGCATTGACGTTCACTGCTATTCTTGACTTCTTTGGGCGGCGGCAGTCCGAGGTCAAAAGAGATGAACAACAGTGACGGCAACTGCACTGTAGCGGACTGTTTTTCCTGCCGCCGTCCAAAAAAGCGCCTGCCAGAATTTGATTTTCAACCATCCTGCGGCAAGCGGCAGCATGTCGCCGACAATTGGCACCCACGCAAAGAAAAGGGCTGCCGCTCCCCAACGGCGCACGCGTTCGACGGCGGGCGCATCGGGCAGGCGATCTGGAATAAATCTTCCGATGCACCAGGACGTCATGCTTCCCAACGTGTTGCAGGCGCTTGCCGCGGCCACGAGCATGACCGCGCGCGAACATTCGGGCGCTGACGCTACAGCGGCGCTCAGAACCGCTTCAGAGCTGCCCGGCAAAATGGTTGCTGACAAAAAGGCTGAAGCGCATAGCGCCCAGATGCCTGCGTCGCCGGCAAAAAAATTTGTCAGGGTCTCAATGAGCATGTTTCCAAAACAAAGCTTCGTGTTTGCCAAGCCGCGGATTGTATCAGCGTGCTTCGCGCAAAAAAGCAAAGCCCCGCTTGCGCGGGGCTGGCATGGCGGCAAAGGCAAGCTGCCTTAAGGACAGACTTGCTTTTGTCCTAGCGCCTTAGGCTGATTTCTTCAGAGTGATCGCCTCGAGCTGTCCCTCCAGCACGGCGACTATCGAGCAGCGATTGACGAATTCGCGGGCAAACACCAGGAAGTTGAGGTAGAGCTCGCAGCCTCTCACCGAGAGCTTGTCGTCAGGGATTCGGCGCAGCAGTTCGGCCTGCATGGCATCGATCTTGTCGCTGGCCTCCGTGCTGTGGTTAAGAACGCCCTGAATATCGAGTTCTCCCTGAGCATTGGTCGAAATCTTGGTGAGATAGTCAGCCAATTCAATCAGTTCTTTCTTCAGCTCGCCTTGGTAGATGCGATGGCGGTTGGCAACGTGCTCGGAGGCAAGCTTTGCAAGGGCCTGCAGCTCGCGGCCGACTTCGCGGATATTGGTCGAGATGCGGTAGTAGCAGTAGCGCGCATCGAAGTCGTTCTTGGTCGGCTTGAAGCTCGAATTGGCCATGCGATAGTAAAGGCTTCTGTCGGCGCTCATTTTGTCAAAGAGCTCTGAGCTTTCCGTCTTGGTATGGCGCAGCGACAACTCGCTGTCGGCGAGGAAGTTGTGAACCACATTGCTGAAGACGGAGACGGTCTTGCTGAAGTTTTCACTGGTCTTTTGCTGCGCCAGTTCCTGAACTTTGGCTGCATCGTAGCGCGTATCGAGATCGGCGCGCATGTTTGCCGTATCAAGCTTGGCGCGCAGATTCGAGCGAATCAGCAGGAAGGTCGAGCCGACGGCCAGAACCAGGGCAGCAATGCCTTCGCCCCAGAGCGTAATCCAGCAGATGACGGCGGCCATGGTCGAGGCGCTGATGGCCGTTATGAACCAGCCGCTGATCACGGTGAGAACGCCGGAGACGCGGTAGACGGCCGTTTCGCGATCCCATGCACCGTCGGCAAAGCTTGAACCCATGGCAACCATGAAGGTTACGTAGGTCGTCGACAGCGGCAGCTTCAGGCTCGTGGCCGAGGCAATGAGAATGGCGCTCACAACGAGATTGATGGAGGCGCGCACATAGTCAAAGGGAAGAGGCGTTTCGCCCTTCATGAGCTTCTTGGGCTCAAAGCGCTTGTTGATGCCGTTTTGAACTCCCATCGGGATGATCTGATTGACGATGCGGCCCAGACCCATGCTGGCGCGAACGATGACGCGGCCCGGCAGAGAGCTGCCGAACTGCTCTTGCTCTCCGGAGTTGCTCGAAGACAGGTTGATCGAGGTCTGAATGACGATCTGAGCCTTGCGCGAGAACCACAATGTCAGCACCATGACGAGGCCCGCGAGCAGCAGCAGGAAGGTGTTGGCCACGGTAGGCTTCAGAAGGCCTTCCATTGTAAAGGACTCGGCGGAGGCTCCTGAAGCAATCCAGTCTTTGTAGCTGTCGAGCGCAGCCAGCGGAACGCCTACGAAGTTCACCAGATCGTTGCCGGCGAAGGCAAACGCGAGGGCGAACGTGCCGGCCAAAATGATGACCTTGAAAATGTTGACGTTGGCAAAAATGATGAGAGCCTGAAAGACGGCTGAGAGAACCACGAAGAGAATCGAAACGATTTCGAACGTGTACTTCGACATGAAGGCGATCCATTCGGGCTGCATGAAGCTGGCACCCTTGGCGCCCTTCATCACCAGGAAGTAGAAGATGGCGGTGATGGCAAAGCCGGCGTAGATGCCGCCGATGCGGCGGTACATCTTCTCAAAGTTGAAAGTGAAGATCAGGCGCGCGATGTACTGCACGACAGTGCCGGAGACAAACGCTACAACTACCGAAATTAAGATGCCCGAGATGATCGTCAGCGATTTGGAGCTGTTGATGTAGCTGGCGACGTCAACGAGCGACTTGCCGTCGGCAAGAAGCGTGTAGGCGGCGGCTGCAAGGGCGCTGCCCAGCAGCTCGAAGACAATCGAGACGGTGGTTGAGGTCGGCAGACCGAGTGAATTGAAGGTGTCGAGCAGAATGATGTCGGTGACCATCACGGCAAAGAAGATCACCATGATTTCCGAGAAGGTGAACATCTGCGGATTAAAAACGCCCGAGCGGGCGATTTCCATCATGCCCGAAGAAAAGGTGGCGCCAAGCATGACGCCGATGCTTGCTACGAGCATTGTCGTCTTGAAGGAGGCAATGCGGCAGCCAAGGGCAGAGTTCAAAAAATTGACGGCGTCGTTGCTGACGCCAACAAACAAGTCGAAAGCGGCTACCAAGCCTAGAAAAGCTAGAAGCGCTAAATAATAGTTTTCCATGGTATTCGAACGAAAAAATCTTTTCTGGATTGCGTCGGCACAAGCAGACTCGGGGCGCAGTCTGCGCTCTCAAGATGACCAAATGGCTAGAAACATATGACAAAACGATGACAAGTCCGGTTAAAAAGGGGTTATCGCAAGATCTTTCGTCGAATTTGTGTTCAACTCAATGCGATAATTACAAGCCGTCAAAAAGCTTTTCTGCCGCAGGCGGCCCTGTGCTGATTTGCAACAGCTGTGCACGGCGGCAATCGTCCGACAGGACTGAAGCGAGTTTGGAAAGGATTTTTTTTCACCGGCAGAGGCGGCGCTTGAAAGCGCTTGGTCTGTGTATTCATCAAAAGGAATCAGGGGCATGTACCACTATTCAAATACCGTCGCGGCCTGCGACAGCGAGGTCTGGAAATTCATTGACGCAGAGATGCAGCGCCAGGAGCAGCACATTGAGCTTATTGCGAGCGAGAACTACGCTTCTCCGGCAGTGATGCAGGCTCAGGGCAGCCAGCTCACCAATAAATATGCTGAAGGCTATCCAGGCAAGCGCTACTACGGCGGCTGCCAGTATGTTGATGAGATCGAGCGCATTGCCATTGAACGGGCAAAGAAGCTCTTCTGCGAGCCTGCCGGCGTCGAAATGGCCGTCAACGTGCAGCCTCACTCCGGCGCACAGGCCAATGAAGCGGTGCTGATGGCCGTCGCCAATCCCGGCGACACGATCATGGGCATGAGTCTTGCCGATGGCGGTCACCTCACCCACGGCATGAAGATCAACTTTTCCGGCAAGTACTTCAACATCGTCAGTTATGGCGTCGACGATGAAAAAGAGGCCATTGACTATGATGAGGTAGAACGTCTGGCCAAGGAGCATAAGCCCAAGCTCATCATCGCAGGCGCGAGCGCCTATTCGCTTCGAATCGACTTCAAGCGCTTTGCCGACATCGCTCACAGCGTGGGCGCTCTTTTGATGGTCGATATGGCGCACTATGCTGGGCTCATTGCCGCAGGCGTCTATCCCTCGCCCTTTGGCTTTGCCGACATCGTGACGACGACGACGCACAAGAGCCTGCGCGGACCGCGCGGCGGCATCATTTTCTGTCGTCCCGATCTGGAAAAAGCCATCAATTCGGCGGTGTTTCCCGGCATGCAGGGCGGTCCCCTCATGCACGTCATCGCCGCCAAGGCTGTTGCGCTCGGCGAAGCGCTCAAACCCGAGTTCAAGGAATACGGTCTGCAGGTGATGAAAAATGCGGCGGTTCTTGCCGAAGAACTCGAAAAGCGCGGCCTGCGCATTGTCTCAGGGGGCACGCAGAGCCATGTCATGCTCGTCGACCTGCGTCCGAAGCACATCACGGGCAAGGCCGCAGAGGCACTCTTGGGAGCGGCTCACATCACGGTCAACAAAAATGCCATTCACAACGATCCGGAAAAGCCTTTTGTCACTTCCGGCATTCGTCTTGGAACACCGGCCATGACCACCCGCGGCTTCAAGGAGCCTGAAATGCGCCGGACCGCCAACTTGATTGCTGATCTTCTGGATGCGCCGGAAGACGCGGCCGTGCTCGAGCGCGTCCGTCGTGAGGTTGATCAGCTGACGGCAATGTTCCCGGTCTATCGCTTGTAAAACCGCAAAAAACGCAAAGTGCGCGGCGGACTAAAATAAGTTCGTCGCGCCGTCACTTTCCGGCCCTATGAAAAGCTCCCAAGAGGATCGTCATGCGATGTCCGTTTTGCAAAGCCAAGGATTCAGCCGTTATTGATTCGCGCTCGAGCGACGACGGCTTTTCGATTCGCCGCCGCCGCGTTTGTTCCGTGTGCGGCAAGCGGTTTACGACGTTTGAGCGGGCTGAGCTCAATATGCCTGTAATCGTCAAGCGAACAGGAGATCGTCGCGAGTATGACCGCGACAAAATCCGCTCCTCGATGCGGCTTGCTCTGAGAAAGCGCCCGGTTTCGGCTGAGCGCATTGAAGAGGTGATTTCGAGCATTGAGCAGCAGCTGCGTACGCTCGGCGAGCGAGAAGTGCCTTCTGCCAAGGTCGGAGAGCTTGTTCTCAAGGAGCTCAAAAAGCTCGATGCTGTAGCGTACGTGCGCTTTGCCAGCGTTTACTACAACGTCGATGACCCCGAGGGCTTTCAGCGCCTGATGCAGGGGCTCGATGACGTCGAGGCCGGCTCGCATGCATCCGGAGATCAGAAGGGAAAGGCCTTTGAGCGGACGGGGGCCGACAAGTGACGGACTCTTGTCGACAAGACCGCGACTGGATGCTTGAGGCCATTGCGGAAAGCCGCAAAGGCCGGTTTATTGCGCCTCCGAATCCCGCCGTGGGCTGCGTGATTGTTCGAGACGGAATTGAGATTGCTCGCGGTTATACGCATGCGCCCGGCAGTGCGCATGCCGAAATTGACGCCATCAATAATGCAAAGAAAGCCGGCCTCTCTGTTGAAGGGGCTACGTTTTACGTCACGCTTGAGCCTTGTTCACATTACGGCAGAACGCCGCCCTGCGCGCTGCGCCTGATTCAAGAAAAAGCTGCTCGCGTGGTGGCCGCCTTGCGCGATCCCAATCCGCTGGTGGCAGGCAAGGGACTGGCCATGCTTGAGCAGGCCGGCATTCAAGTCGACTGCGGCGTGTGCCGGCAGGAAGCTTATGAGGCCAACATCGGATTTTTAACCCGCATGCAGAGGTCGACGCCTTGGGTGCGCATGAAAACCGCAGCCAGTCTTGACGGCCGAACGGCGCTTGCCAATGGGCAGAGCCAATGGATTACCGGACCGCAGGCACGGCGTGCCGGACATTTGCTGCGCGCTCAAGCTCAAGGAATTCTGACCGGCATCGGGACGGTGCTTGCTGACGACCCGCAGATGAATGTGAGGCTTGAGGGCGACTATCCGAATCCCGTGAAGTACGTTGTCGATCGTTGGGCGCAGACGCCGCTCGGGGCAAGAATTCTTCAGGGACGGCCCTGCGTGATTTTTGCTGGAAAGTCGGCTGACTCCGCTAAAATCGCCGCGCTTGAACAAGCAGGCGCCGAGGTGCGCATCGTTGATGAGACCGCTGCAGGGCTTGATCTGCACGCAGTGATTGCATCCATTGGCGCCGATGCAGTCAACGAACTTCATGTTGAGGCTGGAGCCGGGCTCAGCGGCGCATTGCTTGCTGCAGGATTGGTCGATGAGATTGTCTGCTTCTGCGCGCCTTGCCTGATGGGCGAGGGATTGCCGATTGCTCGTCTGCCCCAGTGCCAGACAATGGATCAAGTCGAGCGCTGGCGCTTTTGCGATGTTTGCCGCGTGGGCGAAGATCTGCAGCTTACGCTTCGAAAAAACTGAATATTTTTCATACATTGAGGAATAAGAACAACTATGTTTACCGGAATTATTCAAGCCATCGGCAAGGTGCGCGAACCCGAAAAGCTCGGCAACGGCGTTCGCTTGACGATTACGACGCCCGAAGAGTTTCATCTTGAAGAAGTGCATGTGGGCGATTCCATTGCCGTCAACGGCGCCTGCATGACCGTCACCAAGATCAATGGGCGTGATTTTCAAATTGACGTGAGCGCTGAGAGCCTTTCCAAGACGACCGGGCTGGATACGTTCGGCGAAGTCAACCTTGAAAAGGCCATGCGCTTGGGCGACCGTGTTGACGGACATTTGGTGAGCGGGCATGTCGACGGCGTGGGTTCGGTTGAGTCGTTTGAAAAAGTCGCTGAAAGCTACAAACTCGTGATCCGTGCTCCCTTGAAGCTCTCGCCGTATCTTGCCTACAAAGGATCGGTCGCCGTCAACGGCGTTTCGCTTACCATCAATTCGGTTGAAGACACGGCCATGGGGGCGCTGATCAGCATCAATCTGATCCCGCATACGATTGAGGTCACGACCCTCAAGCATCTCAAGGCTCAAGACTGGGTCAATCTTGAGATCGATACGTTGGCGCGCTACATCGAGCGAATGGTTTCGCTTCGCGATAAAGAAGGCGACGATCTTTTTTAATTCTGCCTGGGTTCCATGAGCGCATTTTTGTTTACGCCCATTGAAGTCGGCGGCCTGACGATCCCCAACCGCATCTGCGTGCCGCCGATGTGCCAGTGCCGTGCTGACGATGGTCTTGCCGGCGCCTGGCACGTTCAGCATTACGGCAAGCTTGTCGACTCGGGCGCGGGTCTGGTCGTCGTGGAGGCAACGGCTGTTTCTCCAGAAGGACGCATTACAACGCGTTGTCTGGGGCTCTACAACGATGCCCAGCAGCAGGCGATGGCGTCGCTGGTCGACAGCTGCCGCAAGATCTCTGAGCAGACGCGGCTTTTTGTTCAGCTCTCGCACGCAGGCCGCAAAGGCGGCCGTGCGGATCCGGCGCAAGAAAAAAAAGTACTCTCGCGCCAGGAGTGGGGCTTTGATCTTTTAGCTCCCACCGAAGGCAAATACTTTGCCGGGGCGACGTCGGCGCGCGCCATGACCGAAAACGACATCAAGCGCGTCATTGCCGATTTTGCGGCGGCGGCTGCAAGGGCGGCAAAAGCGGGGTTTGACGGCATCCAGCTGCATGCCGCGTACGGTTATCTGCTGCATCAGTTCTTATCGCCTGCAACGAATCGCCGTACCGATGCTTGGGGAGGCGATGCGCAGGCGCGCATGCGCTTTGCGCTTGAGGTCATCCGTGCCGTTCGGACTGCCGCTCCAGGGCTTGTTCTTGCGCTGCGCGTGCCGGCCTGCGATTGGCTGCCTGGCGGTCTGCAGATTGAGGACATCACCGCATTCGTCAAATGCGCCATGAAAGAGGGCGTTGCTGCCGTCGACGTCTCTTCCGGCGGAGGACTGGATTTGGCTCAGCAGATGCCTTCGGGCAGGATCATGGTGCAGAAGTACTCGCGCATCATTCGCGAAGAGACTGGAATTGTGGCCTATGCTGCGGGCAATATCACCGAGCCGCTGCAGGCAGAGGCGATTATTGCGGCAGGGGACGCTGACGGCGTCTGCATCGGCCGAGAGATGATCCGCAACCCGAAGTGGGGCAGGATGGCCGCTCAGGAACTGCACGCCGTCGTGCAGGCTCCGGCTCCTTATATCCCGGCCTTTTTCTAATCGAGGTTTTGCTGTGCGCTCGGCGAGCTTTGCGGCTTGGTCGCGGCGACAGCTTCGTTTACCTGCAGCATTTGACGCACGTGGCTTTGCGTGCGCCAAATGCGGTAGCGCGCCAGATCGCCGAACATCATGCCGACGGACACCAGCACGAGATCAAGCGCAAGCAGCGGCGCCTCGGCAGGAACGTTTGCCGTAAAGCGCAGATACATCAATAGTCCGGTGAAGATGACGACGAGAAGAATGCGGCGGCGAAACTTTACTTGAAACGGACGCTCTTCTGGCGTGATGTTTCTTTCCTGCATGAGACGATTAAAGCAGCTTTGCGCAGGGGCGCTCTCGGCGATTTGTCGAGGCGTGGCATAGCTCAAGGCGCGCTCAAGCAGCTCTGAGGCATTGAGGGCGTTTTTTTCATAACGCCAGGCCCAGACGGGAAAAATCAGCCGCAGCAGCTGAAAGGCCGTGTAAAAAGCCGCAAGCAAAAAGCAGATCGCCGCAATGAGCGTGCCGGTATCGGAAGACATGGATGGTTCGCTAAAAAAGTTCGGTCAGCAGTCAACTGAGTTCACAGTCTAACAACGTTAATCCTTTGTTTATAAATCAGCGGCTCAAAGAGAGAGTGCTTTTTGCCTTGCAAGGCTGATTCCTTCAAGGTCGAGAAGAAATTTCTTAGTTGCCGCTCCGCCTCCATAGCTGAGCTTTGTTGAGCTTGAGGCGAGAACCCGATGGCAGCCGATGATGATTGAAAGAGGATTGCTGCCGACGGCTGTTCCAGCTGCTCGAACGGCCCGAGGAAAGCCCGCTGCGGCAGCAATGCCGGCATATGTTGTCTGCGAGCCATAAGGGACGGCGCTGATCGCCTGCCAGACGCTCAATTGAAAAGGCGAGCCGACCAGCAGCAGGTCAACGTCAAAAGTTTTTCTTTTGCCAGAAAAATATTCCTGCAGCTCAATGACGGCTTTTTCAATTGTCGGCGAACGCGCTTCAATGAAGTCCGCGCCGAGCCTTCGCTGCAAACGCCGCATGATTTCTTGATGACGTCTGCTTTGCTCCCAGTCGCTCATGACAAGCTTGTCGTTGAAGCTTGCAATTAAGAGTCTGCCGCAGGGAGAGTCCCAGTGACTGCATGAAATCGTTGGCCGGGATGAATCTGTCGCATCAAGAGAGCCAGGCACGGTGCTTCCCCCTTAAAAATGGCATGACCGAGAGTTTAACGCGCAGCGCGAGCTGCTGGATATTTGCTCGAGCAGGCGCAGCAAGATTGGGGCATGCGCAAAATGGTCCGCAGAGAGAAAATTTACGGGAAAATCGCTGAAAACAGGGGGTTTTGCGCTTATTTTGAGGGACGACAAGAGGCTTTTTGCGGTCTGTCCCGCTAAAATACCTCCACGCAAAACGAATGAGAACTCTGGCGGGTTCTCTGATGACCAATAGGAGTACAAACACATGGCAGTTGAGAAGATTGCAGGAAGTCTCGATGGTACCGGCCTGCGCATTGGTGTTGTCGTTTCCCGCTTCAACGAGTATGCCGGAAAAGAAGAATTTGAGGCCTGTCTGCAGGAACTCATCAACCTCGGTGTTGACGAAGAAGATGTCACGCATGTTTCTGTGCCTGGCGCGCTGGAAATTCCTTTTGCGCTCGAACATCTGGCAGAAAGCGGAAACTTTGACGCACTGATTGCCTTGGGTGCCGTGATCCGCGGCGAGACCTATCACTTTGAGATTGTCTCCAACACGTCGGCTGCCGGCGTTGCTCGAGTGTCTGCCGAGTGCGATATTCCGATTGCCAATGGCATTCTGACGACAGAAAATGATGATCAGTGCAAGGCCCGCACCAAGATGAAGGGCGTGGACTGCGCTCGGTGTGCCGTTGAGATGGCCAATCTTGTCAACGTGCTGCCCGAGTCGGATTTCGATATGTTTGACATGGCGGATGAAGACGATGACTGAGCACAGCCGTATTCCCTCGGTTGCGGGCAAACGACGCAAGGCGCGCGAATTCGCGCTGCTCGGCATCTATGAGTCGATCATCAATCCTGCCGCAGACTTTGCGGCCATTGACGCCAATCTTGTGTCGGTGATCACCGATGATGGACAGCCCGTCTCGGGCAGCGATCTGACGCCTGCAGATTTTGAGGATTGCGACAAGGAGTTTTATCGCGAGATCTTAGGCGGCGTTCTTGATGAGCGAGCCGCCATCGAGGAGCGCCTTGCGCGACATTTGGATCGTGAGCCGTCAAGACTTTCCGTTGTGGAGCGCGCCTGCCTCATGATCGGCGCCTGGGAGCTGATTCACCGCGTGGAGAATCCCTATCGAGTCGTGATCAATGAAGCCGTCGAGCTCTCCAAGCAGTTTGGCGCCGACAAGGGCTACAAGCTGGTCAACGGCGTGCTCGACAAGATTGCCGCAGAGGTTCGTCCTCACGAAGTTCAGTCCGCCAAACATTAGTTGTTTCGCAAAAAAGGGCGGCGCATTGACGGCGCCGCACGCCTTGAGCGGATACTCAAAGGGCGCGGCGCAGCCGAAAAGGAGTTTTCGGCAGCCCCGTGCCTTTTTTTGCTTGAAGGATTTTTTGTAAGAGGTTGAAATGGTTCAAAACGGCGAATTTTCCATCATTGAGCGTTATTTCACGCATGATGCTTTTGGAGCTTGGCGCAGCAAGGGTGTGGGAGATGACTGCGCCATCATCGACATGCCGGCTGGCCGCATAGCCGTCACCACCGACATGATGGCCATCGGCACGCATTTTCTGCCCTCGGCCCGCCCTGAGGATGTGGGCTACAAGGCCCTGGCGGTCAATCTCTCGGATTTGGCTGCCGCAGGCGCCGTTCCACGAGCTTTCTTTTTATCGATTGCGCTTCCTTCTCGCGATGATGTCTGGCTTTCGGGGTTTACAAAGGGGCTGATGGAGCTGTCTCTTGCCTCAGGCTGTCCGCTTCTGGGGGGAGATACGACGCGCACGGCAACGGTGGGAGAGGCGCATGCTCCGGTAACCATTTCAATTACCGCCATGGGAGACTTGCCTGCGGAGATGGGATTGACTCGGGCAGGCGCGCGACCGGGCGACGATATTTGGGTTTCAGGATCGATAGGCGGCTCGTACGCCGCATTGATGCATCGGTGGGGCAAGTGGACGCTTCCTCATGAGCTCTTTCCGTCGGCAGCGCACCGCATGGATCGGCCTGAGGCAAGAAATGCGCTGGGCACGGCGCTTTTGAGTTCAGCCAGCGCCTGTGCGGATATTTCCGACGGTCTTGCTCAGGATCTTGGGCATATTCTTGAACGCAGCCAAGTGGCGGCAGACGTTCAGTGGGAGCTTGTGCCCGTGCATCCAGCCGTCAAGGCGCTCTCGCGCGCTATGCAGCTTGAGGCGGCCATGAGCGGAGGCGATGACTATGAGCTGGTCTTTACCGCACCGCCTGAAAAGCGGGGCTTGATCGAGCAGGCATCTATTTCAGCTCTGACGCCGGTGACTCGTATTGGACGCATTGTTGAAAAGGCACCCGAGCCGGGAGCCGAACAGCTCAGACTGCACGATGAAAGAGGAGAACTGCTTTTGCTTCCCTCAACGGGTTTTGATCATTTTGCTTGAGATCTTTTTGCGGTCCGATTCCCGAGGCCGCACGGAACAACAGTCCCATCCTTTAGGTTCAGGTGATCATGCGATTGCGTGAAAAATACGCAGCCGGCAATCCGGCCAACCGCGTCAGACCGACGCTTAAATTTGTCTTTTCGCACCCGGCGCATGCCATTGCGCTGTTTTTCGGGGCCGGACTGCTGCGTCCGGCTCCAGGAACTTGGGGTACGGCTGCAGGCGTGTTCGTCTGGATTGTGATGGTGCAGTTTTTCGATTGGCAGCTGCTGCTGGCTCTCATCGCGATGGCCTTCATTATCGGAGCCTGGGCTTCACAAAAGACAAGCGACGATTTGGGAGTGGAGGATGCGGGCTGCATCGTGATTGATGAAGTTGCAGCTGTCTGGTTGGTGTGTCTGATGCTGCCGCAAAATCCAGCAGGTTGGCTGGCTTCTTTTGCGGCCTTTCGCGTCTTTGATATTGTGAAGCTCCCTCCGGCGAGCATCATAGATGAGAGGATGAAAAACGGCTGGGGCATCATGCTCGATGATTTTTTTGCTGCGGTTTGGGCAACAGCGGTTGTGATTGTCATCGACATGATCGTCTCGCGCCTTTTGCCCGGCATGTCGCTCTTTTCGGGAGTTTTTTGACACGGAGAGTACACGAAGGAGGCGGGGCGCTTGCTTCTCAGCATGAATGCAGGGGTTGGCGCGCTGAATTGCTATGACGATAGATCTTCACGAACTTCAAGCACGCATAGAGGCCGCAGCGGCTGAACTTGGCCGCGAGGCATTGCAAAAGGGACTTGTGTACGTCACGGCTGAAAGCTGCACGGCAGGCGGCGTTTCATATGCAGTGACGCAGATTGCGGGTTCAAGTGCGTGGTTTGACCGCGGCTTTGTCACTTATACCAATGAGGCCAAGCAGCAGCTTCTTGGCGTGCGGAGCGAAACGCTTAAAGCTCATGGAGCTGTCAGCGAGGAGACGGCACGAGAGATGGCGCTGGGCGCTCTTTGTGCCTGCCCAAAGGCAAATTGCGCCGCGTCTGTTACCGGCATCGCAGGACCCGGCGGTGCTGTTCCTGGCAAGCCGGTCGGCACCGTTTGCTTTGGTTTTGCTTTTCGAGCTGAGGGCACTGCGCAGCCGACGGTTAAAACCGCGACGGAGCATTTCGCAGGCGGCCGTTCTGAGGTGCGCATGCAAAGCATCCTGCGTGCGCTCGATGGACTGATCGAAGCTTCCGCACAGAGAAAAAACTTTTCTCTGTGAGAGGCAAGCGCGGCTGCTCGACAAGGCTTTTCCTGCAAAGACGGACATGCATAGGAGGTTGACGGGCAACACAACGTCACCTCCTGTCTGCTTTAATTCTCACGCTTGCCTGTGGCGAATTTTGCGATATTTCTTTAAGCGAAACCCAAAAATACTTTAGGAAAGCGCTTTGATCTTGGCTGCGCGGATGGCATCGCGCGTTGCGCGAGCAGCGTTTGCAGCGGCTTGGGCAAAGTTTTCATCTTTGCCGGCAAAGATGATCGCACGGCTTGAGTTGATGATCATGCCGCGGCCTGCGGCATCAAGACCAGCTGCCACGGCTGCGTTGACGTCGCCGCCTTGAGCGCCGATGCCCGGCACAAGCAGAGGAACTGTCGGCGCAATCTTGCGAACGCGGGCAATTTCTGCAGGCTGAGTGGCACCCACAACAAGACCAAGCTGTCCGGTGGTGTTCCAGGGACCGGCAGCGAGTCTGGCGATGCGCTCATAGATCATTTCGCCTTCGCAGACGAGTTCCTCAATGTCTGCGCCGCCCGGATTGGATGTGCGGCACAGGATGATGACGCCTTTGTCGGCGTATTCAAGGTAGGGCACGATGGTGTCGTAGCCCATGTAGGGGGAAACCGTGACGGCATCTGCGCGATAGCGCACGAAGGCTTCTTTTGCGTACTGGCGAGCTGTCGAGCCGATGTCGCCGCGCTTGGCGTCGAGAATGACCGGAATGTCTGAATAATGTTCGCGCAGATAGGTCATGATGCGCTCAAGAGACTTCTCTGCACCCATGGCGGCAAAATAAGCAATCTGCGGCTTGAATGCGCAGACATAGGGAGCCGTGGCATCAATGATGGCCTTGCAGAAAGACCAGACGGGATCCTCTTCGTTTTTAAGATGGTCAGGAATTCGGCCGAAGTCTGGATCAAGTCCGACGCAAAGCATGGAATCGACGGCCTGAATGCGGTCATTGAGCTTGGAAGTAAACATAAAGGTCTGAGTACAAACAAAAGAAGCAAGAAAAAGGATGGCCGTCAGCTGCCTGCACAAAGAAGCGAAAAACGGCACACGCGTGCATTTTAGTCGAGCCGGCTGTGCTTTTCCGACGAGGCGGCATTCACGGTTGTCGGCTTAACGGCGATAATTATCAGCGTTTGAGTAATGGATAGTTTTTTGGATAAGCAATGCCTATAGATTTCAAGATAAAGGTTGCTGCCGGAGCATGTGCTCTGACCGCTGCGGCGGCCTCGGCTTCGCCCGATGCCGCCGGACTTATGGGGTACGTTGACGGTGCGGATCTTGCCGACGTTCCTGTGGCGCAAGGACGCATTGATGCCGTCTCGGGAATTGTCTACAACCAGATCAAGTCGCTGCGCGCCGTGAGGCAGCTCAAAATGTCAGTGATGGTGCCGCGCACGCGATCTAAAAAACCTGCGGTGATCTATTTCCCAGGCGGCGGATTTACGTCTTCGGATCACGAAAAATTTCTAGAAATGCGCTATGCCCTCGCGCGTGCCGGCTTTGTTGTAGCAGCGTGCGAATACCGCACGGTTCCCGACAAGTTCCCGGCACTTTTAAATGATGCCAAGGCGGCTGTGCGCTTTTTGCGTGCACATGCTGCTGACTATGGCATTGATCCTGAGCGCATCGGCGTGCTTGGAGATTCCGCAGGCGGATATCTCGTGCAGATGATGGGGGCAACCAATGGTGAAAAAGAATGGGACAGGGGAGACTTTCTGCAGGAAAATTCTGATGTTCAGGCCGTGGTGTCTTTCTACGGCATCTCAGACTTAAGAAGCATCGGAGAGGGACTCGGACAGGACAAAATTCATTCTTCTCCAGCAGTGACGGAAGCGCTTCTTGTGCACGGACCGGCATTTAAGGAGTTTGCCGGCGCAAGCATTCTGTCGGATGATGCCAAGGCAATAGGCGCAAGTCCCATCGGCCATGTTGATGGAAGCGAACCGCCGTTTCTGCTGCTGCACGGTTCTGCCGACAAGGTTGTCAGTCCTTTGCAAAGTGCGCACATGTATGAAGCGCTGAAAGCGGCAAAAAGCGACGTTGAGTATGTTCTTGTGCGCGGAGCCGGGCATGGAGATTTGCCTTGGTATCAGCCTGCTGTAATTGCCCGCGTCGTGAATTTCTTCTCGACCAAGCTCGGCATGCGCAAGACTGTCTCTGAAGATGCCTCGAACAATCTCTAGCAAAACATCATGCAGCGAAGCGATTTCGAACTGATGGCGCCTGCGGGCTCGCGCGAGGCGCTTGCCGCCGCCATAGATGCCAAGGCCGACGCCGTCTATTTCGGCGTCGGAGAACTCAATATGCGCGCTTTGGCTTCAAGCGCTTTTTCGGTGAATGATCTTGCACAGATCGCTGACATTTGCCGCGCGGCCGGCGTGAAGTCCTATCTGACGGTCAATACGGTGATTTTTGATGAGGACATGCGCAGCATGCATGACATTGTTCAAAGTGCTGCGCAGGCGGGCATTGATGCCGTCATCGCATCAGATGTTGCCGTGATTGAAGCCTGTCGCCGTGCCGGCATTGAAGTGCATCTGTCAACGCAGCTCAACATTGCCAATGTAGAGGCGCTTCGCTTTTATGCCCAATGGGCTGATGTGGCCGTGCTTGCCCGCGAGCTCACCCTTGAGCAGGTTGCGCATATTGCCCAAGCCGTCAAAGCCGAAAACATTTGCGGTCCATCAGGAGCTCCCATCAGGCTGGAGATGTTCTGCCATGGGGCTCTGTGCATGGCGGTGAGCGGCAAGTGCTACATGAGCCTGCACACCAGAGGCAAGAGCGCTAATCGGGGCGCCTGCCTGCAGACGTGCCGCAGATCGTACGTCATCAAGGATGCCGAACGCGACATCGAACTAGAGCTCGACAACGGCTATCTGCTTAGTCCCAAGGATCTAAAGACGATCGGCTTTCTCGACAAGATGGTCGCTGCGGGCGTATCGGTTTTCAAGATCGAAGGCCGTGCCCGGGGGCCGGAATATGTGCATGCGGTGGTTTCTTGCTACAACGAAGCGCTTTGCTCGATTGCCGACGCAAGCTTCAGCGCTGAGCGCGTTGCCGACTGGGACAGGCGGCTTGCCGAGGTGTTCAACCGAGGATTTTGGGACGGCTACTATCTTGGGGCGTCCACTGTGGAACTATCCGGCGGCTACGGTTCGCAGGCAAAACTCAAAAAGCGCTTTGTCGGAAAGTGCTTGAAGTACTTTGGCCGTGCACAGGCTGCGCAGTTTCTGATTCAGGCCGAAGGCTTTAAAAAGGGCGCTCGGCTGCTCGTCACTGGCCCGACGACAGGGGCTGTTGAGTTTGTTGCCGAGAGCATCATGAAGGATGACCAGAAAGTGGATGCCTGCGCCAAGGGCGACGACATTACGATCGGACTTTCCTGCAAGGTGCGTGAAAACGACAGGCTCTACGTGATGGAGCCGCGAGAGTCTTCCTTGGCGGACTGATGCGTCGACAGCGCTAAGAAAACGGCTCAGTCCCCGTGTGGGTTGACTGAGCCGCAGTGTTTTGTGCGGGCGGATTGAGCGCCCGCAGTTTGAAGCATCAGAGGCCGATTACATCATGCCGCCCATGCCGCCGTCCATGCCGACCGGGGGCATGGCGGGCTTGTCTTCGGGGATGTCGGCAACCATGCAGTCGGTCGTGAGGATCAGACCAGCAACGCTGGCGGCGTTCTGCAGAGCCGTACGGGTCACCTTGGTCGGATCGAGCACGCCCATGGCCACCATGTCGCCATACTCGCCCGTCTGAGCATTGAAGCCGTAGTTGCCTTCACCGTTGGCAACCTGGTTGACCACGACGCTCGGCTCGTCGCCGCAGTTGGCAACGATCTGACGCATCGGCTCTTCCATGGCGCGCAGCACGATCTTGATGCCGGCGTTCTGTTCGTCGTTGTCGCCCTTGATGTCCTTGATGGCCTGCTTTGCGCGGATGAGAGCCACGCCGCCGCCGGCCACAACGCCTTCTTCCACAGCAGCGCGGGTGGCATGCAGAGCGTCTTCAACGCGGGCCTTCTTTTCCTTCATTTCGACTTCGGTTGCAGCGCCAACCTTCACCAGGGCAACGCCGCCTGCAAGCTTGGCCACACGTTCCTGAAGCTTTTCACGGTCGTAGTCGCTCGTGGAAGCATCGATCTGCTGACGGATGTTGATGACGCGGCCTTCGATAGCCTGAGCGTCGCCTGCGCCGTCGATGATCGTGGTGTTTTCCTTGGTGACTTCAACGCGCTTGGCCGAGCCGAGCTGCTCGAGCGTGCACTTCTCAAGGGTGAGGCCCAGGTCAGCCGAAATCAGCGTGCCGCCCGTGAGGATGGCGATGTCTTCGAGCATGGCCTTGCGGCGATCGCCAAAGCCCGGGGCCTTGACGGCGACAACCTTGAGGATGCCGCGGATGGAGTTCACCACGAGCGTGGCCAGAGCTTCGCCGTCGACATCTTCAGCAACGATCAGCAGCGGGCGAGAGGTCTTGGCAACCTGTTCGAGAACCGGCAGCATTTCACGGATGTTGCTGATCTTCTTTTCGTGCAGCAGGATCAGCGGATTTTCAAGCACAGCGGCCTGGCGTTCCGGGGTGTTGATGAAGTAGGGCGAGAGGTAGCCGCGGTCAAACTGCATGCCTTCGACGACTTCGAGTTCGTTGTTGAGGCTCTTGCCGTCTTCGATCGTGATCACGCCTTCCTTGCCGACCTTGTCCATGGCCTGAGCGATGATGTCGCCGATTTCCTGATCAGAGTTGGCCGAAATGGCGCCGACCTGAGCGACTTCCTTGGTGGTCGTCGTGGGCTTGGAGATCTTCTTGAGTTCTTCGATGGCAGCGGCGACAGCCTTGTCGATGCCGCGCTTGAGATCCATCGGGTTCATGCCGGCGGCGACATACTTCATGCCTTCGTCGACGATGGCCTGGGCGAGAACCGTGGCGGTCGTGGTGCCGTCGCCGGCGTTGTCGTTGGTCTTGGAAGCAACTTCGCGGACCATCTGAGCGCCCATGTTTTCAAACTTGTCCTTAAGATCGATTTCCTTGGCAACCGTGACGCCGTCCTTGGTCACGAGCGGGCCGCCGAAGGTGCGTTCGAGCACAACGTTGCGGCCCTTCGGACCCAGAGTCACCTTAACGGCATTGGCCAGAGTGTTGATGCCGCGAACCATGCGCACGCGGGCGTCATCGCCAAAGAGAACTTGCTTTGCAGCCATTTTGTTTAAATCTCCGAAAAATTAGATCGATAAATTCGTTGTTGACGTATCAGGCGGTTCAAACCTATTAGGCAACCACGCCCATGATGTCTTCTTCGCGCATCACGAGGAATTCCTCCCCGTCGACCTTGACGGTCTGGCCGGAATACTTGCCGAAGAGAACGCGGTCGCCGACCTTGACATCCATCGGGATGAGCTTGCCGGCATCGTCGCGCTTGCCCGGACCGACGGCAATCACTTCGCCCTGATCGGGCTTTTCGCCGGCCGTATCAGGAAGAACGATGCCGCTGGCGGTGGTGCGCTCGGCTTCGAGACGCTTGACAATCACGCGGTCATGCAACGGACGAATCTGCATTTTTCAAACTCCAAACAGTTTCTAAATAATGTTTTGCTGCCGGCCGTCAGCATGCACTTCGCGCCGGCATCATGAGAAAAAATCACTGCACCGAACAAGACAACGCTCGTGACGGTGCCGACAAAACGTAATATGGGGTTGCCCTTTCAAATTTCAAGCCCTGATCGCTAAACTAATCAAAAATTTTTACAAACTCTTTTTACGTCGCCATCGTGCAAAAGAGAAAACTCCTTATAAAACAATGCATTGCAGTAATTTTTTCTGTTGCTGCAAGCTGTGCCTTTGCTCTGACCGGAGAGCTTCCAGAAGAACTGAGAGCGGCTTTGATGCGTGCGGGTTTGCCCGAGTCTGCGGCTGCGGTATGGGTGTCGCCTGCCGGCAGCGATCGGCCTGTGCTTGCCTTCAACGAGAAAAAATCCATGCAGCCCGCCAGCATCATCAAGACGGTGACGACGCTGGCGGCTTTGGATCTGCTCGGGCCCGGCTTTGTCTGGAAAACGGACTTCACGGCCAGAAGCTTTGAGCACAAAACAGGTACGCTCAAGGGCCTGGGGGTGCGCGGCGGCGGTGATCCTCACTACATGATTGAGCGTCTTTGGGTGACGGTGCAGCGGCTAAAGAGTTTGGGCGTGAGAAAGATTGACGGCAATATTGTCATTGACCGCAGCATGTTCGATGTGCCGGCAGAAGAACCCGGAGCATTTGACGGAGCGGCCTGGCGCACCTACAACGTCGGTCCCGATGCGGCGATGATCAACCTTTCGGCCGTATCGCTGACCTTTACGCCGGAGTCCAATGGAAAATGGGCGAGAGTTGCGGCCATTCCGCAGATGCAGGGCGTATCCTTTCCCGCCCGCATCGCCATGAAGTCCGGTCCTTGCGGCGCCTGGCGCGAACAGATCAGGGTTGATTTTTCAAATCCCGCGCGGCTTCGCTTTTTGGGCCGCTATCCCGAAGCTTGCGGCGAACGAGCGCTGCACGTTTCTTTTTGGGAACGAAACGAGTATTTCACGCGCGTCTTCAAGCATGTTCTCAGCGAGGCCTCAATTGCTTGGAACGGTCGTGCGGTTTCTGGAAATGTGCCGCAGAAGGCCCAGACATTGCTGAGCGAAACCTCTGAACCGTTGCCGCTGATGGTGAACTGGACCAATAAATTTTCCAACAATCCCATGGCAAGGCAAATCTTTCTCGCACTTTCCTTTGCTGACGCAGACGGCCTGCAAAAGCCTGCGGCGCTCAACCGCAGCCGTAAAGTGCTTCAGACGTGGCTTGAGCAGCGCGCAGGCGTGCAGGCCGCAACGATATCGGTTGACAATGGTTCAGGACTTTCGAGAAAGACGCGGGCAAGCGCCGAGTCGCTCGGCCGACTTTTGAATTACGGCTGGCGCAGCGCCGTCATGCCGGAGTTCATGTCGAGTCTTCCGGTCACGGGCGAAGATGGAACGATGCGCAAGCGGCCGCTGAAAAAGGGCGTGGGCCATATCAAGACAGGGTTGCTGTCAAATGTGCGTTCGGCAGCAGGCTACGTGCTTGACGACGAGGGCAGACGCTGGAGCGTGGTCGTCATGCTCAACAGCGCCAAATTCAATGGCCGTGAAAATGCCTTCACCGATGCCGTTCTTGAGTGGTGTGCCTCAGGACGAGCGCAAGCGATGCTCTCGAAAGAGGCCGCAGCGCTGCGTGCCGAGAGGGGCGTCAAAAATGCTGACAAACAAAGAGGCGCACTTTCATGATGCAGTCATTTTGGGCGATTGCCGCTGCGGCCTGCTTTTCCATCATGGCGGCTTTTGTGAAGGTATGTGCGGCCGATCTGGGATCGTTTGAGCTTGTGTTTTATCGCTCGGTTTTTGGCGCTCTTTTTATTGCTTTTTTTGTTTTTACGCGCGGGCAGACGCTCAAGACAAAGCACTTCGGCATGCATGTGGTGCGCTCGTTTTTAGGGGTGCTCTCGATCGTGCCTTGGTTTTACGCTCTGGGACGCATGCAGTTCGGCACCTGCATGACGCTCATTTACACGACGCCGCTTTTCATGGCGCTCAATTTCATCATTCTTGCGCGGCTGAAGTCCACCCGAGCTCCCTGGCTGATGACGGCGAGCATTCTTGTGGGCTTTGTCGGCATCATCTGCATGCTCAAGCCCAATTTCAACAACGATGAATTCATTCCGGCATTGGTCTGCCTCGGGGTTTCACTCATCGATTTGGCAACCTACTGGCAGATGAAGCAGATGGGGCAGCTCAAGGAGCCCAGCTGGCGCATTGTTTTTTATTTTTCTGTTTTGGGCATCGTCTTTGCTGCAGTCGGCACTATGTTCACGGGCGGCTTTCATGCGCTTGACTCGAAGGCTTTGGGCGGCATTCTGGCTATGGGGCTTTTTGCAACGCTCGGACAGATCTGCACGACGCGCTCATATGCCTACGGAAACATGCTTTTGTCTTCGTGTCTGGGCTTTTCAGCCATTCCCTTTTCGGCCGTGATGGGCATTTTGCTTTTTGACGATGCCGTCGAGGCGGCTTCACTGATCGGCATGAGCCTGATTCTTGCCTCGGGCGTGACGGCAGCCGTCACTACCAAGAAGATGGAGGCAGCAGAGCGCTCGCAGCAGGCGGCACGCTAGGCGATTGGCAAAAGGTTCTCTTTGATCGGAGTGATTGCCGCAGGCGTAAAGCATTGAGCCGGCTTGACTGCTGCCGAAACTGGGTTCCCATCCCGAGTGCATAAGCCTCAAGAACCAAAATCCGCGACAGACATTTGATCAGATGAAAGTGCTGCGGTCTTTGCCGGCGCTGATCTGCGGCAAACCATCGGGTTGGCCGTGCAATGCATGACAAAAAGGAAGGAACCTCTGCAGGTTCCTTCCTTTAGCATGTGTGCCGGGCGCGCAGAACTACTCCGCACGCTGAGCGTTTTTGCGCAGCGCCTCGATGAAGCTTGATTCAGACAAGAGCTCAGGCAGCACCGTGGTGTCGCCTTGAGCCGAGTAGAGCAGGTAGAGCGGCACGCCGGTGCGTCCGAAGCGATTGAGCACTTCGGTGATGCGAGCATCTCTGTTGGTCCAGTCCGCCTCAAGCCGTACGTAGCCCAGACGAGAAAGCTCGGCTTCGGCGGCTTCGGTGCGCAGTGCCGCTGCCTTGTTGAACTGGCAGGTGACGCACCAGGCTGCGGTGAAGTCGACCACGACAGGCTTGCCTTCGGCGGCTGCCGCAGCGACGGCTTCCTCGCTCCATGGCTGCCAATTTCCGTTGCCGGCGGCCGCACTTGGCCGGTCGAACGTGCCGATGGCAACAAGTCCGACGCAGGCAAGGGTCACGATGCCGCTGATGAGCTTGAGCACCTGCGAGCGGCCGCGGCCGTACTGTTCTCTTCCGATGGACCACAAAAGGGTAGCGGCCGATCCTGTTGCAAGCAAAACGGTGAGCAAGCCGTAAATTGTGACCTGACGCGAAAGCACCCAAAGCAGCCACAAAGCAGCTGCGGCCATGGGAATGGCCATGAGACGCTTGAAGGTCACCATCCAGGGACCGGGTTTGGGCAGCAGCTTTACCCAAACCGGCACGAGCGTCAGGATCAGCCAAGGCAGAGCCATGCCCAGACCCAGGGCGGCGAAAATGAGCGTGCTTTGCAGGTTGGACTGAAGCACGGCGTAGCCCAGTGCCGCGCCCATGAAGGGAGCAGTGCAGGGGCTGGCAACGATTACAGCCAAAACGCCGGAGAAAAAGCTCCCGGCAGGACCAGTGGCAGGAAGTTTTTTGACGGCACGGCTGTCGGCGAGGTGCGAGGCGGCCGTGAATTCAAAGAGTCCGAAAAGGTTCAGCGCTAGCGTAAAGAAAAGCAGCGCCAGCACGGCCACTACCCAGGGGGTTTGCAGCTGAAAGCCCCATCCAATGGCCCATCCAGCGCTGCGAAGCGCAATAAGAAGTCCCGCCAGGGCGATCATGCTCAGCATGACGCCTGCCGTAAAGGTAAGGCCGTGCATCGCAAGCGATCCCTTGCGGCGAGATCCGTCGACAAGATGCAGAATCTTTAGACTCAGGACGGGAAAAACGCAGGGCATCAGATTGAGAATCAGGCCGCCCAAAAAGGCAAAGCCAAGCGCCGTTGCCTGGGTGAGCTTCTCGCTTCCCGACAGGTCCGTGACGGTTGTTGTATGCGCAGGGACTGCCTCGGGCTCAGTCGTGTTCCACGGCAGCGTGACGGTGCCGGCTGCCGGCGTGAGCGTTGTTTCAATAGCCCATCCGCCCTTGCCGGGGCCGCCGTCGGCAACGAGAATGCCCGTTAAGGGCTTCAGGGTGCCGTTTTTGGCTTCTTTCATGTAGTTGGCGTGCGCTTTGAGGTAAAGCGACGTGACGCCTTCTTTTTCTGCCGCGTGCTTGCGGTCGAGCTGCTTGAAGTCGATGAGCCCGGCCTCAAGCGGAAAAAACTCGAGGCTCTTGTCGACTCTGCCCGCCAAAGGCTGCAGATCGATGCGGATGCGGTCTTCTTCGATGACGGCTGAGATGTGTTCGGAGATGACCTTTTCAGGGATGCGTTGATGCGCGGCATCAAAAAGCGGCGCCTCAGCTGAAGGCTTGCTTGCAACTTCAACGGGCACGCGCAGACTCACTTCAGCCTCGCCCGGAATGCAGACGTCCTTGCAGGCAAGCCACTCGACTTTGGCCTTGACCGTGGCCGAGGTCCCGTAAGCTGTGCCCCAGGGGATGTCAAGCTTGTAGGGCAAGAGCACTTCGCCCGAATAGATGAAGTTGGTGAGCGTTCCCGTCTTGTGCTTTTGAGGAATCGGCCAGCCCAAAGGCTCGGCGCTCCAGCGTCGGGGCAGGTTCCAGACGACCGAAGGCGAGTAGCCTGTGTCGCCGGCAAAGCGCCAGTACGTATGCCAGCCCGGCTCATGACGCAGCCTGATGCCGATCTCATAGTCCGAGCGCGGCGTGCCTGCCGTGCGGTTGGCAACAATATCAACCGTGACGGTCTTGGGAGCGCCTGCGGCAAAAGGAGCCCCTTGACCGGCAGCGGCCTTGGCAAAGTCGCCCGGGGCGGCCAGCGCGGCGCCGCTGAAGGCGGCAGCCGTGCAAAGCGCAGTTGTCAGCAAATGAGTCAAACGCATGGTGTGTCCGGGTTAGATGAGCGCAAACGATTCGCGTGCAGCTGCAATCGTCTGCTCAATATCTTCGTCGCTGTGCGCGGCAGATACAAAGCCGGCTTCGAAGATGGAGGGCGCCAGATAGACGCCGCGCTCGAGCATGCCGTTGAAGAACCGGGCAAAGACGGCCGGATCGGCCTTCATGACGTCGTTGAAGCCGTTGGGCAGGCTCTTGAGGAAGAAAAGCCCCATCATGCCCCCGAGACTGCGGGCGCAGAAGTCCACGTCGGCGTCCTGCGCCGCGGCCTGAAGACCGCTCACCAGGCGCGAGGTTTTGGCCGAGAGCGCTTCGTAGAAGCCCGGTTTTTGGATTTCCTTGAGCGTGGCAAGACCGCAGGCGACAGCAACCGGATTGCCCGAAAGAGTACCTGCCTGATAGACGGGGCCCAGCGGTGCGATCTTCTGCATGACGTCGCGGCGGCCGCCGAAGGCGGCCACAGGCATGCCGCCGCCGATGACTTTGCCGAGCATCGTGATGTCGGGCACGACGTTGTAGAGGGACTGTGCGCCGTGCAGCGCCACGCGAAAGCCGGTCATCACTTCGTCGACGATGAGAAGAGCGCCGTGCTTGGTGCAAAGAGCGCGCATCGTGTCCATGAATTCCTGCGTAGCGGGCACCATGTTCATGTTGCCGGCAACGGCTTCAACGATGACGCAGGCAATGTCCTCGCCCCACTGTTTGAAAGCATCGACCAGAGCCTGAGGGTTGTTGTACTCGAGCACCAGCGTGTGCTCAGTGGTGCCTGCAGGAACGCCGGCCGAAGAGGGATTGCCGAAGGTGAGCATGCCGGAGCCCGCCTTCACAAGCAGGCTGTCGGAGTGGCCGTGATAGCAGCCTTCAAATTTGATGATCTTGTTTCTGCCGGTAAAGCCGCGTGCAAGACGAATGGCGCTCATGCCGGCTTCGGTGCCGGAACTCACCAGACGCACTTCATCGATGTTGGGCATGATCTTGACGACTTCCTCGGCAATGGCGATTTCGCCCTCGGTGACCGCGCCAAACGACAAGCCGTTGTCAACGGCCTGATGCACGGCCTCAATGACGGCCGGATGGTTGTGGCCGAGAATCATCGGCCCCCAGCTGCCGATGTAGTCGATGAACCGCTTGCCTTCTGCATCCCACATGTAGGCGCCTTTGGCGCGTTCAATGAAGCGGGGCGCACCGCCGACACTCTTAAAAGCGCGCACCGGGGAGTTGACGCCGCCCGGAATGGTTTTTTGTGCACGTTCAAAAAGCGATTCATTGATGCCCATTTTTAAAAATCCTTCTCTGATGTAAGTCCATAGCAAAAAGCGCAAATCTCTTTTATGCGCAAACATGCAAATTTATCACGTGCAACTGTTGTTTTTGCTTAAGAAGTCGAGTGCTCGCTGACTTGTTCTCTTGCGTCGCGGCGGCTTTGCGCGTAAAGTCTGCCGTTCACGCAGACGGGTGCGACGGACGATCGCGGCAGACTTTGTTCTGACGAGGAAAGTCCGGACTCCGCAGGGCGCCGTAGCAGGTAACGCCTGCCCGCCGCAAGGCGAGGATTAGAGCAACAGAGACGAGCCGGTTTAGTCCGGGTGAAACGGGCAATCTCTACGGGGAGCAATACCAAATAGGCAGTCGCCAGACTTCGGCCCGAAGGATGACTGCGGGTAGGTAGCTTGAGGCGTCGCGCGAGCGCCGTCCTAGATGAATGATCGTCGTCTGCAGAATGTTTTCTGCAGAAACATAATCCGGCTTACAGGCGCAGCCTTCTGCGTGATATCTTCTCTTGTGCCTGCGACGTGATTGAGCGCGCAGATGAACTCAGTCCGAGTCGCGCATTTTCCATTTGTCCGCGTGTGCGTCATGGGGTGAACAAACCATGCTGCAAATTCCAGGTTCTGCATTTTCCAAAGGAGTCGTGCTTTCCTTATGCGCCGGCGTATGCTGGGGCGGCATGGGCGTGTGCTCGCAGGTGATATTTTCAGAACCCGATGGGATGATGCCCATTGATTTGGTCACGCTGAGGCTGCTTTTTGCAGGTCTCTTTCTGCTGATCACTGCCGGTCCTTCGGCCATCGGCGTGCTTCTCACCCGGCGCAATGCGCTCGACATGGTGATCGCCGGCCTTTTTGTCTTTCTCGGGCAGTTTTGCTTCATGCAGGCGCTTTTGTACGTCAATGCAGGCACGGCGGCAATTATCCTGATGACCGTACCGTTTTGGGTGGCCTTCTGGCAGGCTGTGGCGCAAAAAAAGGTTCCGGCAAAGGTGGAAGTCGTCTGCTTCGTGCTGGCTATGACGGGCGTTGCGCTCATCGTTACGCACGGAGACTTCTCCAGTCTGAGCTTTGACGCCAGAGGCGTTGCTTGGGGGCTGGCTTCGGCTTTTGCGACGACGGGATACACGATTCAGCCTCGAGCGCTGCTGATGAGAGCTCCGGTTGTCGTCGTCATGGGCTGGGCGATGCTCTTTGGCGGGGTGATCGCTTCGCTTTTCAGCCCGCCGTGGACGATATCCTATGATTGGTCGATGAAGACCTCGCTTTTGGTCTTGTTTGTGGTCACCATCGGCACCGTTGCGGCATTTTGGTGCTATCTGTTGGCTGTGCGGCTGATTTCGCCTGTGATCGTCGGACTTTTGATCTGCTCTGAACCGTTGAGCGCGTATTTGCTGTCTGTGTTCTTTCTTGAAACGCACATCTCTCAGGCAGAAATTTTCGGCGCCGGCTTTGTGCTTGCCGCCGTCGTCATCGTGACAGCTCAAGGAAAGCTGTCCAAAAAGAAAAGCACAAATGCATAAGGCTGCAAGGTGATGTTTTTTCGATGAGCAAAGCTGAGCCTAAAGAAAAACAGCCCCGAAGGGCTGTTTTTCTTGCCTGGCAAGGCGAATCAAGCTTTAGAGCTTGATCTTGATGCGGCCGTCAACGGCAATCGCTTCGCCGGTCTTGTCCGAAATCATGAGCGGATTGATGTCGAGCTCGATCACTTCGGGGTAGTCGGTGACAAGCTGCGAGAGCCGCAGAACGATTTCTTCAACCTTGGCGATGTCCGCAGGCTTGGTTCCGCGAGCGCCCTCAAGCAGCTTGAAGGCCTTTACGGAGCGGATCAGATCGTGCGCATCCTGATCGGTGAGCGGGGCAAGGCTAAAGGAGACGTCCTTCATCACCTCGACGAACACGCCGCCCAGACCGAACATCACCATCGGGCCGTACTGCGGGTCGCAGGCAACGCCGCAAACGAGTTCGCGGCTGCTCTTGACCATTTCCTGAATGATGACGCCTTCGAGACCTTCGAGAAGCCCCTTTTCCTTGAGCTTAGCGACGAGGTCCTGATAGTTGGCGCGCAGCTCTTCGGCCGAGCCGAGGTTCACGCGAACGCCGCCCACGTCAGTCTTGTGAGAGGTGGTCTTGGAAGTCATCTTCATCACGACGGGCCAGCCGATCGATTCGGCAATGGCTACGGCCTCATCTTCGGTGCGGGCAAAACCGGCCTTGCACACGCGCACGCCGTAGGCATCGAGCACGTCAAGACTCTCACGCGTGGTGAGCTCTGCGCGGCCTTCGCTGCGGGCGGCGGCAAACAGCGCATCGACCTTGTCACGGGCTACGTCAAAGACTGGCGTCTTGCCTTCAGGACGAGCGAGCCACTTGCGCTGCATGTTGAGTCGAGCCAGACCGTCGACGGCTTCTTCGGCAAACTGGAAGAAGGGGATGTTGACGTCCATGTCGGAAATCGTCGAGAAGAACTCGTTTTTGGTCATGAACACGCCGACGATGGGCTTTTCGGGGTGTTGAGCCTTGATTTCCATCAGGGCCTTGGCAACATCGATGTCGCGCAGGCCGAGGAAGGGCAGATAGATCGAGATCACCATGTCGACGCCGGGATCGGCAAGCACGGTGGTGAGCGTCTGCTGATAGTGCTCAAGCGGAGCCGAAGCAATCATGTCGACAGGGTTCTTGACCGAGGCGGCTGCCGGCAGGAAGCTTCTGAGCTTGGCCTTGGTTTCGTCCGAGAGCTGAGCCATCTGCATGCCGTAGTCGCAAATGGCGTCGGTGGCCATAATGCCGGGGCCGCCCGAGTTGGTGATGATGCAGACGCGGTCGCCCTTGGGGATCGGGCAGTTTCTAAAGACTTTGGCTGTCGAAAAGAGCGACTTAAGGGAGTATTCGCGGATCACGCCGGACTGACGCAAAAGAGCTTCTGCGGCTTTGTCGGAACCGGCAAGAGATCCGGTGTGAGAGCTAGCGGCAGAGGCGCCGGCAGCCGAACGGCCGGCCTTCAGTGCGATGATGGGCTTGCGGCGAGTGATGCGGGTGGCGAGCTTTCTGAAGTTGGCAGGATTCTGAATGGATTCCATGTAAAGCAGAATCTGATGCACGTCGTCTTGATCTTCCCAGTACTCGATGGCATCTTCGGCGTTGACGTCGGCCTGATTGCCGATGGAAATGAACTGGGCAAAGCCGATGTTGAGATCCTTCAGAATGTTGAGAATGCCGCCGCCCAGAGCGCCGGACTGCGAAACGAAGCCGATGTCGCCGCGCACCGGGAGCGACTCAGCAAAGCAGCCGTCCATGCTGATGTCAGGATGGGTGTTGACGACGCCCAGGCAGTTGGGGCCGACGCAGCGCATGCCGTAGCTGCGCACTTTCTCGAGCAGTGCCTTTTCCAGAGCAGCACCTTCGGCGCCGGATTCCTTGAAGCCGGCAGAAATCACAACGATGCCCGTGATGCCCTTTTCGTGGCACTGATCAATCGTCGAGAGCACAAACTTGGCATTGACCACGATGATGGCCATGTCGACGGGACCTTCAATCTCGAGCACCGTCTTCACGGCAGGAAGGCCTTCGATGACGCCGCCCTTGGGGTTGACCGGATAAATCTTGCCTGCGAAGTGATATTCCTGCAGACGCTTCATGATGTCCGAGCCGATGGTGTGGGCTTTGGTGGAAGCGCCGATCACTGCAACGCTCTTGGGGCGCATGATTTTGTCAAGGGAATGCATGGTTCTGTTCTCCTCGTTGAAAACACCTGCAAAAAGGGGAATCGCCTGCACAAGAAATTGCATCCACTGACACATCCCGGGCAATAGTTATGGAAATTCCCCATAAACAACCTAATTATTTCATATTCAAACCGCGATTGAGTTGATCGCTAGGTAAAGCCCCAGTAACACGCGCTCCGTTTGCAAAGACAATGAGCGGCGTGCCGGTGATTTCGTACTTCTGTCCCAGTGCAATGTTGCGATCCAAAACCGAGTCGTCGCACTTTGCCGGAGGCGGTTCCGTTCCATTGAGCATGTGCTCCTGCAGAGCCTTGGCAGGATTTTTTGCGCAAACGATGTTGCGGGCAATTTCTCGAGAGTTGAGGATGGGGTACAGGAAGTTGTAGACGGTGACGTTGCCGGCTTCACGCAAGTTCTTTTCAAGCATTTGGCAGTAAGTGCAGCGCGCATCGGTAAAGACGACGACTTTGCGCTCGCCGTTGCCGTAAACGATCTTGATGGCGTCATCAAGCGGCAGGTCCTTCCACTGGATGCGCGAAAGCTCTTCAATGCGTGCGGCCGTCAGGTCTGTTTCGGTGACGGCGTCAAAGATGCGGCCTACGAGCAGGTGGGTCACTTTTTCGTCCACATAAAAAACTCTGCGGTTGACGACCACTTCCCACAACCCTTTGATGGGCGAGGGCTGCACGCTGTCGGGCTTCATGCTGGTGACGGAATAGACACGGGCCGAGATCTGCTGCTCGGTGTTGTCGGCGGCCGAGGCCGGGGCGGCAAGGCAGACTGCGGCAGCCGCAGCAATGCCGAAAAGTACTTTTCGCATGAGTGAAAAGAATTCCTTCTGTTAGAGGTCAAAAAACAAATCAGGGTTCGCGAGCGCAAGTGTAGCCGATGCGCTTGCCGCACATGCGCTTTGGGGCAAGACGGAGGAAAAAGCTGATGGCTGCAGAGGGCGGCGCCAAGCCTTGATGCAGCACGTTAAGGCATTCGACGGGTGAAAAAAGAGCCGACAAAATCCTAGACTTGATCTTTGAGCTATGCCGCACCTAATTTTGTTTTTTTTAGACTGTCCGGCAGGAAAAGATAAAAAGGAGTGCTTGTCCCAAACTTTTGAGGCAGGGCTGGCTTTGTGCATTCTTGGATTCTTTGTTTAGAAGAACCGCCAGACAAGCCGCATCGGGACAAGCCGCGCATGAGCATTGGTCTGTGAGGCAAAATGATGCTTTCGAGCGCGGGCGACGCGCCGACTTCTTTGCAGGCTTTGCATAACGATTGAACATTGAGCAGTTGCAGCAGGATGCGATGACGCAAAAGGTTTTGCTTGTTGAAGACGATCCGATGATCGGAGAGGCTGTATGCGGGGCGCTTTCCGAGGCGCACATTGACGCGCAGTGGGCCAAAAGCGGCTGGGAGGCGATGGGCTTTCTTGCCGAAGACTCTTTTGGTCTCGTGCTTTTGGATTTGGGATTGCCCGGACGCGACGGCATGAGCGTGCTTCGCGACATGCGCGCCAAAGGCAATCTGACGCCCGTCATTATTCTTACTGCGCGCGACGGCCTTGAGGACAGGCTGGCGGGACTTGACGCAGGAGCCGACGATTATGTGCTCAAGCCTTTTCACATGAGCGAAGTGCTCGCGCGCATGAGGGCTGTTTTAAGGCGCAGAGGAGCGGGCCTCGAGCACAATGGCGTTGGTTCAAAAACGCTCACCAACGGGGAACTGACGCTTGACTGCGAGATGAAGACCGTGAGAGTGCGCCGCGACGGACAAAGCAAGGAGGTGGCGCTTTCTCGGCGAGAATACGATGTGCTCGAAGCGCTTCTGCAGAGGCCGGGGGCGATACTGAGCCGCTCGGCGCTCGAAGATCGCGTGTATGTTGACGGCGAACTGCCGGAGAGCAATGCCATTGAGTTCATTATTCACGGACTGCGCAAAAAGCTCGGCAGCTCCGCGATCGGCAACGTGCGCGGACTGGGCTGGATGGTGCAGCGCGCCAAGTCATGAGAATTCTTACCAACGTTTTGCACTCATCTTCGATCATCCGGCGAGCCGTCGTCGGCTGTTCGCTTGTGCTGATCGTTTTTATGGTGATCACTGCGCTCGGCAGCTTTGCTGTCGGCTATGACGCGGCCAAGTCGCGGCAGGACCGGCTGCTCAAGGAGGTGGTCGGCATGCTCTCGCGCGACATCGTGCAGGAGCGCTATCGAGACAGACTCGTCGAACTGACCCGCGGCGGATTTTACGGACCAGGCTCGATGCTCGGCGAAAGCGTTGAAGCGTCCAACGCTGAAGTGCTGACCATGGACGATTCGGTGTTTGAAGACAGCTTTGAACTTGACGACGACAGCCCCAAGGCCATGGTGCAGGCCGGAGAAACGGTGCTCGTTCGCATGCTGCACAAGCGCGGACGCGCAATGTCGGTGACCTTCAGCCGCTCTTACTGGGACGGCCCGCATACGGTGGAGCTTTTCGGCGAACAGTACCGCATTTTTCTGCGCACGCTCTCTGGCGGCACTCATGTGGCTGCCGGCCAGCTTCTGACCGAGCGCAACCGAGCCATTTTGTTTTCCGCACTCACATCGGCCGCGCCCATCCTCATTCTTGCTCCAGTGATGCTTTTGGTGCTTCTTTTCGTGCTCTGGAAGGCGCTCAAACCTTTAAAGAGTCTTGCCGGCGAGCTCGATGAGCGACGAGCCGAAGACCTCAATCCCATCGACATCCGCGGCGTTCCGCAGGAAATACAGCGCCTGGTTGAGGCAACCAACGGGCTGCTTGAGCGCGTGGGAGACATGAGGCGGCGCGAAGCGCGTTTTGTGGCCGATGCCGCCCATGAGCTCAGAAGTCCGATGACGGCCTTAAGCCTGCAGGTCGACAGACTCTCGGAGATGCCGCTTGCCGACGACGTCAAGGCACGCGTTGAAGATATCAAAAATGCCATCGCACGCACGTCGAATCTCATCTCGCAGCTGCTCGCCTTAAAGCGCGCGCAGGCGCAAAACGAAGAACACCGCAGCGAAGACGGCGCCGAGTGCCTCAAAGTGATTTCGACGGTGATTGCAGATTTGTATTGGGTGGCCGAGCAAAAGCAAATTGTGCTCAATGTCGAAGGGCTGGAAGCGCCTGATGCCTCGGAGCTGAAGGCTGCCGTTTCCGAGGCGGACCTTTCTGCGGTCGTCAGGAATCTTGTGCACAATGCCGTTAACTACACGCAGCAAAACGGTTCGGTGACGGTGCGAGTGGAGAGCGACGACGACAAAGTGCGCATTTCGGTTGCCGATACGGGCCCTGGAATCGCTCCGGCCGAGCGCGAGCGCGTATTTGATCCCTTCTATCGCATTTTGGGAAATGACGCTCCAGGAACGGGACTCGGGCTTGCGATCTGCCGAGCAATCGTGGACAAAGCCGCTGGCTCGATCAAGCTTGACTGGGCTGAGCCCAGCAAGCAAAAGGGTCTTCTTGTGGTGGTTGAGCTTGCGCGCAGCCGCACGGTCTGATGTCTCATAAAAGACAAAGGCGCCGCAGGCGGATTCGACGGCAAAGGTGCAGTTTGCCTTTGCGGCGACGTGCCCGGGGCGCCGTTTTGGACAGAAGCAAAGCTTCTGTCCAAGGCTGACTGGTGCAGTTTAGAGCGTGTGGCCTCTGGCCTCGAGATCCTCAATGAGAGAGGGCAGCTCGCTCATGCGGTTGATGACGAAATCTGCTCCGGCAGCATAAAAGCTGCTGCGGGCATCCTTCAAAAGCGCCTGGCGCTTGCTCTCTTCAAGGGCGCACCAAGAGGCCTTGTCAAGACCGATCATTGAACTGCCTTCGCATACGCCCACAGCGATGACGCCGGCGTTGCGGGCCTCGGCCATGTCGGAGGCCGTGTCGCCTACCTTGATCACGGTGCGCACATTGAGCAGCCCAAGCTGCTTCATGTTGCCGAAAATCATGAAAGGCCACGGACGGCCGAAGCCGCCGGTATCGTCTGCCGTCTGCAGCATATCGGGAGCGTAGCCTTCCTGACGGGCTCCGGCGGTTACAACCGCCATCATGGCCCGGGTAAATCCCGTCGTCGAGCCGATGCGAATGTCGTTGGCGCGCAGATAGGCAACCGTATCCACAACTCCCGGCAGCAGATCGCAGTGACGATCAAGCACGGCCATCAGTGCAGGTTCAAAGTCTGAGTAGATGCGCTCGGCATCGTCGGCATCCGGAGCTTTGCCGTGTGCATCAATCCAAGCCTGGTTGATGCGCGGCATGGCAAGCATGGTTTTGATGTGATCGCGCTTCAAAAGTCCCATCGGTGCGCGAACTTCCTCGTCGGTGACGTCGAGGCCGGCACGGCGGAATGCTTCTTTAAACGCTGAAACAGGGCTCGTGCTGCCGAAGTCGACGGTCGTGCCGGCCCAGTCAAAAATTACGCCTTTAATGAATTTCATTTCAAGAATTCCTTGGTGTACTGAGCAAAAAAGGCGAGGATCTTTTCTACATCGCTGTCGTAGATTTCACCGATGTTGCCGATGCGGAAGGTGTCGCGATCGGTGAGCTTGCCCGGGTAGATTACATAGCCGTGTTCTTTGAGCCAGCCGTGCATGTGATGAAAGTCCAGCGTCTGTCCCTGGGGGTAAAGGAAGGTCGTGATGATGGGACCCTGGAAGGCTTCTGAGACGAAAGGCTCAAAACCCAAAGCGCGCATGCCCTCGCGCAGCTTCTTGTTGCATTGACCGTAGCGCTTGCCGCGTGCCGTCACGCCGCCTTCGGCTTGAAGTTCCTTCAGTGCCTGCGCAAAGGCGGCGACAACGTGCGTCGGAGAGGTAAAGCGCCACTTGCCGTCGTCTTTTTCCATGGTGCGCCACTGTGCCTGCAGGTCCAGGGAAATGGTGCGGGCATTGCCTTCGGTTGCTTCAAGCGTCGCACGGCGGGCAATGATGAAGGAAAAGCCGGGCACGCCCTGAATGCACTTGTTGGCTGAGGAAATCAGAAAATCGATGCCCAGTGCAGGGACGTCGACGTCAACCGCGCCAAAGGAGCTCATCGCATCAACAATGAACATCAGGTTGTGTTCGTGCGCAACGCGCGAGACGCTCTGCAGGTCGTTGATGAGGCCGGAGGTCGTTTCATTGTGCACAATCGACAAAATGGTGACTTCGGGGTGAGCGGCAAGCACGTTTTGCAGACGTGCGGCATCCACGCGCTCATCCCAGCCGAAGTCTTCGCGCACGTAGGCAATTCCGTGGCGCTCCAGAATTTGGCACATGCGCTCGGAGTAGGCGCCGTTGACAGGCACGAGCACGCAGTCGTCTTTGCCTGCGGCGGAGCTGAGCACGCATTCGACGCCGAAAGTTCCCGAGCCCTGCATCAGAACGGTGCTGTAGGCTGAATCGTCGGCGTGCGCGAGCTTCAAAAGCTCGCGACGTACGAACTGCGTCATCTGCTTGTAGTCGTCGTCCCACGTGCAGCGGTCGACGAGCATTTCGCTGCGAACGGTAAGCGAGGTCGTCAGAGGCCCTGGCGTGAGCAGCTTGTAGGTGTTTGGATCTGTGATGGTCATGATCGGGTGTTGATTAAGTTTTTAATTTTTATGCCGGCAGCGCGCTTTTCACGCGCAGCCGGCAGGAGAAAGCTTTTGCAAAAAGTCTTTATTGCTTGCCGGCGTCCTTGACGAGCTTCTGATGCTTTTGCAGCAGCTCAACCGTCAGGGGCTCCTTGTACAGGCTCGGACGAGCGGGCTTGTTTTCAGCCGTCACCGTCTCGCCTTCATAGAGAGCAACCGGGTAGTTCTTCAGCAGTTCAGCGCGGCCGTGCTTGACGATGATCTGAACAACTTTCTGAGCGTTGGGATTGGTCTTGTCGCCCTTGTCGATGACTGCGGCGGCTTCCTGCAGCTGGAAGTTGCCTTCAACCGGATCGATGTAGTCGATCGGCAGCCCGCGTGCCTTGTCGGCAACAGCCTGATGGCGCAGACCGAAGCCTACGGCGGCTTCACCGGCGCGCAGCTTCTTCAAGGGAGCAGAACCGGACTTTTCAAGATGGGCGCCGGCATTCCTTTCAATGGCGGCAATGGTCTTGGCGCCGGCTTGTTCGCCTTCGGCGCTGAGAACGGCTTGGGTCATCAGCCACGAAGTGGAGCTGCCCATGATGTCGGGCACGGAGATGTGTCCGGCATATTCAGGCTTGGCGAGATCTGCGATCGCCTTGGGAGCGGGCAGATTGGTGGACTTCAGAACTTCGGTATTGACAAACAGCGCCCCCATGTTGCCAAGAATCGGCGTCCAGTAGGAAGGAGACGGGGAGATGGTCTTCATCTTGTCCTGCAGGTCGGCAAAGAGCTTTTGCTTTTTCTGGAAGCTGTCGATGTAGTAGGTGCTGATGGTGACGACGTCGGCTTCGATGTTCTTGCCTTCTGCCGCGAGCTTGCCGCCCAGTTCGGACGTCCCGAAGGACTGCATCAGGTAGGCGCCCTTCATGCCGTTGGCATCGAGCGCATTCTTCATTGCGGTCTGAGCCTCTTCGTCGGCATTGGTGTAGATGATGACTTCGGCGGCCTTGGCCGGAGCAGCGGCCGTTTTGGAAGAGTCGGCCTTGGCAGAGGAACCGCTGTCGCCGCAGCCGACGAGGGCGGCGCAGGCGCAGGCGGCAAGGGTCATTTTAAGCAGAGTAGTCGTTTGCATTGTCTTAAGCTCCAGTGGAGATGGGTGAAAAGGTGTTGCGTGCCAGTCCGAGGCGGGCAAGCGTTTTCTTAATCAGGCTGCCCTGAGAAGGATTCTTGGCGCGTGCGGCGAGCGCATCGCAGATGAGCTTGACGGCCGCATTGGTAAAGAAGATCAAAAGCGAAAGAACGAAGATTTCTTCAAACTTTTCGAAGTACTGCAGTTCCTTGATCTTGGTGGTGATGAGCATCGTGCGGGCGCCCGACAGGAAGACCACGGCGCTGATGGTCACCATGGCGCTCACAAACATGTATTCAAACATTTGCCAGAGCGTGGGAGCCGAGTTGGGGATCACGACGCGGCGCACGGTCTGCGCCCATGTGTCGCCCATCAGCGCGCCGGTGGTTTCCCAGCCGGCGTTCATCTTCGAGAGCGCCGAGGCGGCCATGAGATAGGGCGAAGTGAAAAAGTGCACGATGTTGACCAGCACGATGATGAGGAATGTATTGGCAAGCGGCGTGCCGCTCATGGCAAACAGAAAGCCGATGCCCAGCACCATGCCGGGGATCGTGTTGGTGAGCATGGCGAAGCTGTCCATCGTCGTGCGGCACCAGCCCTTGAGCTGAGAGCGGGCATTTACAAGGGCGGCAACGTAGCAGAACATGGTGCCGAGGACGGCCGTTGCCAGGGCAACGCCGACAGAATGTCCGTAGACTGCCCAAATTGAGCTGTCCGAGAGAATGCGCTTGAGCACTTCAAGCGTAAAGACAGGCTTGTAGGGCCACTGCTCGACAAAGGGCACGACGAACATCACCGCAAAGACGGCCAGCAGCGCCAGGGCGATGAGGCCATAGTAGGCAAGCAGCAGACCGTCGCGCAGGTGATTGCGGTCAGGTGCGCGGTAGTTGATGCGGCTGTAGCGGAAATTGAAGCGTTCGGCAAACTTAAGCAGCAACACGGAAGCGACGCTGGGCACGAGCATGGCCATGGCAATCACCGCTCCGCGGCCGAAATCGGGCACTGCACCCATCATGGTGGTGTAGAGCTCGGTGGCGATCACCTCATACTGGCCGGCAATCGACACCGGGATGCCGAAGTCGGTAAACGACAGGAAAAAGCTCAGGATGAAGGCTGCGCACAAAGCGCCGGCAATCGGGCGCAGCGAACTCATGTAGAAAGTCTTAAGCGGGCTGTCTCCCATCAGGCGGCTCACCGTAATGACGTTTCTGTCGACGTAGTGAAAGGCGTTCATGAGAATGAGAAACGCCGGCGGCAGCGTATAGATGACGTCCGAAATCAGCAAGCCCCAGAAGCCATAAATGGAAAAGGGAAGAACGCCGAAGATCTGGCTCACCAGCCCCAGGCGGCCGAACGAGTAGATCACGGCAAAGCCGTAGGTGATCGAAGGCAGAAACAGCGGCAGCAGCACGATGATCTGCACAAACTTCTTCACTGTCGGATGGATGCGTGAAAAATGCAGACCCCAAGCGCACCAAAAAGCCAAAAATGCGGCAATCAGCGCAGAAATTCCGGACACTGTGAAGCTGTTGCCGAGAGCTTTCCAAAAGCGCGGTTCGTTTAATACCGCAGAGTAGTTCGAACCCGTCAGAGCTCCGTCGGCATCAACCACCGACTGCAGAAGCACGCAGCCGAGCGGGTATATCAAAATGGCCGCCAGCGTGAGCACGACCAGAATGAAGCTGAGTTTGAGCTCAAAGCGCTCGTGGCCCAGGAAACGATCTGTTAGCGAGGACATGCCTAAGAAAAACTAAAAAAAGAAAAATCAAACAGCAAGCAGGCAAAACGCAGGCAAATGCCAAGCGCCTTAGGAGACTGCAGCAGCGTAGGGATCAGAAGCTGAATCGCCAAAAGCCTGAGATTTAGGTAGGCAGTCGCTGAAAAGCTTGAGGATGTTGGTGCGCTTGACCATGAGCTGCGAAATGATGAAATTGCGGATGAAGTCGCCCGCAGGCTCGCGGATGATGCTCAAGGGATCTGCAAATTGCGCAATCTGTCCGTTGTTGATGATGAGGACGCGATCCGAGAGCGTGAGCGCTTCTTCGGGATCGTGCGTGACGATGAGCGTGGTGAGCTCGAACTGGCGCGCGATGGTGCGGATGCGCTCCTTGATCGATTCTTTGATGAGGCCGTCGAGAGCCGAGAGCGGCTCATCGAGTAGCAGGATGCGGGGCTTGAGCACAAGCGTTCGGGCAATGGCGACGCGCTGCTTCTGGCCGCCGGACAGTTCCGAGATGCTCTGATGGAGGTGCTTTCTGAGACCAAGCAGGTCGATCAATTCTTCGACTTCTTCGCGCGTCGAGGCTTGGGGATTGTTTCTCAGACCGTAGACGATGTTTTCCCAAGCATTGAGGTTGGGAAAAAGCGCGAAGTCCTGAAACGCGATGTTGAAGCCGCGCTTTTGCATGGGGACGTTCGTGAGGTCTTCGCCATCGAACATGATCTTGCCCGAGGTGGGCAGCGTGAGGCCGAGGATCAGGTTGAGCAAAGTGGTTTTGCCGCAGCCCGAAGGGCCGAGGATGGAGACGATTTCGCCTTTGCGGATGGATAGAGAGATGTCGGAGAGAATGTCCCGGTCTCCGTAGCGTTTGCAGATATGGCTGAGCTTTAACATGAGTTTATGGCCTGAATGTGCGGTTGGTTATGGGTGCGCATTATGAGTGGCTCATGTGTCAGTTCAATGCAGGAATGGAGAAGAAAGCGTGAAGCTTTGGTGACAGTTTGATGACGAGTTGTTCGTGCGTCAGACTTCAATGCGCGCCTGCTTGAGCGGCTGGGCGCAAGTGCTTTTGCAGAGGGCTTCGTCATTGTGCTTGATGCGCGCGCAGATCCAATGTGAGGCAAAAGTGAGATTGAAGGCGTGCCGCTTTTGATGCTTGCAGGCAAGCAGGCATCCGAGCAGCATCCGGCGGCTTTCAAGGATCAGGGCGTTTTGCTGACTGCGTGCGGCAGCGCTGGAATTCGTTTGACGTCGACCTCTGCAGAGGCCGCTTGAGAAAAAACAACCGAGTCCAGCTTCGCAGTTTTGCTGCGCAGGCCGGGCTCGGTAGTTGCGTGGACAATCGCCTTATACGAGCGGCTTCCCGCTAGTTTCGCGGGTGGCGATTTCCGTCATGAGCTCCCTGGCGCGGTGCTCGGCAAAAACCATGTCGGGAACCATGTTTTTTCCCAGCGCCGCGGCAATGCCCGTGCGCTGCAGCTGAGCCAGGGGGTGACCGCTGGCGCCGGCGACGATGAGCTCATGGTTGCGGCGCTTGAGCGCACGGATGAAGCCGGCCAGAATATCCATGGCAGAGTTGTCGATGTTGAGCAGATCGGTAAAGTCGAGAATGACGACCTTTGCGGCATCGTGCGCAGTGATGCGCTTGGGGTCGGTAACAGACTCAAGCTTGCTTACGGAACCGAAAAAGAGTGCGCCTGTGAGCTTCCAGCACTCAACGCCTTCGGGCATATTAAAAGAGAGCGTCTGCGGCACAACGCGCGTGAGCGTGTTCATGCGGTAAATAAAGAAGATGCTCGAGACGATGAGACCGACTTCCACGGCAACCGTCAAATCAAAGACGACGGTAAGAATGAAGGTGGTGACAAGAGTGGCCTTGTAGCTCATCGTCATGTGGCGCAGCCGCAGAAACTCTCTCCAGTTGCCCATGTTCCAGGCGACGAACATCAAGATGGCCGCCAGTGCGGCAAGCGGAATGTTCGATGCCAAAGGCGCGGCGGCAAGAATCACCACTAAAAGCGTGACTGCATGCACAAGACCTGCCACGGGGCTGGCTGCTCCGCTTTTGATGTTGGTGACGGTTCGAGCGATGGTTCCGGTAGCCGGAATGCCGCCGAAAAAGGGCACGATGAAGTTGGCAATGCCCTGTCCCATCAGTTCCTGATTGGGGTCGTGACGGTCATCTGTCATGGCATCAGCGACGCGCGCGCACAGAAGACTTTCAATGGCGCCGAGAAGTGCGATGGTGATCATCGGGCCGATGAGGTTTTTGAGAGCGCCCCAGGAAAAATCGGGCAGCATCAGCTCAGGCAGTTTCTGGGGAATGCCGCCGAATTTTGTGCCGATGGTTTCCACGGGCAGATTAAAGGCCGTCACGGCAATTGTCGAGCCTGCAAGCACAACGACGGTTCCAGGCAAGTGCGCAAGCCACCGCTTCCATGCGGCTCCTCCCATGGCGTAGCCCTTGGGCCAGAACTTCACCACCAGAAAGCTCACCAGCGCCAAGCCGAACGCCCAGGGATTGAAGGTGGAGATGTGTGCGGCGAGCGCTTCGATTTGATGAAAGAAGTCGGCCGGCATTTTCTCGATCGTCAGACCCAAGAAGTCTTTGACCTGACTGAGCCCAATGAGCACGGCAATGCCGTTGGTAAAGCCGATGACAATCGAGACGGGAATAAAGCGAATGAAGCTGCCCAGCTTGAAAAGCCCCATGAGAAAGAGAATCACGCCCGAGCCGATGGTCGCCAGCAGCAGATTGCCCAGACCGTAATTGGCGATGATGCCGTAGATGATGACGATGAAGGCTCCGGCGGGGCCGCCGATCTGCACGCGGCAGCCGCCCAAAAGCGAAATCAGAAAGCCGGCGATGATTGCCGTGTAGATGCCGGCTTCGGGCGGTACGCCCGAGGCAATGCCGAAGGCCATGGCAAGGGGCAGAGCAACCATGCCGACGGTAAGGCCGGCGCTGACGTCGCGGGCGAAATGACGGGAGTTGTAGTTCTTTAGAGCGTCGATCGTGACGGGGTGAAACTTTTGCAGCGGAAGATTCTTCAGGGCTGCTTTAAGTGACGAGGCTCGCGACATGACTGAGTTACGGGGCTTTGGATGATGCTGAAAGTTGCCGTTGCAAAAGGCGGCGGACAGGCATGCGGGTTCCGGGAAGCAATCTCAGGAACGAGGCGGTGCGGGCGTCGTCTTTTATCGTTGGAAAATGCATCGGACGAGGATGCACAAGAAAAGCGGGAATTTTAAAGGAGGCTTAACGAAAAGTCTTTTTTTTCAAGAACTTCGCGGCGCAGCGTTGGTTTTTTTGCACTGAGTCTTGATGCAGATTAAGGGCAAAAAGAAAAGCCGCCCGCAGGCGGCTTTTGATGGAAGCTCTGAAGAAGACTTTGCGCAACAAAAAATTGAGCGCAAAGCCTTTCAAAAAGATCTCAGTGCGGGTAGAGCGCGCCGAGGATGCGGGAGCCGGTCGCGTTTGTGACTTCCGGCAAATTGCCGGGGATGCGATTGAGAAAAGCCCAGGCGAGCCAGGCAAAGGCCATGGCCTCAACGTGCATGGGATCGACACCCAAGACGGAAGTCGAACGTACGTACATGTCGTCTCCAGCGGCCTGACGGATCATCTGCGCCAGAGCGCCGTTCAGGGCGCCGCCGCCGCACAGGTATATTTCCTGAGTTTGACGGGCAAACTTCTTGACCGCATCGGTAATCGTGCGGGCCGTGAGCATCATGAGAGTGGCCTGCACGTCGACGGGCTCCTCGTTGGTGAGCATCGACTCGAGCCATTCGATGTTGAAGTGTTCGCGTCCCGTGCTCTTGGGCGGTTCGCGATCGAAGTACGGGTCGGCAAGAAGCTTGTCGAGCAGCTCGGGCACGACATGCCCTGTGGCGCCCCAGGCGCCGTTGGCGTCGAAATCTCGCTGCAAGTGCTTTCTGCACCAGGCATCAAGCAGAATGTTGCCCGGGCCGCAGTCAAAGCCGATGATCTTCCCATAGCTGCGGCGTGCCGGAAGGAAGGTGATGTTGGCAATGCCGCCGATGTTGACGACGCTGCGGGCGACTTCGCCCATGAAGACTTGACGGTGAAATGCCGGAACGAGAGGAGCACCTTCGCCGCCGGCGGCGATGTCGCGGGTTCTGAAGTCGCTGACGACATCAAGTCCGGAGAGTTCGGACACAAGCGCGGGGTTGTTGAGCTGCAGCGTCCATCCCTGTTCCGGACGGTGGCGGATCGTCTGTCCGTGAATGCCGACGGCCGCAACATCCTTGCGGCCGATGTCGGCGAAGTCAAGCAGCTCGTCAATGGCTTTGACGTAAAAGCGGCCGAGCTCAACCGAGGTGCGGCCCATTTCGTCGATCTCGTTGTCGCCGGGCTTGCAAAGCGCATAGAGCTTGCGCTTTAAATCAGGATCAAAGGATGTGTGATGGTGTCCGATGAGCCGGGGCGTGACGCCGGAAAAGTCCACGGCAACCGAATCCACGCCGTCGAGACTCGTGCCGGACATCAGGCCCAGAGTGATGGTTTTTTGCATGTCTGAACTCCGCAGTTTTCGTCAGTCTTCTTTTCTCTTTGGTTGGTCTCAGAATATCGGCGCTGGGTCGATTCTCCAAGGCTTTGATTTTGGCAGCATTCCGATCGATAGGCGCATTTTTCGCAGAGGTCAATGCGCCGGCTTTTGCTTGTCTTCTGTTGCGAGCCGAGACAAGCCGACGGTCTGAACCTTTTTGAGCAGCGATAAACGTGCGCGCAGAGGGGCAATGAGCACTTCCATCTGCGCATACCGATAGGGAGAAAGCGTTTTTTCATCCGGCAGACGCACAGTCATCGGGTTGATCTGCACGCCGTCCATCTTGAGTTCGTAGTGCAGGTGCGGACCGGTGGCAAGTCCCGTTTGCCCGACGCGGCCGATGATCTGGCCGTGCTTGACGACTGAACCTTTCTTGATGTCGGGATCAATTGACGAGAGATGCGCATAAAGCGTCTGAATGTCTGGACCGTGGTTGATGCGGATGTACTTGCCGTATCCCGTGCCTACGCCCGCAAAAGTGACGACGCCGTCGGCAGCCGCGCGCACGATGGCGCCCCACGGAGCCCTGAAGTCGGTGCCCCAGTGCGGACGAACGACGCCTGTGATCGGATGGCGCCGCAGCGGAGAGAATTCGGAACTGACGCTTTTAACATCAAGCGGCACGCGCATGAAGATGCGCTTGGCGATATTTCCCTTGGCGTCGTAATAGTTTCCGCCGATGCCGTCGCCCCCAAACCAGAAAAGCTCAGTGGTTTGGCCGTTGTGGTCGAGCTGCATGGCCAGAAGCCTGCCGTAGCGCACGAAACTGCCTTCGGCAAACTTGGTTTCGTAAATGAGGCGATACGCATCGCCCTTTTTCAGTTGACTGACAAGATCAAGGTCGTAGTCGAAGGCCGAATGCATCTGCCTGACAATGGGCTGAGGAACTTTACTCTGATGCAGACTCTCGTCGACGGAATTGCCCACAAAGCCGTTGACCAAGGTGAGCTCAACTTCGTACTCATAAGGAGCGACTTCAAGCGAGAGCTTTCCTTGTCCGTCGCGCCAGACATGCACGAGGCTGCCTTGGTCGGTGACGTTGCTGTCGAGATAGAGCTTGAGATCCTGCAGCAGGCCGTCTTCGTTTGCAGTGGCCGAGACGAACTGACCGGCATGAGGATAAATCAATGGACCGGCCTCATGGTGCCTGGCGATGAAGTCGGCGGCTTGAGGATCGCGAATCGACAGGCGGGCTAAAAGCGAAGAGAGCGTTTCAGCCGGGCGCACAAAGATGTCGTGCGAAATAGGGTCGGGAATGGCTTCAATGGCTGCGATTTGCCCTCGCAGATCAGGCAGGCGCACCACCTCGGTGGTGAGCACTTGATTGGGGGCGGCCGTCAGCGTCTCATCCGGGATCGACAGGTAAAGAGCGGCTGTGGCGGCTACGGGCAGCGCGCAGAAGATGCCGAGCGCGACAAGCGAGGAGCGCGTGAAGCCGCCCGCACCGACGCTCGAAAGATGCCGAGAGCGCACAAGATCCAAGACTGCGCGGCCGATGCGGCAGAGCTCTTTACCAATCAGATACTGTGAAGACATTGACGTTGAAGGGATTTTGCTGCCGGGGGATGCCGACCGCCAGAGGGCAACCGAAGGCAGATCCAAGTTTCGCGAGACTTTTGCAAGTGCACATTGTAATGTCTTGCGAACCGCATAACGAAGATTTGCGCCTTTGCCGGTACGGTTTCTGCCCAGCAGGCTGAATGCAGGAGAAAAAATGCATGCTTGCTAAAATAACGAACCCTGCGGGACGATCAGTCCTGCACCTGAACTTGTACTAAAAAACAGCATTTTTCGGATATTCACACCGATGTCGGAAGAAATCATTGAACGCAACGAACCTAAGTATGAAGTAACCCCCGACATTGTCGAGGCGATGGACACCATCCGCCGCGGCGTCGATACGCTTCTGATCGAAAGCGAACTCGAGCAGAAGCTTGCCCGAGCAAAAGCGCAGGGCACGCAGCTGCGCTGCAAGCTCGGCCTTGACCCGACCGCCCCCGACATTCACATTGGCCACACGGTGGTGCTCAACAAGCTGCGCCAGCTGCAGGATCTCGGGCACAAGGTGATTTTTTTGATCGGCGACTTTACGGCTGCCATTGGTGATCCTTCCGGACGAAATGTGACGCGCCCGCCGCTTTCCAACGAGCAGATCCGCGTGAATGCCGAGACATATCTGGCCCAGGCCGGACTCGTGCTTGATCTTGATAAAACAGAGGTCCGCTACAACTCCGAGTGGTGCAACAAGCTCGGCGCCGAGGGGCTCATCAAGCTGGCCAGCCGCTATACGCTGGCTCGACTTCTGGAGCGAGACGATTTTGCCAAACGCTATGCCGAGCAGGCTCCGATTGCCATGCATGAATTGATCTATCCGCTGATGCAGGGCTACGACTCGGTTGCTCTGCAGGCCGATCTTGAGCTGGGCGGCTCGGATCAGCGCTTTAACCTGCTTGTCGGCCGCGAACTGCAGCGTCAGTACGGACAGGAGGCGCAGTGCATTTTGACGATGCCGCTTTTGGTTGGTCTTGACGGCGTCAACAAAATGAGCAAGTCGAAGAACAACTACATCGGCATCACGGATACGCCCGATCAGATGTTCGGCAAGGTGATGAGCATCTCCGATGAGCTGATGTGGAACTGGTACGACTTGGTAAGTCTCAAGTCAAATGCTGAAATTGCCGAACTTAAAAAGCAGTGCGCGCAGGGACGCAATCCTCGCGAGGCTAAGGTTTTGCTTGCCAAGGAAATCATTGCTCGATTCCATGACGCCCAGTCGGCTGAGGCGGCAGAGGCTGAGTTTAATGCCCGTTTTAGAGCCGGCGCCGTGCCCTCGGACATCGCCGAGGTGACCGTGCAGAGCACCGACGGCATCATCGGCATTGGCCGCATGCTCAAGGAAGCTGGTCTTGTGACAAGCACGACGGATGCCAATCGCAACATCGATCAGGGCGGCGTGCGCATCAACGGCGAGAAGGTCTCTGACAAGAAGCTGCAGATCAAAAAGGGCGAAGTGTTGACGGTTCAGGTGGGAAAGCGCCGTTGGGCCAAGGTGACGGTCGCCTAAAGGAGCAGCTTTGTCATGATTGCTTTGTTGCAGCGTGTGTCGATGGCCGACGTGACGGTAGATTCCAAAACGATCGGCTGCATTGGGCGCGGACTGATGATTTTGGTTTGCGCCGTCAAGGGCGACGATGAGGACAAGGCACGCGCACTTGCCTCTCGAGTCCTGCGCTACCGGATATTTGAAGATGATGCAGGCAAAATGAATCGTTCGGTGACCGATGTCGGCGGAGAAATTCTCGTGGTTTCTCAGTTTACGCTTGCGGCCGACACGCGCAGCGGCAATCGGCCGAGCTTTACTCCGGCGGCCGACCCAGCGACGGGGCGTGCGCTCTATGAGCTCTTTGTCCGGGAGTGCGCGGCAGGAGGCTTGAAGGTGGCAACGGGAGAATTCGGCGCTCACATGGCCGTGCGGCTAGTCAACGACGGGCCGGTCACGATTACGTTGTCAAATTAAGCCGAGCTCTCGACAGCAGCCTTGCAGACGAAAAGCCGACAGACGCAAAATGCGCTGTCGGCTTTTCGTCCATCCGGCAGCTGCCGGCAGCGACTGCCGGCAGTGCGGACGGATGCTGGATTAGTCTTCTTCGGCCTTGCGGCTGAACTTGCTTGCAAGTTCAGCCTGCTTTTGAGCCGGAACAGGCTGATAGCCCGCCAAATCCATCGTGAAGGCGCCGGCGCCCTGAGTGAGCGCGTGCAGGCGCGTGGCATAGCCGTCAAGTTCGGAAAGCGGCGCCGTGGCGCGAATTTCCATCAGACCGCCGGGCAGATTGTCGGTGCCTACGATCTGTCCTCTGCGGCTTGCAAGATCGCCCGTGATGTCGCCCATGAAGTTGTCGGGCGCCGTGATCAGAATCGAGACGATCGGCTCGAGCACTTGCGGCGAAGCTTTTGCCAGAGCGTCAAGCATGGCCTTGCGGCCGGCGGCAACGAAGGCAACTTCCTTGGAATCAACGGGGTGCGACTTGCCGTCATAGACAACCACACGGATGTCCTCGATCGGATAGCCGGCGACGTAGCCCGTGGCGAGCACTTCGCGAACACCCTTCTCAACGGCAGGAATCAGGTTGTAGGGAATGACGCCGCCCTTGACCTGATCGACGAATTCAAAGCCGGATCCGCGCGGAAGCGGTTCAACGCGCAGATACACCTCGCCGAACTGGCCGGCGCCGCCCGTCTGCTTCTTGTGACGTGCGTGCCCCTCTGCCGAAGCGCCGATGGTTTCACGATACGGAACCGAGGGATTGCTGGTGACGACTTCGAGCTTGAATTGATCCTTCATGCGTTCGAGCACCGTGCGGACATGCATTTCGGTCAGGCCGCGCAATACGGTTTCGTTGAGAACAACGTCATGATCGACCGACAACGTCGGATCTTCGGCGAGCATCTTGTTCAATACTTCGCTCATGCGGCCTTCATCTCCACGGCGCGCCGGAGCGATAGCCAAGCCGAACATGGGCTTGGGGAAGGGAAGAGGACGCATGCGGATGCCGTCGTCGGCTGGATCAGAATGCAGGATGCAGCCGTAGGTGAGCTCGTCAATTTTGTTGAGCGCGCCGATGTCGCCCGGGTGCAGCTCATCGGTTTCAGAGGCGTTTTTGCCCTGCAGCAGCAGCGGGCGAGCAACCTTGATGGGCTTTTTGTTGTCGTTGACGTAAAGCGTCGAGCCCGGGGTGATGCGGCCTTGATGGACGCGGAAGACGCCGATCTTGCCGACAAAGGGATCGCTGACGACCTTGAAGACGTGGGCGATGATGGGTTTGGAGCTGTCGGGCGTGGTGACGAACGGATTGCCGTCCTTGTCGATGAACTGTGCGTCGTTGGCCTCTGCCGGAGAGGGCAGATGGCGAATGATCACCTTCATGAAGTCGCGAATGCCGATGAGCTTTTTAGCGCTCGTAAAGCAAACCGGAATGATGTGCCCTTCACGCAGAGCCTTCGTAATGGGTGCATGCAGCGTGGCAGGATCCGCGTCGCCTTCTTCAAGATAGCGCTCCATCGTTTCGTCGTCGACTTCCACAACGCGCTCAATGAAGGCGCGGTGAACGTCGTGCACACTCATGATGTCGGCGTCGCCATGATCGCGGTCAAAGCAGTCGATCACGCGCGTGGCGCCCTTGGTAGGCAGGTTGATCGGAAGGACGGCGTTGCCGAAAGTTTCCTGAAGTTCTTTGAGCAGACCGGCGAGATCTACGTCCGGCGCATCAATCTTGTTGATGACGATCACGCGGCACAGACCGCGTTCTTCAGCCCACTGCATCATGCGGCGCGTCATCAGTTCGATGCCCTTGGTGGCGTCGACGACGACTGCGACCGACTTGACGGCATCAAGTGCCGAAAGTGCCTGGCCGACGTAGTCAGGGTTGCCCGGCGTGTCGAGGACGTGAATGCGTACGGGGGTCAGGTCGGGCATGGCCGTTTCCAGATGCGCGACAGCCATGCGCAGAGAATGGCCGACGGCTTTTTCCTGGGGATCGTTGTCGCAAACAGTGGTGCCGCGTTCAACGCTGCCGACTTCAGCAATCGCTCCTGAGCGCATCAGCATGGCTTCAATCAGGCTCGTTTTGCCGCTGGCGCCGTGCCCGACCAACGCTACAGTACGAAGGTTTTCAGTGGGAAAATTCGACATACCAATCCTCCGATATAGTCTCAAGAATAATGCTTCATTCTGCACCTAAGCCGCACAGAAAGCCAAACATAGAAATCTTTGAACAGTAGGCCTTTTGACAACCGTCACTCAAAAGAAGGATCTTTTTCAATTTCGCGGAAGACAAAAGGCCTTCGCAGAGTTGCTGCAAAGGCCTCGGAAAAAGCTCTAGAAGTTTGATTTAGAGCTTGCCGACAAGTTCAGCCGACGGGGTGAGCGTCTTTTCGCCCGGACGCCACTTGGCAGGGCAAACCTCAGAGGGGTTGGCTGCAACATACTGCGCGGCCTGCACCTTGCGCAGCAGTTCACGGGCATCGCGGCCGATGTTGCCGTCGTGCAGTTCAGCCACCACGACGCGTCCCTGCGGGTTGACGACGAAGGTGCCGCGTTCTGCCAGACCGTCAGCTTCAATCATGACGCCGAAGTTGCGGCAGATCGTGCCGGTGGGGTCGCCGACCATCGGGAAGCGGACTTTGCCGACGGCAGGGCTCGAACCGTGCCAGGCCATGTGCGTAAAGTGCGTGTCGGTCGAGACCGCATAGACTTCAACGCCGAGTTTCTGAAATTCGTCATAGGTCTCGGCAAGGTCTTCAAGTTCGGTCGGGCACACAAACGTGAAGTCAGCCGGATAGAAGAAAACAACCGACCACTTGCCGTGCAGATCAGCTTCGGAAACGTTGATGAAGTCGCCGTCCTTAAAGGCTTTGGCGGAAAACGGAAGCACTTCGGTGCGAAGAATCGACATGGTGAAAATCTCCCAATAAGCGAAAATGTTTATGAAAATCATTCTCAATTGATTTTGGATGCGATGAACTTTAACACGCCTGCGCGCGCCATTTTCTCTCGGCAAATGAAACAAAATGCGAATGATTCGAAAGCTTGTCGCGCTGGTTGGAGAAATTTGATCTAGTTCATTGATATTCAAGAAAAAATTGCCTGCTGCACACCGTGTTTTTTCGTGCGTTTGACCAAGCAATGCCTATGACTCCCATAGGTGTATGCAATCAAGGCAAATGTGCTCCGGGGCGCTTGAGGAAATCGTGCTTGAAGCGGACAAAATCAAATTGAAAAAATCGCGCGCTATGATCAGTTGTCCCTCTGAAGCCTTTAGTGGGCGGTCAGTTTTTTGAAGTTTTATCAGGGAAAAAATCATCGGAGCATATTGAATGCGGCAGACCTACACAATGCCTGCAACGGCGCAGGAAAAAGAAGAATTCATTCCATTTTTTCATGAGCTCATCGATGCGGCTTTTGCCGTGATTGGGGAAAAATTTCTCACCGGCATTCATGTCGACGACAAATACAACGGCACTCCCGTGACCGAAGCCGACAAGGGGGCCGAGCTCGCCATGCGCAGGCTCATTGAAAAGCGGTTTCCCGCGCACGGCATTTTCGGCGAAGAGTTCGGCGTCAAAGAGGCAGACGAGGCAGTCTGCGGCGGCGTGCGCTATCGCTGGATTTTGGATCCTGTCGACGGCACCCGCAGCTTCATCACCAACAGCTTTCTCTTCGGCACGCTCATTGCGCTTGAACGCGATGATGGCCAAGGGTTTCGGCCGATTATTTCTTCGATCAGCCATGCAGCGGCCGGCGTGCGCACGATCGGCACGCTTGAGCAGACGACCATGCGGGTAGCCACGGCCTCAAGAAGCTTCGAGCGCGTTCTTAAAGTGCGGCCTTGTGCAAGTCTGTCGCAGGCAACGCTGCTGACGACAAGCCATTGGACGACGTCCGAGCAAAAGGGCGATTCGCGCATGCAAAAACTCATTGACCGGGCAAAGCTCTACCGCACGATGGGCGACTGCTTCGGATATTTTGCTGTGGCAAGTGCAGGCGCCGACATCATGATTGATCCGGACTTGTGCTACTGGGATCTGGCGGCGCTGCTGCCGGTTGTTGAAGGCGCCGGCGGCGTTGTGACGTCCATGACGGGCGGCAATCCGCTTGCGGAACTCTCGGCGGTGTGCACCGCTGGCGGTGCGCTGCACGAGGAAGTGCTGAGGCTGCTTGCCTGAACAAGGAAAAATTAAAAGCACCCGGCTGAGGAACAACTCAAGGCCGGGTGCTGGGAGCCCTGCATCTTTTTTTCTAACTGCCGGCAGGTTTTTTCTGTGCGAGCGGCAAGGTGATCGTCATCATCAGGCCTCCTTCAGGACGGTTGGCCGCCGACAGAGAGCCGCCGTGGCGCTCAACAGCGCGTTTGGCGATGGCAAGTCCCAGACCGAAGCCGTTGCCTGTGGCCTGATTTTTTCCTCGCACGAACGGGTCGAACATGCGCTCGATTTCATCTTCAGGCATGCCAGGTCCGTGGTCGGCGACCGTGATGACTGCTTGGCTTTGAGTCGTTGCGACATCGACGTCGATAGTGCTTTGCGGGGGTGAATAGCGAATGGCGTTGCGAATAAGATTTTCAACGGCGCGCAGCAGCGTATCGACGTGCGTGTTGACAAGACACTGCTTGGGAGCATTCAGGCGCACCGCAACGTTTTTGGCGCTGCCTTCAAAGTTGGCGTCGTCAACCACGCCTTCAATCAGTGCAACGATGTTGAGCACCTCAAAATTCATTGGAGCATTGTCGTCGAGCCGTGCATAGGTCAGCAGCTCATCGACAAGAGCATCAAGCGACTGGACGTCGCGCTCAATGCGCTCGAGCAGCTCGTCGGTCTTTTGGGGATTTTTCTGCGCAAGCGCAATGGCAATGCTGATGCGGGCAAGCGGGCTTCTGAGCTCATGGCTGACGTCGTGAAACAGGCGCTTTTGCCGTTTGAGCAGTCCGGTAATGCGCTCGGCCATTTCGTCAAACTGGCGTGCCAGGGCGCCGATCTCATCGTGTCTGTTGCCGACCTCGCCGGCGATGCGCACATCCAGATTGCCCTCGGCGGCCTTCTGCATGGCCCAGTGCAGTTTTCGCACAGGTCGGGCCTGATTCCAAGCAAGAGCCCCGGAAACGAGCGTCGTAACGAAGGCAAGCATCACGACCCAGACCCAAAGCGGCAGCCGCCACAAGGTTCCGAGCCATGGACGAGGCGGCGGCGGATCGGTGCGGACGGTGAAAAAGGTGCATTCGCCAAAGCCATCTACCGGTGCAACAACAACGCCGACGCGGCCGCAGTGCCGGTGTCGGTGGCCGCGCGAGAACATCCGCGGATCCATGGATTTAAGTTCCTCGAGAGCCATGGCAGGAGCTGCGCGGCCGCTGATTTCCCGTCCTTGTGCATCAAGCACGAAAACCTCAGGCTTGGTGTTTGAGGATTTGTCGCGCAGCCAATTGAGCATGGCCTCGGTTCCGCCCCAGCGCTGCATGTTTCGGGCAACGTCAATGGCGCGGCATACGCCCGGGCCGCGCTCAATGGAGCCGTAATTTTGCGGAGCGTCCCTGCGGTCTGCGCTCAAAGTCCAGGCTAGACCAGCTACGAGAAGAATCGCGATCCAAAGACCTAAAAAAAACTTTAGAAAAATGCCGCCGGCCGCCCCTTTGAATTTGTCCTGCATTGCCTGATATCCGTGACGAAGGCCTATTGATGGGAATCGCCCCTGGCAATGAGCTGATAGCCGACGCCGCGCACGCTTTCAATGGCGAGGTCGTCGTGAGCAAACTCCTGCAGCTTGTGACGGATAGACGAAATGTGCACGTCGATGGCGCGGTCATAGCGCCCCATCGGGCGGCCGAGAATGCGCGGGTAGATGTCGGCTTTGGCAACAGGCTTGCCAGCGTGACGAGCGAGCATTTCAACGAGCGCAAGCTCGGTTCCCGTAAAGGCGATCGGCTGACCGTCGTAAGTGACGCGTCGCTGAGAAAGGTCAACGGCAAGCTTGCCGACCTGCACGGGGCCGTTGGAGTTTTCTCCGGAAGCGGTGCGGCGCAAAATGGCGCGCATGCGAGCTACGAGCTCGCGCGGCGTGCATGGCTTCGGCACATAGTCGTCGGCTCCGAGCTCGAGTCCAAGAATGCGGTCGACCGGGTCGCCGCGAGCCGTGAGCATCAATACGGGGATTTTGTATTTTTCTCGAATTTTGGTGAGCGTTTCGGTGCCCGACATGCCGGGCATCATGACGTCAAGCACGACCAAGTCAAATTCGTCGCCGGCGAGCATCGTAAGGCCGTCAAGACCATTTTGAGCCGAGCGAGCCTCAAACCCTTCGAGCGTAAGGTAGTCGGTAAGAAGCGTGGCGAGCTCAACGTCGTCGTCGATGATGAGGATTTTTTGCGGACGTGTATACATAAGCTTGCTCAAGTAAGAAACAGGTTTTGAAGCGTTTTGAAGCCTGAGTGCCGGAAGATGGACACAGCAGCGGCGCGCCAAGTCAAGCTGGCGGGGGGCAAATTTTAATGACGGCGATTCTCTGCAAACAGACGTCTGAGATTATGGAAAACGACGATGCTCGACGAGCTGCTTGCCTGTGCAGCCAAATTCTTTGCGGATCAAGCCTAGCAAGAGCTGACTCATTTTTGCATGGAGCTTGTGCAAGATGCACGGTTTAGGCATTGTTCTTTGCATAACTTTGCATTGACAAGGGAAAAGTTTACGGTTGCTGCATCGAAAATATTCACAGACGGAAATAAATAGAATCCAAATAAGCATCAGCGGACTTCAGCGGCTTCAGTTTTTCCTAAACTGCAGCGGCTACAGTCGGAGTCCCCCGTTTTTTCGAGCAAGCTTTTTTCTTTGCAAGGCCTGAAAAGAAAAAAGAGAGACCAGATATGAAAAAGACAAGAATAAAGACGACCATTCGTGCTGCAGCGGCAGCTGCTCTGGCGGCAATGCTTCTTGCTGGGTGCGCCAGCAACGCTGAGTTTCTTCAGTCGCAGCGCGACATTGAGCCCGCTGAGTGGTCGGCGCGCATGCCGAGGCTCGCGGCGGCTTCTCTCGAACAGAATGCGCACTGGTGGCAGGCTTGGGACAATCCAGAGCTCAATGGACTGCTTGAGGCGGCGGCTCGCGCCAACACCGACGTGCTCACGGCTGTCGCCAACCTGAGAAATGCTGCGGCGCTTGCTGACAAGGCAACGGCTGATCTCTTTCCGAGTCTGTCTGCAGGCATGAACGCCAGCGGACAGCGCCGCAGCACGGGGGATACGACGGAAAGCTGGGGACTAGAGGGCTCGGCGGCTTGGTCGTTTTCTCTTGCCGGCGGGAACATCGCCGCCAGACGCGCCGCCAAGCTTGAGGCAATGGCAAGCGCCATGACGCTCGAAGACACGCGCATCATGGTTGCCTCTGAGGTTGCGCAGACTTACGTCAATCTAAGGCTGGCTTATGTGCGCAAGCGCATTGCCGTGATGACGTTTGAAAATTACAAGCAGGCCCGCGACATCGCTCGGTGGAATTACGACGCCGGCTTGTCTGACAGGACCGAGCTCGATCAGGCCATCAGCAATGTCGAAGGAGCTCGGGCGCAAATTCCTCTGACGGAATCGTCCATCGTCGAGTACCGCAATGCGCTTGCACGCCTGACCGGTCAGGCGGCAGAAACGCTTCAGGTCAGCGATGAAGAGGTCGTGCCGCAGGCTCCCGATGCTCTTGCCGTATCGCTGCCGGCTGAAACACTGAAGCAGCGCCCTGATATGCGTTCGGCTTTTTACGCGCTTGCGGCTGCTTCCGACCGCGTTTATGAGGCCCGCTCGCAGTGGTTTCCAAATTTGTCGCTCACAGGCAATCTCGGCACGCAGGCGGCAACCATCAGTGCTCTGGGTGCCTCCGGCACCGGCGTTGCGGCTTTGATCGGCGCGCTTTCCGTGCCCATTTTCGACTGGGGTGCGCAGGTTACAGCCTCGGAACAGGCGTTGGCAGAGCTTGACCGCGCCCGCGCCGCGTACTCGGCGGTGCTGCTCGAGGCGCTTGAAGAAACTGAGAATGCGCTCACGGGCATTACGACCGCACAGCGCCGCGAGCATGCTTTGCAGCGCGCGCTTGATGCCGCTGAATCGGCGGCCGATCTTGCCATGCAGCAATACAAGGCGGGGCTCACCGACTATCAGACGATTCTCAATACCCAACGCAGTCTTTACAACGCCCGAGAAACGCTGCAAAGCAACAAGGCCGATCTGGCCACGCAGCTCATAGCTTTGTATCGGGCCATGGGCGGCGGCTGGCAGCCTTCTGAGGCAGTCAAGCAGCTCGATCGCGAGCTTGAGGCGCGCAGCGCTGCTCAGCCACAGGCGCAAAGCGCATCCTAGAGCGTGGTTTTCTGAACGAAGGCAATCTTCGAAAAGGATTTGAAAAATGGCAGACAACAAGAAGTTAACAAAGCAGGATCTGACCGGATCGAACAAGACTTCGCGCAGAAAGTGGCTGCTGACGGCATTGGCCGCAGCCGCAATTGCCGCAGGCGGAGCATGGTACGGCGGCGTGTTTGCGCCTGATGCCGCTCCTGCCTATCGGACGGCTGACATTGCCCGCGGAAACCTGATGGTGACGGTGACGGCAAACGGCACGGTCAATCCCGTGCGCACCGTCTCGATCGGCTCGGAACTGTCGGGCATTGTCCGAAATGTTCTCGTTGACGTCAACAGCGTGGTGAAAAAGGGCGATGTGCTCATCGAGCTCGATGACGCCAACTTGACGGCGCAGGTCAATCAGGCTCAGGCAAGCCTTGCGAGCGCCCGTGCTGCTCTTGCTGAGGCGCAAGCCACGCAGGTCGAAGCAGAGGCAAAGATGCGCCGCTATGAAGAGCTCAACAAAACCTCCGGCGGCAGACTGCCTTCGAGAACCGAACTTGACGTGCAGCGCGCGACCGTGCTCAAGTCTCGTGCAGGCGTGATGTCGGCCAAGGCAGCCATAGACGACGCCGAGGCAAGCCTTGAGACGCGTCTGACGGATCTCTCCAAGGCTTCGATCAAAAGCCCGGTTGACGGCGTGGTGCTCGCTCGTACGGTCGAGCCTGGCTATGCAGTGGCTGCAAGTCTGCAGGCCGTTGAGCTCTTGACGGTGGCAACCGACCTGCGCGAGCTTGAGCTTGAAGTCGACGTCGACGAAGCTGATGTGGGGCAGGTCAAGGATGGGCAAAAAGCGACCTTTACGGTGGCAGCCTATCCCAATAAGCGGTTTGATGCCGAAATCACCAAAGTGGCTTTCGGTTCGACCACGTCAACCGACAATGTGATCACCTACACAACTTATCTTGCGGTGAGCAATCCCAATCTTGAGCTCAGGCCCGGCATGACCGCTACGGCCACGATTCAGACGGCAAGCCGCCGCGACGTGCTCCTTGTTCCGAATACGGCGCTGCGCTTTAAGCCTACGGTCAAGCAGCAAAGCGAAGGCTTTTCCATCAAGATGGGACCGCCTCACCGCATGGGCGTTGCAAAGAAATCTTCTGAGGTGACGCTCAATCAGACCCAGCGCGAGCAAACCGTCTACGTGGTGGGCGCTGACGGAAAGGCCCAGCCGCGGCGCGTGATAACGGGGCTTACCAACGGCCGCATGACCGAGCTTGTGTCGGGAGATCTCAAGGCAGGCGACAAGGTGATCACCGATCAGCTGCGGCAGATCGAAAACTAGAAGGCAATCCAGTACACAGAGGTAACAGAAAATGACCGAGCGGCTCATTGAATTGCGCGGCATTGGAAAGCGCTACGGCGTGGGCGAGGCGGCCTTCAATGCGCTCACCAATGTTGATCTCTCGATCGATCAGGGCGAGTTTGTGGCCATTATGGGACCTTCCGGCTCGGGCAAGTCGACGATGATGAACATCATCGGGGCGCTTGACAGCCCCAGCAGCGGGCAGTACCTTTTTAAGGGACTGCACGTCGAGACGCTCACGCGTGACGAGCGGGCGCTTTTGCGGCGCCGCTTCATGGGCTTTGTTTTTCAAGGATTTAATCTGCTGCCGAGAACAACGGCGCTTGAAAACGTGGAAATGCCGCTTTTGTACCGCGGCGTGCCGACAGCCAAAAGACACGAGATGGCTCGTGCGGCGCTCGAGCGCGTGGGGCTGCTGCCGTGGGAAAAGCACACGCCTGCGGAACTCTCGGGCGGTCAGCAGCAGCGCGTGGCCATTGCCAGAGCCATTGTCACCAAGCCCTTGCTGCTGCTTGCCGACGAGCCTACGGGCAGCCTTGACAGTCACCGCAGCGTGGAGATCATGGAGCTTTTGACCGATTTGAACAAGTCCGAAAACATTACCGTCGTGCTCGTCACGCATGAGCCGGACATGGCGGTGTACGCCCGCCGCTGCGTGCGGTGCGTCGATGGTTCGATCGCTTCGGATACGCCGCAGGAGGGGCGCTGAGATGTTGGGCAATGCTTTCTTGCTGGCTTTCCGTCAAATTTTGCGCAACCCCATGCGATCGCTTCTGACGGTGCTTGGCATCGTGATCGGCGTGGCTTCGGTGATCACCATGGTGACGGTAGGCAACGGCGCCACGGTGGCCGTGCGCGAACAGATTGAAAGCTTCGGCAGCAATCAGCTCATGCTGCGCCGCGGTCAGCGGCTTGGACCAGGCGGTGCGGCCGGCGCTCCGAGCTTTAAGATCGAAGACATCAATGCGCTCGAAGATCAGATTGCGGGCGTGATCAGCGCCGCGCCTCAGATCAACCGCAGCACCATTGTCGTTGCCAACGGCAGGAACTGGACGACAAGCGTCGTGGGCTCAAGCGTTGATTATTTTGCAACAGAAAACCGCTCGCTTGCCGAGGGCCGGTATTTTGAAGAGGCCGAAGAGATTTCCGGGGCGGCCGTGTGCGTCATCGGCACGACGATTCAGCGCGAATTGTTCGGCGCCGGAGCTCCTGTTTTGGGAGAAATGCTGCGCATCAATGCATTTTCCTGCCGCATTATCGGCCTGCTTGATGAAAAGGGTACTGCGGCCATGGGCAACGATCAGGATGATCTGGTGGTGCTGCCCTTTAATACGGCGGCCCGACGGCTTGTCGGCAACAACCGCGTCAACAATATTCTCATCAATATCGACACCAACAGCGACCGCGAACATCTGAAGAACGCCATCAAGGATCTTATGCGGGAACGGCGGTCGCTGTCTGAGGGCGACGATGACAATTTTGTGATTCTCGATACGGCAGAGGTTGCCGAGCGCGTGGCTTCAACAACGCAGATCATGACGGCTCTTTTGGGCGCGGTGGCTGCAGTAAGCCTGCTTGTGGGCGGCATCGGCATCATGAACATCATGCTGGTGTCGGTGACCGAGCGTACGCGTGAAATCGGCGTGCGTCTGGCCATCGGCGCAACGGCCCGAGAGGTGCTGCTGCAGTTTTTGATCGAAGCCGTCGTGCTTGGATGCATGGGAGGACTGCTGGGAATGCTCATTGCCATCGGCGCTTCCTGGGGATTTACCCACTTCATGGGAGTTCCCTACGAGTTTGATCCGGTCATCAACTTCGTCAGCTTCGTGTTTGCTGCTCTCACAGGCATCATCTTTGGCTTTTTCCCAGCACGAAGAGCTGCAAGTCTGGATCCTATTGAGGCGGTAAGGCACGAGTAAGGAGTTCGATGGGAAAAAAATCCCCGCAGCGGCGCCTTCTGGGGACAGTTCAGGCCCTGCGGGGATTTGTGATTGAGCAAAAGGGTGCCGAAGGCGTTCGTTAGAACGGAATGTCGTCTTCGTTGAGCGTATCGGGCGTGACGCTTTCGGACTGCGTCTGGGGACGCGGCGCGGCGGGGCGCTGAGCCGACTGGCGAGCAGGCTGATAGGCCGTTTCAAAAGATTCGTCGCGATGCTGCTGGCCGGACTGACTGCGGGCGTTCGGCAAAAGCTGCATCGTTTCGCAGACGATTTCGGTGGCGTAGCGCTCGATGCCGTCCTTGTCGGTGTAGCGACGGGTACGCAGGCGGCCTTCAATGTAAACAGGGCTGCCTTTGTGCAGGTACTGCTGAGCAACCTCTGCCTGACGGCCGAAGAAGACGATGCGGTGCCATTCGGTTTCTTCCTGCAGTTCGCCCTGGCTGTTTTTGTAGCGGCGCGAGGTGGCGATGACGATGTTGCAGATCGCCGTGCCGCCGTCGGCGGTGTAGCGGGTTTCAGGTTCTCGGCCGAGGTTGCCGATCAAAATGACTTTGTTGACAGAAGCCATGACTAAATCTCAAATTACTTAAAAAACACTACGAGTGAGCTGTATTCAAATCAAGTTCTTCACCAGGCTCATGCGTGCGCGGCAGCTTCATGCCCCGCGCAGCTGCAATCCAGACGAGCATCAAGAGCGCGCAGAAGGCATATGCAGCCGCCGACCCCCAGCGTCCGGCAAGCCATCCGCCTGCGGCGCCTCCTACAAAAAGTCCGATGGACTGAGTTGTGTTGTAGACGCCAAGCGCAAGACCGCGGGCCCCGAGAGGGGCTGTTCTGGACACCAAACTTGGTAAAGAAGCTTCGAGAATATTAAAGCCGAAGAAGAATACTAACAGCAAAAAGGCAATTCCAAGTACTGTCCGATCAAGAAATTCAAAAGCGGCAAAGACGATCAGCAAAAGCGCGATGGAGCACACGAAGAGCTCTTTGAACAGACTGCGGCGTTCAGCAAAGCGCAAAATGGGCATCAATCCGGCAAACGCAATCAGCACGGCCGGCAGGTAAGCCATCCAGTGGCGTTCGACAGCGAAGTCAAGCGCGCAGAGCTTTAGCGGGACGACGACAAAAAGCGTCATCTGCGCCATGTGAAGGATGAAGATGCCTAGATTAAGCCGCAAAAGCTCCTTGTTGAAAAAGACAGCGCCAAGGGAGACCTCGGCCGCAGGCGAGGCCGCTGACTTGAGCTGATTCGGACGAGGTTGTGCTGGTGAGGGTGTCGGCACCGAAGGAACGATGAAAATGATGACGCCGACGGCGCAGACGGCAAGCACGGCCGTCAGCCAGAAGATGCCGGGCACGCCGATCCAGGCGGCAAGCATGGGGGAAAATACAAGGGAGGCCGCAAATGTCAGACCGATCGAGGCGCCGACAAAGGCCATGGCGCGTGTGAGCACCACGTCGCGCACCGAATCGGCAATCATGGCCGTGACGGCGGCTGAAACGGCGCCCGCTCCCTGCAGCGCGCGACCGGCAATCACCATTTCAATGCTTGTGGCAAGTGCGGCCAGTGCGCTGCCTGCGGCAAACACAAGAAGTCCGAAGGCAATGACGGGCTTGCGTCCGAATCGATCGCTTGCCGCGCCGAAGGGAATTTGCAAGATGCCTTGCGTAAGCCCGTAGATGCCTAATGCAAGTCCGGACAGAAAGGGGTCTCCGCCGTCAGGCAGATTCTGCGCCCAAACCGAGAAAACCGGCAGGATGAGAAAGAGTCCCAGCATGCGAAGAGCAAAGATGCTCCCGAGCGAAAGCGAAGAGACGCGTTCGCGAGAGGTCATGCAGGGCAAAGATTTTGTGCTCATGGAACAAGGCCGCAGATGAGAAAATTTGATGTTGTTGTTTTTTGCTCAAAGCCGCGCTCAGGGGGCGCTCAAGGCTGCGCTATATTAGTCAGTTCGTTTGATCCTTGTCTTAAGAGCCGGAAACGCACATTTTCCGCAAAAGGTTTTTATGCCTAACTGCATCAGCATTCGCGGTGCGCGCACGCACAATCTGAAAAATGTCGATATAGACATTCCGCGCAACAAGTTCGTGGTTGTAACCGGGTTGTCTGGTTCGGGCAAAAGTTCGCTTGCGTTCGATACGCTTTATGCCGAAGGACAGCGCCGCTATGCTGAGAGCGTCTCAAGCTATGCCCGCCGCTTTATGGATGTGATGGATAAGCCTGACGTGGATGCCATTGAGGGGCTGTCGCCCTCCATTGCCATTGAGCAGCACGCTAGTCCTGCAAGCTCTCGCTCGACGGTGGGAACAACGACGGAAATCAATGATTATTTGCGGCTGTTGTTTTCACGTGCGGGGACGCCGTATTGCCCTGAGCACGATGTGGCGCTGGTGAAGTCAGGCATCCACGACATGGTCGATGCGGCCCTTTCTCGTCCGCAGGGAACGAGGTTGATGATTCTCTCGCCGATTGTTTGCGCCGATGCTTCCGGCGCGGCAGTCAGCATCGACAAATGCGCCCAGGGTCTGCAGAAAAAAGGCTTTCTTCGGCTGCGCATTGACGGCGAGGTCTTTCCTGTCGAAGATATTGCCCCGAAGCTTGCAGAAGATGTCGTCATGCACCACACGATTGAGGTCGTCGTGGACCGCCTCAAGGCCGATGATAAAAACCGCACGCGTCTGGCCGAGAGTTTCGAAACGGCATTAAAGCTCTCGGAGGGCAGAGCTGTTGTCTGTGATCTTGACAGCGGCGAGGAGCTCAAGTTCTCAAGCCGCTATGCCTGTCCTGTGTGCGAGCGCACGATGCCCGAAATGACGCCGGCTATGTTTTCTTTCAACAATGCGCTCGGTGCCTGCCCGTTGTGCGAGGGAGCCGGCCGCATTGAACGCTTTGATCCGGATCTTGTCGTACGCGATGCTGCGCTCACGCTGCGGCAAGGTGCAGTTTGCGGCTGCACGCCGCAAAATCGAACAAACTTTGCGGCGCTTTCAGCATTGGCCAAAGCGATGGACTTCTCGCTTGATGTTCCATACCAGGAGCTCTCCGAGCAAGTCAAGGACGTTATCCTGTACGGCACTAGGGCAGGCGTCGAGCCTCCGTTTGCGGGCATCATCACAGAGCTCGAAAGACAATGGAAAAGGGCACGCAGCGAAGCTGTCAAAGTCGGCATGCGCGTGCTGCGCCGCACAATGCCGTGTCCTGCATGCGGCGGCTCCCGACATCGTTCTGAGGTCCAGCATGTTTACGTGGGCACGCCCGACAATCGACTCAACTTGATCGAAATTCAGTCGATGACGCTCGCAGAGCTTGCGCAGAAGCTGCCTCAGCTTAAATTTGATCCTCTGCGTGAGCCGGTAGCCCGTCCCCTTCTTGATGAGGTCCTAAAGCGAGTGGGCTTTCTGAAGGATGTGGGACTTTCCTACCTGACGCTGTCGCGTTCTGCGGCCACGCTCTCGGGCGGGGAAATTCAGCGCATCAGGCTTGCCGGCCAGATTGGGGCAGGGCTCACGGGCGTGACGTATGTGCTCGATGAGCCGACAATTGGGCTGCACCAGCGTGACACCGAGAAGGTGATCGACATGCTCAAGCGTCTGGTAAAAGCCGGCAATACCGTGGTCGTGGTTGAGCATGACCCGGAAGTCATCAAAGCGGCCGACTTTTTGATAGACATGGGCCCCGGGGCAGGCGTCGAGGGTGGTTCCGTCGTATGTGCAGGAACGCCCAAGGAGGTTGCCCAAAACCATGAGTCGCGTACAGGTCGCTATATCGCAGGAAAATCAGATTCGCTCAAAGGACTTGAACGGGCTGTAGGCGAATTCACTGAGGAAGATCCTGCGCTCGTTGTCTGCGGCGCCAGCGGCCACAATCTCAAACATATCACCTGCCGATTCCCGGTGGGAGCTCTTTCGGTCGTGACCGGCGTGTCCGGATCAGGCAAGTCGACTCTTGTCAACGATACGCTGGCGAGCTTTCTCAAAAGGCGTCTTCACAGAGCAAAGACATCGCCTTTGGAGTTCGAGATGATGGAAGGGCTTGACTATTTCGACAAAGTCATCGAGGTCGACCAAAGTCCAATCGGCAAGACGCCGCGATCAAACCCTGCGACCTATACCGGTCTGATGACCGCCATTCGGGATGTGTTTGCACAGACTCCCGCCGCGCTTGAGCGCGGCTATGGCCCAGGGCGGTTTACGTTTAACAGCGAGGGCGGCTGCTGTGAAGCTTGTCAAGGCGAGGGGCAGATCAAGTTTGAAATGGGTTTTTTGCCGCCGGTGTACGTCACATGTCCGACGTGTCACGGCAAGCGCTACAACCGTGAAACTCTTGAAGTGAAGTACAAGGGCAAGTCGATTGCCGATGTACTGGACATGACGGTGGACGAGGCTCTGGAATTTTTCAGCGCTTATCCGGCCATCGAAAGGCGCCTGGCGGTGCTCTCCGAGGTTGGCCTGGGGTATGTCGGGCTTGGACAGAGCGCCATGACGTTTTCCGGCGGCGAGGCGCAGCGCATCAAGCTCGCTCAGGAGTTGGCGCGGCGAGATACGGGCCGCACGCTCTACATTCTTGATGAACCCACGACGGGACTTCATTTTGACGATGTGGCCGCTTTGATGCGCGTGTTGAGAAAACTCACGGATTTGGGCAACACCGTGATCGTGATCGAGCACAACCTTGATGTGATCGCGCTCTCGGACTGGGTGGTCGACATCGGTCCAGAGGGAGGCAGCGAAGGCGGAGAGCTTGTGTTTGAGGGCAGGCCCGAGGAGCTTGCCAGATGCCGAGAGAGCCGAACGGGGCGTTTTTTGAAGACGCACTTTGCGGCGGCCAAACGCCGCCGCAGTCCGAATGAGCTTCAATGATCAGACTTGATGCCCGCACCGCACATGGCGATGAGCGTGTCCGGGGTCGGTCCGTAAATGCGGCAGTAGTTGAGGTAGGCGGCATAGTTGGCCGCCGTGGTGTGTTCGCAGTACACGCCCCGTGCGGCGATGGCTGCTCGAGCGGCAAGAATCGTCTCTTCGGGAGCGAGGACAAAGCGAACATTGTGTCGGCGGGCCATGTCAAGCAGCTCTTTGCCTCTCATGGGTACGCCGATGGCGATGCCTTCGGCCATGGTGGGCGCAGGGGAGACATGTGCAGGATTTGGAGATTTGGCAAGCCAGGCCTGGTAGAGAGGATCGCAGTGCGCGCTTTGCAGGGCGATGATCTGCGGGAATTTTTCGATGGCGCCGGAGGCCAGCAGGTGTTCGAGCGCCTTGATGGCGCCGATGAAAAGCGTGCCGTTGCCGACGGGAATCACAATATTGGCGGGGATCCGGCCTAGTTCTTCAAAGGTTTCATAGATGTAGGCCTTCATGCCTTCGTAGAAAAACGGGTTGTAGACATGATTGGCATAGTAGGCGCCTTCGTCGCGCACTTTGGCACGGCAAACGTCTGCACAGTGGTCGCGCGTGCCGGGAACAACGTTTGCCTTGGCGCCGTGCGACTCGATCATGCGGATCTTCGAGGGGCTCGTTCCTTCAGGAACAAAAATTTCACAGCTGATGCCTGCGCGTGCCGCATAGGCTGCTACGGCATTGCCCGCATTTCCGCTTGAGTCCTGAACGCAGGTCTTCACGCCGATGGCCTTCATGTGCGCCACCAAAGTTGCAGCGCCGCGATCCTTAAAGGAAAGCGTGGGCATCATGTAGTCCATTTTGAGCATCACGTCGTCATCAAGCGAGATGATCGGCGTGCGGCCTTCGCCCATGGTCACCTCGCGCCAGGAGTCGCCTTCAAGCGCCATGAATCGGCGATAGCGAAACAGACTCCATTCATTTTGGTCGATGAGCGAGGGGTCCCACTTGGGCGGCGTGAAGTTAAGCTCAAAAAGACCGCCGCAGGAGCAGCACGGGGCGTGAGTTGTTGTAGAAGTGCGCTTGCCGCACTTTGTGCAGACGAAATCCATAACGAGAAGCCTCCGCGAGGTATGACATGTGGTCAGAAATGAAAGTGAGCGCTTTGAAACGCGTCGTGCACCTTCTGCCATGAAAGCGTTTTCCCAGCTTAAATAATTGCAGCTTCCCGGGTTTCGTACCTTATATTGTTCTGGCTTGCTGTCAGGCGTGTAAAAAATGACTATCAGCGGATGCTGACGACTTTATGTTTCATCTTCCGGTTGCAAATGATGCCGCCAAGACTTCGCGGGGCCACTCGTGGGCAAGGAGGATCCATGACGATTTCTAAGCCTCTCGCTCGCAATTATTGCGCATTGCACGTCGCCGCCGTCTCCAAACGCAAGCTCTTGTTGAAAAACAAGCATAAAGGCGCAGCTGCCTGCGCATCAGAATCAATCCCAACTTGCCGCAGCACTCAATGCTTTGGTTGAGCTTGCTGCTGGAGCCTGTTGAATTTTCCAGTATGGCAAGCTCGTCGCTTCAGCTGTCTTTTCCGGATCTTGCAAGAACGTCAGCGGGAAACTTTTCGCGCAGCTGCTTGAGATAGGCTTCGGCTTTGTTGATTTGGGCGCGGCAAAGCTCAACCTGCTGCAGATAGCCATCAATTTTTTCAAGCAGCCATTGGGTGCCTCGAGAAGGATCTTTTTCAAACTCAATGAAGCGCTCAATGCATTCGAGCTTCATTCCGTTGGCGCGGCAGGTCGCAATGAAATCAAGCCTTTCGACGGCACTCTGAGAATAGATGCGTTGTCCTCCAATGCTGCGGGCGGGTTCGGGCAGAAGGCCCTTTTGCTCGTAAAAGCGAATTCTTGAAACGGGGCAGCCCGTCTTGCTTGCCAATTCACCAATTTTCACAATTGTCCCCAAATTTAAACTTGAACCTACAGCAACTATAGCTTTTATGATCCCTGCAGATCAATTTCCTTTTCTTCTTAATTTTTTCACAAGGCCGAATCATGAAGTTTCAGCAAATTCGAAGCGCCACAAGCATCGTGACGTTTGCAGGCAAACGGTTTTTGATTGATCCGATGCTTGCCGAGCAGGGCGCCTATCCATCTGTACCCGATACCACCAACACGGGGCGCGGCAATCCTGACTGCAGTCTTCCGTGCAAGATCGAAGAGCTCTTTGAAGTCGATGCAGTTATTGCCACGCACCTGCATTTTGATCATTTCGATGATGTCGCAGCCCGGCTTTTGCCCAAGCATCTTCCAATCTTTTCGCAAAGCGAGCAAGAAGCTCAAGTGCTTGCCGGATTCGGATTCAAAGACGTTCGCATACTTTTAAGTGAAGGGTGCGACTTTGACGGCGTCAGGCTTCACCGTACCGAGTGCGATCACGGCTCGAGCAGTCTGGTTACGCTTTACGGCTATCAGCAAGGAGGTTTGAGCGAAAAAGCAAGCGGCGTCGTTTTCTTAAGCACCGAGGTAAAATCGCCCTTTTACCTTGCCGGCGACACCATCTTCTGTCAGCACGTGATTGATGCCGTTGAAAAATACAGGCCCGGCATCGTCGCCGTTAATGCCGCTGGCGCCCAATTTCCGCTTGGGCACCTGCTGATCATGAATCAGTATGACGTACTCGCTATGATGAGACGATTCCCACAGGTTGAAGTCATTGCAACGCATGTCGAGGGCGTTTCTCATGCAACGGTCACGCGAGGGATGCTGCGTGAATTTGCAGCCCAAAAAGAGCTTGACCGGCTGTGGATTCCCGATGACGGTCAAACACTTGTGTTCTGAGCGCTATGAGCCGCGGATCGCTCTAAGCATGCCTCGACGGCTCAAAAGAAAAACCTCCAGCTGCGGTTTTGCGCATCTGATCGCTGAGCTCGACAGCGAAGACATTGCAAACGAGCTGCTGGAGGATATTGCGGGTGCTCAGTATGACGCACTGAAAAAGTCAGCAAAAAAAGAATTGGGCACTGCGAAACTCGTCGAGCTTCCTCTGACATAAAAGCGAAGTCCTGGCGAGCATCAGAGCCAACGACTTTTTTTGCAAAAAGAAAGGGTAAACCCTTGGACAATGAGCAAAAACTATCTTGTTTTAGCTTTTTTTATGCGGGATAACCCTTGAATTCCGACTGTTTTAGAAAAATCTTCTACGATGTAACAAAAAGAAGTTTGACGAAAATCAATATTAAACCAGTCTGAAAGGAGCATGATTACGCCAAGAAAACGAGCGCCGTTTTTCCGTTTACAGAAAGACCAAAAAATTGGACGGCGCGACCCCAACTCATTCGTTTCCCAACAAGGAAGAAAGTCATGACGACTCCTGAACAAATCAAGTTTGCTCATACTCCGACTGGTCCCGAAGTGATCGCCGGCGTGACGTTGAAGGATGCTAAGCGCGCCAGCAAGTGGCCTGCTTATGTGGACGTGGCTCAGTCCGTTACCGGCCTGATCCTCGGCCTTTTCCTCTTCTGCCACATGGCCTTCACGAGTTCGATTCAGGTTGGCAAGGATCTCTTCTGGAATCTGATTCAGATTTCCGGCGGCACCCCGATTTTCGGCCATGAACAGGTTTGGCTGCACTTTGTCTTCGTGGGCTTCATCACGCTCTGCGTGATCATCCACGCTCTGTGCGCCCTGCGCCGCTTCCCGACCTCCTACAAGCAGTTCCGCGACATCCGCGCTCACGTGACCGTTGTGCATCACGCTGACACGACGCTGTGGTTCTTCCAGTTTGTGACGGCCATCATCCTTACCGGCATGGTGTTCCCGCACGTGATGGGCATGCTCACGGCTCCTTCGCAGATTGACCCCAACCTGTCGTCCGTGCACACCTATCACAACGGCCTGATCTGGACGTTCATCTTCCTGGTGGCCACTGAGATTCACGGCATGATCGGTCTGTATCGTCTGGGCGTGAAGTGGGACGTCATCAAGGGTCGTGCTCACGGCTTCCGCAAGACCATGGTTGTCATCGCCTTCCTGATGATCTGCTGCGGTTCTCTGACGGCCTACACATTCTGGAGCAACGGCCAGCAGCTCGTCGAAAGCGACCAGGCTGCAACGCGCTATGTTCCCCAGGACAACTGGTTTGCCAAGTAATCAGTAAAGCACTTGCGCCTATCTTTGGAGGATGGGCGCAGAAGCCTAAGACAAGAGGTCTCCTGCTTGATGTAGGAGATCTTTTTTTATGCCTTGACAAGGCGCGCTGATCAACCTGTTCTGCTGATGAAGGATGAGATTTTTCCATCAGGAAAATTGCTTAACCATAGGCGATCTGCTGTAACGAATAACCCAGATAAATAAGAAGTCATTTTGCATGACGAAAAGATACTAAAAATTACAAGGGATAACACTCAGAAAACGGACTTTACCAACCAAATGAACTTGATTAACATCAATCGCGACTGTTGTCTTAACAGAGATTGGCATTCGACGGAAAAGTTTCCGAAGGGGAATGCAAATGACAAGAACGGGCGACAGATTTTTTTGATTGAAGAAACCTCTGGTCCAGCCATGACTGCTCTGAGCAAAACTGCCGTGTGTTGAGGTAAGGATCTAGAACAGCTGAAATGGAGGCATCCCCATGCCGAATCGTGAACATGAAACCAGTCTTGAGGAAGGTCTGAGCGAGCGCTCAAAGCTCATACCGCTTTTTCTTGGACCGATTCTTGCCTTGTGCCTGTACTTTGTTCTGCCGACTTCCTATGTGGGAACTGAAGGCGATGTGGTGCAGTTCTCTGACGCAGCGCGTGCCTGTACGGCGATGGTGTTGTGGATGGGCATATGGTGGTTCACTGAACCTGTGCCTATTGCCGTCACGGCTTTGCTGCCGATTGTGATGTACCCGATTTTGGGCATCGCAACGCCGGCCGATACGCTCAAAAACTATGCTAACGGTACGATCTTTCTCTTCTTGGGCGGCTTTTTGATTGCCGCCGGCATTGCTCGCTGGGGGCTTGACCGCCGCATCGCGCTTGTGATGATCCGCATCGTGGGCACCAAGCCCAAGCAGATCATTTTGGGCATCATGCTGGCAACGACGCTGGTGTCGGCTTGGGTGAGCAATACGGCTACTGCAGCCATGATGCTTCCGATCGCTCTGGCATTGATGGGCGTGGTGCGCTCCGTTCGATCCGATCAGCCGATGGATCAGGCTGAACGCAACTTCGGCATCTGCCTGCTGCTGTCGATTGCCTATGGTGCGAGCGTGGGCGGCGTGCTCACCTTGATCGGCACGCCCCCCAACGGCATCTTCGTGCGTTTCGTTGAACAGCAGTACGGCGACACCGTGAGCTTTCTTGATTGGCTCAAGATTTCTGTGCCAGCCATGGGTCTGCTTTTTATCGCCACGTATGTTCTTTTGGTGAATGTGCTCTATCGCAATCAGCCTGACGAACTGCCCGGCGGCAAGGAGTGGGTGGTCAATGAACTGCACGGAATGGGGAAATTGACCCGCGGCGAATGGATCGTTCTCATTGTCTTCGTTGTTGCAGCCTTGCTCTGGACGTTTGGCCCGGTGCTGCGCAGCATGGAAATCGGCGGAACGAAGCCCTTCAAGCCCCTGAGCGATACTGTTATCGCAATGGCTGCCGGCATCGTGCTCTTCATCATCCCTGTGGATATAAAGAAAGGCATTCACGCGCTTGACTGGTCGTCTGCTTCCAAGGGCGTGGCTTGGGACGTGCTCCTGCTCTTTGGCGGCGGCTTGACGATGGCCGCGGCTATTCAGAAGACCGGTGCGGCTGATGCTGTGGGCGCTGCCGCCGTGGCGCTGGGTTCTCTGCCCGAATGGGGCATCCTCACTGGCGTGACCACTTTGTCGGTGTTTGTCTCGGAATTCACTTCGAATACGGCTCTGGCTGCTACGCTCATGCCTTTGATTGCAGCTGTGGCACAGTCGCTTGACATGCATCCCGAAGCGCTTTTGATCTGCGCCACCATGGGTACGAGCTGCGCATTCATGATGCCTGTAGGCACGCCGCCCAACGCCATGGTCTTCGGCACGGGCAGACTGAAGATCTCCGACATGATCCGTGCTGGATTCTGGCTCAACGTCATCGGCATTGTGATCATCACGGTAACGGCCTACTTCTTCTCTCCGGGACTTATTTCTTCGCTCAAGGTTCCGTTGGGATAGCACCTGTTTCCTGACCCGGGGCTCCTGCAATAACTCGGAAGGGAAAAAACGAAAGGACGACGGCATTTTCACAGCAGCCGTCGTCCTTTCTCATAGAAGGAACAACTTCGTTTTGCATGCGTGCCCGCAAGCACGGCATCAACGAGCGTTTTCCCAGCTTGAAGTCAGGAGGTCACTTTGTTCCGAAGAGCCGATCGCCTGCATCTCCCAGGCCCGGCACAATGTAGGCGTTTTCATCGAGCTTTTCATCGAGTGAGGCGACGTAAATCTCAATATCAGGGTGCAGCTGCTGCATGACGGCAATGCCCTCCGGAGCCGAGACAAGTGCCAGGAATCGAATGGATTCGCCGCTGACGCCGCGTTTTTTAAGCACGTCGACGGCGTGAGCTGCAGAATACCCAGTGGCAAGCATCGGGTCGCAGATGATGAAAAGTCGATCGGTGACGTTGGGCAGGCGCACGAGATATTCGACCGGGCGCTTGTTGCTGTCTCTGTACATGCCGATATGGCCTACGCGAGCAGAAGGCATCAGTTCAAGAAGACCGTCGCACATGCCAAGCCCGGCGCGCAGTACGGGAACGATAACCTGCTTTTTGCCTGCCAGCGTCGGTGCGAGCATGCTGGCAATCGGAGTTTCAATGCGTCTTTCCGTAAGCGGCAGATCGCGTGTGAGTTCATAGCCCATCAGCACGGTGATTTCGCGCAGCAGCTGACGAAACACGTTCGTGCTGGTTTCCTTCTGGCGCATGATGGTGAGCTTGTGCTGAATGAGCGGGTGATCGACGATGTGAAGTCGGGGGAATCGGGGATCTGTCTTCATAGAATTTCGGCGCGAACCTCACGGTCGATGGTGCCCGCAAGGATGCGCTCGATCCTTTGCAAATAAAACAAGGTTGTGCCCAAGCCGAATGATGCGTTGAAGCTGAGCTGCTTCAACGCTGCTAAGGGAAAATGAAAGTCTGCTGGAAAGCAGGTTCTCCCAGAGAGCCTGGAAGGCCGAAACGCCTTCATCTTACCACTTTGCCAGGCAGGACGTAGCCTATAATCTTGGCAACCATCACACTCGTCCAAGGCTCCCCTTTTTGTCTTGAGGCGGATACAATCAGCACTGATGTGCAGTGATTTTGACTTGAGGAGCTCTTCTTTATGACCGTGCGTTCCGTTGTGCTTGTTCTTTTGAGCATCCTTGCGGCGATCTTTCTTATTCTCAACTGGCAGGGCATTGTGGCTCCTGTGCCGGTCAATTTCATTTTCGGCCAGATCGAGGCTCCTCTGGGCTTGATTCTGCTGGTGGTCTTGGGTGTGCTCTGGATTGTGGGCATCGCCTGGTCGCTGATGACGCAGGCCTCGACGCTGCTTGAGATTCGTCGCGCTTATAAGGAAGCAAATGCCAACAAGTCGCTGGCCAACCACGCCGAGCTGTCTCGCACCGAGCAGATGAAAAAAACGCTGCAAGAAGAGATGAACCGCATGCAGACGCAGCTGGTCGCGGAACTCAAGGCAAGCACGCAAACCTCGGCGGCAGCGGCTTCGCACAACGACGAGCGTCTTGCAGCGCTTGAAAAATCCATTGAAGTTCTCACGGCTCGATTCGATAAGCTTGCCAAGGAAGCGGGCATTGACCTCAACCCACCAGCGCCGGTTGAACAAAAAAAGGGCATTTTCGGTTTTCTAGGCGGCTCTAAGGAACCCAAGCTCGAAGCAAAGTCTGAATCTAAAGTGCTGCCGCCGCCTGCGCCTGCAGCATCCCCTGAGCTCTCGGTTCCGGCCTCTGAGACGAAGGATCAAAAAACGACGGATCAGGCGCCTGCCGCTTCATCGAATGCAGATGGGGGAGAACCGAAAAAGGGACTCTTTGGGAAATTCTTCCACTAAACTAAATCCGGTAAACAGCAAAAAAGCGGACAAATCTCTGAAAAGAGGTGTTGTCCGCTTTTTTTTGCGTAGGCCCCTAAGCGCCTCTAGAGGGTGAGATTCTTGGCGTGATAGTCAGTGACGCGTTCAACTTCTTCTTTTGCGCCAAGAAAGACTGCGACGCGCTGATGCAGCTTTTCGGGCTTAATGCCCAGAATGCGTTCATGACCGTTAGTCGCGCGACCGCCTGCCTGTTCCATAAGCCAGCTCATGGGATTGGCTTCGTACATCAGACGGAGCTTGCCGGGGCGCGACGGATCGCGGTCGTCGCGGGGATACATGAAGATGCCGCCGCGGCACAGGATGCGGTGCACTTCAGCGACCATGGCGGCAACCCAGCGCATGTTGAAGTCCTTGCCGCGAACGCCTGTCGTGCCTTCGAGAAGTTCGGCGACATACCGCTTGACGGGGCCTTCCCAGTGGCGCATGTTCGAGCAGTTGATGGCAAATTCCTTGGCAGCCTCAGGAACCTGCACGTTGCTTGTCGTGAGGATGTATCGATCTGAGCGGGGATCGAGCGTAAACATGACAACGCCGCGGCCGAGCGTAAAGACCATTTGCGTTTGCGGTCCGTAGATCACGTAGCCGGCGGCGAGCTGGCGCTGGCCGGGCTGCAGGAAGTCTTTGTCCTCGGGAGCTGATGCATCTGCGCGCGGATTGGGCAGCACTGAAAAGATCGTGCCGATGGAAACGTTGATGTCGATGTTGCTCGAGCCGTCAAGAGGGTCAAAGCAGATCAGGTAGGGCTTTTTCTCTTCGGCAGGACAGGCCACGGCATGATCCATTTCTTCGCTGGCGGCTGCAGCCACGACGCCTGTTTCAAAAACAGCTTTGAGCATCATCTCGTTGCTGATGACATCGAGCTCTTTTTGTTCTTCGCCTTGAATGTTTTCCGTGCCGTGAAGCCCCAGCACTCCAGCAAGAGCGCCGCATTCAACCTGCCGGCTGATGTCGCGCGAAACCTTGGCAACACCGGCCACGAGCAAGGCCAGATCCGCCGAGAGACCGTAATTGCGCTGCTCGCCTTCGAGCCAGCTTTCAAGCGTAAGTTCCTGCATTTTCAAATCTCTGATTGGATGCAATAAAAAGCATTAGTTGTTGTTGAGCGCTTTGGCGACGATTTCACGCACGGCCTTGGAAATCTCAGGCGTTTCAGCGACCTTTTTCAAGGCGGCATGCATAAGCTGAGCCCGCTCAGGCGTGTAGCGACGCCAGTTGTCAAGGGCTCGTGCACAGCGCGCAGCCACGTGCGGGTTGACCTTGTCAAGGCGCAGCACCATTTCAACCCAGAAGTCGTAGCCCGATCCGTCCGTGCGGTGAAATTCAGCCTCATTGTTCGTCATAAAGGCCGTCACCAGCGAGTAGACATTGTTGGGGTTTTTCTCCGAGAAGATGTCAAACTGCATCAGAGTGCGGATGCGGTCAACAACAGGAGCTTCGCCGGGGAAGCTCATGGCGGTGGCCTGCACCGTGAACCACTTGTTGATGAGCAAGGGTTCATCGGCCCACATTTGACCGGCTGCATTGAGAACGTCGATCTTGGCCGGGCTCTGGCTGTTGACAATCATTTTGAGCGCAGCCAGGCGATCGGTGAGGTTGTCGGCGTGCTCGAACTGGTCGCGGGCAGACAAAAGAGCTTTGGCGTTGCCGCCTGCCAGCCAATAAGACAGAGCCAGGTTTTTAAGGGCGCGCTTGCCTGCATCGCGGTGCGTCGGCTCATAGTCAAGCGTGAGCAGCTTGACTTCGGAGGCGTTGATGTCGCCGCTGTAGCGCTTGCCGATGGTTTCGGTAACGAATACAACAGCGCGTCGAATGGCATCGGGGTTGATGAGGGCTCTGCGGCGGGCAATCGCTTTTTCCGAGGGCAGCGTAAGCACGGCGGCACGGTACTCCGGCGAGAGTCTGTCGTCGTTGAAGATGCCGCCGAAAGCATTAAGAAACACTTCGGGAACATCGGGTTCGACGCCTGTCTCAATCTGATCGGTGACTTCGTTCAAAGCCAGAAGCGCTAGACGCTCAAAAGCTTCGGCGCGGTTAAAGGCGTCGGAGTCGTGGAGCGCCAGGAATGCAAGCTCGTCTGTCGTATAGCCGTATTCAAAAATAACGGGAGCCGAGAAGCCGCGTCCGATGGAAATCACTGGGTTTTCGTAAATGTTTTCAAATACCCAGGAATCCGATTCATTCGAAAGAATCAGGTTGTAGGTGGAGACGGGCTCGCAGGCTTCGCCCTGAAGACGCAGCGGCATGTCGGCTCCGTTGCGGTCAAGAAGACCTACGCAAATCGGAATGACAAGCGGGAACTTTTTGCTTTGTCCCGGCGTGGGAGGCGTCGTTTGCGAAGCGTGTACCGTAAAGGTGTGTTCGGCCGGATCATAGGCCGTTTCAATTGTGACGCGCGGCGTGCCGGCCTGGGACCACCACAGCGAAAACTGCGACAAGTCGGCTTCATTGGCATTGGCCATCGCACGGATGAAGTCGTTGCAGGTAACAGCCTTGCAGTCAAAGCGGGAAATATAAAGATCCAACCCTTTCCTGAAGCCTTCTCGGCCAAGCATGGTCTGCAGCATTCGGATGACTTCAGCGCCTTTTTCGTAGACAGTCATCGTGTAGAAATTGTTGATCTCCTGGTAGCTCTCAGGCCGGATCGGATGAGCCATGGGGCCGGCGTCTTCGGCAAACTGCGCGTTGCGCAGCGCGCGAACATCCTGGATGCGCTTGACTGCTCGGCTCGATTCGTCGGGCGCCATGTCCATCGAAAATTCCTGATCGCGAAATACCGTCAGGCCTTCCTTGAGCGTGAGCTGGAACCAGTCTCGCAACGTGACGCGATCTCCCGTCCAATTGTGGAAGTATTCATGTCCCACAACGGACTCAATGGCGAAGTAGTCTGCATCGGTGGCGATGTCGGGCGAGGCCATGACGTAGCGTGCATTGAAGATGTTGAGCCCCTTGTTTTCCATGGCGCCGAAGTTGAAGTCGTTCGTCGCTACGATCATGAACCGATCAAGGTCCAGGATGAGCCCAAAACGCTTTTCATCCCAGGCGATGGCCCGCTTCAAGCACTCAAGCGCCCACTCGCTGCGAGGCTGATTCTCGGGCTCGGTCCAGATTTCAAGCAGCGCCTGGCGGCCGTCGGCAAGCGTGACCGTCTGCTGCCGGCAGGCGAAGTTTCCCGCAACCAGAGCAAACAAGTAGCTGGGCTTAAAGAAGGGATCTTCCCAACGCGCCCAGTGGCGGTTGTTTTCCTCATCGCCCTGTCCTGCGAGATTTCCGTTGCTGAGCAGCACCGGATAGAGGGTTTTGTCGGCGTGCATCGTCACCGTGAAGCGGCTCATGCAGTCCGGACGATCCGGCCAATACGTGATGCGGCGAAAACCCTCCGCCTCGCATTGGCTCATGAATGCGCCGTTGCTCATGTAGATGCCCGACAGTGCGGAGTTGGCCTGCGGACTGAACGTATTGACAATCGTAATGCGCGTTTGCGCAGCACTCACATTGCGGATCGTAATGGAGTTGACGCCGACCTCCCAGCGATCATTGGGAGCCGTCTTGCCGTCGATCAGAATTTTTTCAAAGAAAAGATCCTCTCCGTTGAGCACCAGATCGGTCGTGTGCGCTCCGGGTCGCGGCGAAACGACCATGGTGGAGGTTACACGCGTGGACTCGGGATCAAGATCGAAATCAAGGTCGACCTTTTCGATCGTATGGGTAAACGGACGGTAGTCTTTGCGATAGACCGTGTTGTGTTCTTTGTTGGTTTGCATGAACGCGCTTCGTATACGGTTGGCAGAAAAGACAGACAAAATGTCAGAATCGACTCATTTTAGCGCGAATGCATGCCGCTTCCTGAGTTCGGATGCTGTCGAAAAAAGGATTGCCCAAGAATGCTGCTGCAGGTCTGCGCCGACTGCAAAAGAAGCAAGAAAAAAGCCCGTGGGGAAAATCCTGACACGGGCTTGGCAAGCTTGCGGCTGCGAAGATTAGTCGTACTTGTGACCAGCTTCGCTATGGCAGGCAACGCAGTCGGTTGCCGGATTCTCAGCCATGGCCTTGTGCATCTGAGCAACCATCGGCTTGGCCTTGTTGACCTTGAAGTTGCTGAGGTCGTGGCAGCCGCGGCAGGTGATGTAATTGACCGACTTCATCCAGTTGGTTACGTTTTCAGCCATGACGGGACGATGCTGAATCTGCTTTTCGGGAGTGTCAAGCGTGCCGGTGATCTCGCCGATGAGCGAGTTGGTGCCGCTTACAGCCTTGTGCCAGAGCAGACCGACGACCTGAGCCTGGCTGATGGAGTGCACAGATTCATACTTGAGGTGGCAGTCAACGCACTCAGCCTTAAAGCCGGAATGCGTGGCAGCGTGCTGACCCTTCTGGTAGGAAGCATAGGCAGCATCCATCGAGTGGCAGAAAGTGCCGCAGAACTGAGTGGAACCTGACCAATGCACAACCGACGTGCCGGCGCTCACGAGGGCTACGCCGACAACAACGCCGACCAACACCAATGCGCCGGCGTACCATTTGCTGTTCTTGTTCATTTAAAGACTCCTTGGGATTGCAAACTTAACTTTTATTTTTGTGCTGTTTATCGGCATTCGCGCAACTGGCCTGCCGGCCGAACACGCTGCAGAATAAGCGCGCCGATTGCCTCTTGCAGTCGACTGCTCGAGCATGGCTGCCGTTCCCAAAAAAGGCAGGCACTTGCGAATCTTAAGAATTTCTGATCGTTTTTCCTTAAGATTTTTTGACTGAAGTCAAAGTTGTGCGCTGTCTTAATCGCAGTTGCGCTAGCAGCACAGTCTGTTAAGGGTCAATTTTAAAGCGCTTGAGTGTACTTGAAAAGCTGTTTGGCAAAACAAAAGGATGCAGACCATCATGCATGGCTCAGACGGGGCGCCTGCACGGGTTGTGCGCAAGGGGCGCCGTCAAGAGAATAGCGCAACGACAACGGCCTGGGGCGCGATGACGGCCTGTGCTTCATCTCCTAAATGCAGTCCGTGGCCCGAGCGGCTAAAGCCCACTAGAGAAGTTCCGCCGGCCAAGCGAATGGTGACTTCGCCGCCCTTGTCGTTTCGCGCTGAGCGCACGACGTTTCCTTTGATGACAGGTGTTTTTGCATCGGTCTGGACATGACGGGCAATTTCGATTGCCGTGGCCTTGCACAGCGCCAGAACTCGAGAGCCCTGCGTAATACCCAGCAGCTGAGCGCTTTCTTGCGTCAGCGTGGACTTGATGCTGTTTTGTGCATCTATTTCAAGCGTCAGATGCACCATGGCCGCGCCACGGACAATGTGCGTCACAGTTGCCGGAAACTGATTGCGCATGGATGTGCGAAGCGTTGTGGCGCCTACGGGGACAAGGCCAGGCAGCGAGCGCGAGGAAAACTGCGCAAAGACCTCTTCGCGTGCCTGAGCCAGACGTTCCGAGAGTTCCAAAACAACGCACCCCGTGGGGGTCAGCTGCGTGCCGCCGCCGCGGCTGCCGCCGACGACTTTCTCAACCAGCGGAGCTCCAGCCAGATTGCTCAGCGTTTCGATCGCCTGCCAGGCGGCCTTGTAGGATACCTTGGCTAGACGGGCGGCTTCTGAAATGGATCCTGTTTCATGGATGCGCCGCAAGATGTTGATGCGCTTGTCGACGATTTGCTCAAGCTGTCGGGTGAGTGCTATTGGAGCGGCCAGCAGATCTGGTCCGGAATCTGCACCTGCCGCAGGCAAAGAGTCTTGAGCAGAGTCAGTGTTGTTGCTCGCCATATAAATCCCATCAGCTAAAGAGAAAACCAACGTCTAGTCTAAGACAAACTGATGCGTGCCGGTTGATGAACTCTGGATATTCACAATATGAATAATGCGTGTTAAGCTTGGCGCTGTTCTGTTTTTGAAAAACGATTTTGCGGAGTGAATATGAAATCATCCATCAAAATGGCAATGTTTGGCGTGCTGGGCGTTGCGGCGGGCATGGCGTCGGCGGCAGATGTTTTGGTTGCGGTTGCAGCCAACTTTACTGCTCAGGCTAAAGAACTCGCACCGATTTTCGAAAAGCAGACGGGGCACAAGCTTGTGCTCAGTTTTGGCAGCACAGGCATGTTCTACGGTCAGATCAAAAATGGAGCCGACTTTGATGTGCTGCTTGCAGCGGATGCCAAGACGCCGAAAAAAGCCATAGACGAGGGCTATGCTGTGGCCGGCACGTCTTTTACCTACGCTGTGGGCAAGCTGGTGCTGTGGAGTTCGGATGCTAAGCAAATTACCGACGGCCAGGCGCTTTTGAATTCAGGCGACTTCAATAAGTGTGCAGTAGCCAATCCTAAGCTCGCACCTTATGGACTTGCGGCATACGAAGCCTTAAAGGCGATGAAGATTTTTGAAAAAGTGCAGCCCAAGTTCGTTGAAGGCGACAACATCGGCAAGACGTTTAATTTTGTGAAGACGGGCAATGCCGACGTCGGCTTTGTTGCCTTAAGCCAGGTTTCTAAGAATGGAAAGCTCACATCGGGTTCTGGCTGGGTGGTCCCGGAGCAGTACTACAATCCGATCCGGCAGGATGCCGTTTTGCTTAAAAACGGAAAGAATGCAGAAGCGGCAAAAGCGTTTCTTGAATTCTTAAAAGGACCGGAGGCGGCCAAGATTAAGCAAGCCTATGGGTATGGCGCAGGCTAAGCTTGCGGCTGATGCTTGTAAAAATATCAATGAGGCTCAATGTCGGACATTTCCCTTGAACCAGTCTGGCTGAGTTTGGAGCTCGCCGGCGTGACGACGGTTTTTCTGCTTATTGTCGCCACGCCGTTGTCATGGTGGCTGGCACGTACGCAAAGTTCGCTTCGTGCTCCCATTACGGCGCTTGTCACGCTGCCATTGGTGCTGCCGCCGTCCGTGCTGGGCTTTTATATTCTCGTTGCACTGGGGCCGCACGGCCCCTTGGGACAGCTCACGCAATCTCTAGGCTGGGGACTTTTGACATTTACGTTTCCAGGCTTGGTGGTGGGATCCATCATTTACTCTCTGCCCTTTGCCGTGCAGCCTCTTCAGGCGGCTTTTGAGTCCATCGGTCCACGCCCGATGGAGGTTGCCGCTACGCTTGGGGCCAAACCTCTGGACGCTTTTTTTTCCGTTGTGATGCCGCTGGCGAGACCGGGTTTTTTTACAGCGGCAGTATTGACTTTTGCGCATACCATCGGCGAGTTCGGCGTGGTGCTGATGATTGGCGGCAACATTCCCGGCAAGACGCAGGTTGTCTCTACTGAAATTTATACATTCGTCGAGGCCATGGAGTACGACAAGGCGCATTGGCTCGCCGGAGGCATGCTTGTTTTTTCCTTCATCGTGCTGCTGGCCGTCACGCTGTTCAACCGTCGATCCCAACGCGGACCTATTTCCGCAACGCCTATGTAGTCGACAGGGAGGCGGCAAGCAATGAAATTCGAGGAGGATCGCATTCGCGTCAAGCTGCGCCGTTTGGCAGGCTTTGAGCTTGATGTGGATATCGGTGTGCGAGCAGGCGGCGTTACGGCCCTTTTCGGTCCTTCGGGGTGCGGCAAGACGACGGTTCTGAGAAGTGCCGCAGGTCTTGAGCGTGCGCAGGGCTATGTGCGCATAGCCGGGAAAGTCTGGCAAGACGATGAAAAGGGCATTTTTGTGCCGACTTGCGAAAGACGATTGGGTTATGTCTTTCAGGAGGCGAGCCTGTTTGCCCATTTGAATGTTGAGCAAAATCTCCATTATGGGCTCAAGCGCGCACGTGATGCCGGCGGGCAGAAAAGGCTTGATGAGGCGGTAGAGCTTTTGGGCATCGGACATTTGCTGGGACGGCGCGTCAATGAACTCTCCGGCGGTGAAAGACAGCGCTGCGCAATTGCCCGATCTCTCGTCATTTGCCCGGCGGCGCTGTTTATGGATGAACCGCTGGCGGCTTTGGATCATGCCCGGCGGCTGGAGATCATGCCTTGGCTTGAGCGCATCAAGCGAGAACTCAATATTCCCGTGGTTTATGTCACGCACTCTGAAGAAGAAGTGCTCAGACTTGCCGATACGCTCGTGGTCATGAAAAACGGTCGAGTTGTTCTTGAGGGAGGGGTGGCGGAGGTCTGGCATCAGGTCAGTCGTCAGAGCTCGGGAGGAGTGAAGAAATCGAGCATGGTGCAAGCCGTCGTTGCAGAGCGTGATGCCGAATGGGGACTGCTCAAGGTGCTTGCAGGAGGTGCTTGTTTTTGGGTGCGCGATGAGGGCTTTGCGATAGGAGATCGGCTGCGGTTGCTGATAGATGCCGACGACGTGTCCATATCCGTGCATAAACCTTCGCAGACGAGCATTCAAAATGTATTTGAGTGCCGTGCGGCGGATATCTTTGCGGGAAGTGATGCCGCCAGACGCTTTGTTGAGCTCGATGCTGGCGGGGGCTGCGAGATCCTTGCAGAAGTCACGGCTCGAGCCATATACGAAATGGGAATTTCTCCCGGCATGCGCATTTGGGCGCAAATCAAATCAGTCTCGGTGCATTGAGCTCAAGTCGGAAATATCTGTTTTGGACTTTGCAAATTTTCTGCAATCTCGGCATAATTGCGAGCTTCAATGTTGGTGTGCCTCAGCCCGAGTGGCGGAATGGTAGACGCAGAGGATTCAAAATCCTCCGCCTAGTAAGCGTGAGAGTTCGAGTCTCTCCTCGGGCACCATTTGCATTGACGGCATCTGGATGGGAAACGCCAAAAAAGCCTTGGTCTTAAAGGATCCAAGGCTTTTTTCTTGCCTGATTTTTGAAATGGAAAAATCTCTGCAGCTTGCGTGGAGAAGATGCTCGGGACGAGATTCTAGACTGTTTCTCTGCAGTTTTAGGGAAGTTACAGGCTTCTCTAAAACTGCGTAATCAACTGATTTTTATTAAAAATTCAACCCCAAAAGCCTTGGGGTTTTGTTATAATTACATTACCTAATAGGGGATTTTGCATCTAGCCCAAAATGACCGAAAAACCAGACTACGTCAAGGCATTCCAGAAGCCCGCTAAAACGGAAATCAAACACATCGGCGGTGGATGGTACTTGTATGAGTGTTCCAGCAAGTACGATCCTGCGATCAAGCGCAGCCGCAAGATTTCCGGCAAATGTCTAGGCGTCATTACACCCGATGGACTCGTCAAGACAATGAGACGTCTTCGTCCGATCGGCGAAGCTGCGGCCAAGTCCGTTGTCATTGACGATGTCTT
>CALXQS010000005.1 GCA_944390715.1 uncultured Duodenibacillus sp. | reverse complement strand
TCAACGATGAGTTTACCGAGCCCTTTTCCTGAGGTTATGACAAATTTGTTCGTTTTTTTGTCGGCTAGTTAAACCCTATCAGGAGGGGACGTCGGAGGCCGCAATGCGTCAAAAACGCACAGCATTGAGATTTTTCAGCAACTGCGGCCTCTCGCGACGGTACAAAATAGGCGAAAACCTAAGTTCGTCTTGAAAATGGAGGCACTATGAAGCGCAGGGACTTAATCGGCGGAACCATGGCTGCGGGCGTTGCGGCAGGTTTGCCTTGGGGCGGCGTGCATGCCGAAGATGCACGCAGCAAAAGTCAGCGGGCTGCTGCCAAGGTCGAAGACGGGTGCGTGGTCAACGTGCCGTTGGACAAGCGCGCAGGGACGGAGTCGGTTGTGTACTTTACGCGTGATCTCTCGGCAGCGGGACTGCGCAGGATTGTCGCCAAGGTCTGCGGCGTGCTCGAAGGCAAAGTGGCCGTGAAGCTTCATACCGGAGAAAAAGGCGGCCCGAACATTCTGCCGCGCGAATGGGTCAAGGAGCTGCTTGCTCAAGATGTCGAAAACGCAACGATCGTCGAAACCAATACTTACTACGCCGGCGATCGAGATACGACAGCCAAGCATTTGGATACGCTCAAGGTCAATGGGTGGACGTTCTGCCCGGTCGACATCATGGATGCCGAGGGCACGGCGATGATTCCCGTCAAGGGGGCCAAGCGAATTTCTGAAATCAGCGTCGGCAAGAATCTTTTGAAGTACGACAGCCTTCTGGTGCTCACGCATTTCAAAGGACATACCATGGGGGGCTTTGGCGGCTCCAATAAAAATATTTCGATCGGCTGCGCCGACGCGCATACCGGCAAGAAGCAGCTTCATGCGGGAGCATCTGGGCAGCAGTGGGGCATCACCGGGCGCGAATTTATGGAAAACATGGTTGATGCCACCAAGGGCATCACGGATCACTTCAAGGGGCATGTCTGCTACGTCAACGTGCTGCGGCGCATGAGCGTGGACTGCGACTGCGCCGGCAGGCAAGCCGAAAAGCCGCGTGTGCCCGACATCGGCATCTTTGCTTCGCTTGATCTGCTGGCTGTTGAGCAGGCCTCTGTCGACGCGGTCTATGAATTGGGCGAGGCAAGTGCGCCGCTGCGCGAGCGCATCGAATCCCGGCATGGTCTGCGGCAGCTTTCGGCTATGCGCGAAATTGGGCTGGGAAGCGAGAAGTACCGCATCGTCGATCTCGACAAGGCGTAGGCAGCCGGATGCCGCATGGTTTCGATCGCGTCTTGTGACGGAACCATCGCGACAATCGATCTGGTCGAAAGGTTCTCGTGCAGAGCGTCTAGAAATCCTTGACATTCTCGTCGCGCTCAAGAACAGTGATCGTCTGCTGCGCTGTTGAAGACGGGATCGTCAACGGTCATTTCGACGGGGTTGGGCTGCTGGGCGACGCTTCTCTTGAGAGAAGCGTCGACATGCTTGAGCTGTGTTGATCGCAATGAGTTCTCCACAGGCTCAGAGGCGCTCACTCGCGCTCGAGAATATTCGTCGCACCAACGGCGTCGGCATTCTGGGAATCGTGCCGCTGTCTTTTTTTAAGTTTGCAGACTTTCTCAAGCTGAAGCTTGCGGGTTTGTTTGCATCGGGCCAAGTCAATGCAGTGCTCGTCACCGTTTTCATGGGGGCATTTGGCTGAGATGTTCGCACTTTTTCTTTCTGTCGCGATGCTCGTGCACGGCAGCCGTTGCTATAGGCTTAACGGGCTGCCGGCGGTGGTTCTCAACCGCGGTTAGTCCACCAGCCGACAAGGCCTAGGGCATCCGCGGCAAGTTTTGCCGAGAGCCGCTCGAGCGGACGGTGTCGAGCGTGGTACGATTCGCGCCTCTCAAGAAACTCGCCCTACAGTGAGAAAAGTCTTTTGCTTATGCAAACACCAGAGTTGACGAAATACGGACCTCGAGCCTGGCTGCCCATCATTGGTCTGGCCTTTGCTGCCTTTGTTTTCAATACGTCGGAATTCCTGCCGGTCGGTCTGCTGCCCGACATTGCCTGCAGTCTGAACGAAACGGTTCCCTTCACAGGGCTGATTTTGACGGGATATGCCTTCGTCGTTGCGGTGATGTCTTTGCCGCTGACGGTGCTCACGGCAAAAATTGAACGCAGAAAGCTGCTGCTTGCCCTGCTGATTATTTTTTCGTGCTGCCACTTCGTGGTGCTGTGGGTTCAGGGTTTTGAGGCGCTGCTGGCGGCTCGAGTCGGCGTTGCGCTTGCGCACTCCGTCTTCTGGTCGATCATGACGCCCTTGGCGGCACGCGTGGCGCCGCATGGCAGACGTGCTCTGGGACTTGCCTGCGTGATGGGCGGCACAATCGTTGCGACTGTTCTCGGAGTGCCGATCGGCACCAATCTCGGCCATTATTTCGGTTGGCAGGAAGCTTTCTGCATCATCGGCATCGCTTCCATGACGGTCTTTTGCATCATCTTCCTGACGCTGCCCGAATGCCGCAGCAGCAAGGCCGGTTCCTTTGCAAGTCTGCCGGTTATTTTGAGGCGCCCGGCGCTGCTGCAGCTTTATGCGCTGACGGTCATCACAGTGCTCGGGCAGTACACTGTGTACTCCTACATCAGCCCGATCTTGAGCGCAGCAGGGGGCTTCTCCGAGGGCGACATCGTGACAATGCTCTTTGTGTTCGGCATTGCGGGCATCGCCGGCACGGTGATTGGCTCCAAAACGGTCGAGCGGTATAAAAACGCCTCGCTTGCTGCGCCTTTGATGATCATCGCTGCATGTTTGTTTTTGCTTGTGCCGGCCTGTGCAAACTACGCCGGGCTTGCCGTGCTGATTTTTGTTTGGGGAGCTGCCGTTACAATCGTATGCTTGGCTTTCCAGACGCTTTTGCTGTCTGTTGCGTCTGATGCTGCAGATGTCGCTACATCGCTTTATTCGGGAATCTTCAATGTAGGCATCGGAGGCGGCGCGTTTATCGGAAGCCGCGTATCGGAACATTTCGGCTTTTTGCCGGTGAGCTTTGTCGGAGCGATGCTTGTGTGCGCAAGTCTTTTGATGGTATCGGTCATCTGGATCAAGACGGGAAGCGCCGTGCTCAAGTCCGGACTTGAAAAAACAGACGAAGACGACTTTTCAAGAACAAAATAACCCATGGCAGATTCCTATCGCATTCCAGACTTAAAGCCCGGCGCCGTGCATAGCGCACAAGAAACCATTCGAGGTTCGCGCTTCATTGTGAGCATGGCGCACTGCGCAGATGATGCTTCGGCAAAGGCGTTCGTTGAACGCATTCGCGCAGAGCATCCCCACGCAACGCACAATTGCTGGGCGTATCAGGCTGGTCGTCCGGGGACGACAGCGCATATCGGCGCAAGCGATGATGGAGAACCGAAGGGAACGGCCGGCCGACCGATGTTGACGGTTTTGCTGCATTGCGGCGTTGGCGAAGTTGCAGCGGTCGTCACTCGCTACTTCGGAGGCACGCTGCTCGGCACGGGCGGTCTGGTGCGCGCCTACCAAGGATTGGTCAAGCTCGGACTGGATTCGCTTCCCGTCAAAGACAAGCGCCCAAGCGTGCTGCTTGAAGCTGCCTTTGAGCATCGCTTCGCGCCGCATGTACTGCGCGTCGTTGAGCGCATGGGCGCGCAGGTGCTGCAAAAGCGCTTTGAGAGCAATGTGACCGTTCTGTTGGAAGTGGCGCTCGAAGAAAATGAAGGCGTGCGCAAGGCTCTTGCCGAAGTCTGTGCAGGCCGCATCGAAATTCGCGCTTTGAGCGCAAGCTAAAAGAAGTCATCTTTGACGGCCGGATTGAAGCGGCCGTAAGTCAGCCACTGAAAAGCTTCCCGCAGCAGCCTTGGCGGCACGCGCCAAGGCTCTTGGAGACAATGCATCAAAATGCGCCCACGCGGTATCGATCGTCTGATCTTGGCCGGAAGGATTCGATAAGGACGGCGTTGGCGTCGGCTGACTTTGCATCGTCATCGATTGAATATTTGTCGATGTAAAAGCGGCAGACCTGCGTAGAGGCGTGCACGATGGTCAGTCCCGAATGCCAGCTGATGGCGCTGCGCTCGGAAAGATTGAGCCGACTGCTCTGCAGGCAGTCTTCTCCTGCGGCATAGTGCAGAGCAACGGCGGCATCTTTTACTTCAGCGGCGATGTTTTTGTACGTACGGTTGCTGTCGATGACTGGTTCAAAAAGGCCGATGGCGGTAATCCACAGCACAGTGAGGCCGACTGCGGAAAGCCAGGGGCCGTTCCAGAAGGCGATGGCGCGCTTTTTCAGGCGCTTGACGCACAGCGTCATCCAAAAGGCCAGTACGGCAAGCGGCGCGAGCACGCTGTACCAGGCCGAATGCGCCTGCGATTCATCTGCCACAAGGCGCAGTATCGAGTAGTGCATTTTTGGCGGGAAGCCGATGGTCCATGCCGTCCAGTAGGCCCAGATGCCGATCAAGGCAAGCGTAAAGACCGCAATGGCAAACCACTCGAGCATGCTTTTGGATTCGGTCTTCGTCGACATGAGGCCGAAGGCTGCCAAGGTGCAGACCGGCGCAATCACCACGCACAGCAGAGTTTCTGCACTGATGCGGTCTGAAAGGATGAAGCCCAAGACCCAGGCCGCGCAAAAGGCAAGCGGCATGGCAATCTGCGTGACCGATAGCGATTTTCTCCAGACCCAGATTGCCCAGACGGCAAAGGGCCAGGTCGGGCACAGATACCAAATGAAGTGCTTGGCAAGCCAGACGAGCTCGTGAAAGTTGATCAGCCCGAAAATATCGGCCTGCGTCTGCGCCCAGAGGTTGAAGTAGTCTCCGGCGACTTCATCGGCCAGACAATAAGCGATCAAGGGCCACAGACAGAATACGGCGAAAGCCGTCAGGACCGTGGTGAGGATTTTGCGGTCCAGTTTTCCGATGCCGTGTACGAGCACGTGCGAGAGCACGCAGCCGGTGAGCACCGTCACGCCGGCCAGAAGGCTAGAGGCAAGAATAAGCGCTCCGCTTGCAAGACCGGCCAATGCCGCTCCCCAGTAAGGGCGCGTCAGCGACCATGCGCAGCCGAAGTAGGCAAGCGCTCCGAAGGCAAGCTCCACGCTTTCGACGGTGGCTTCATGATTTTTGACCACCAAGCCGAAAATGGAAATGAAAAAAAGCGTGGCCGTATCGGCAACCAAACGGCCGTAGTCGCGATAAGGGGCTTCACGTCCAAAGGGCTGAGAGATGGGCTGCGCTTCGCGGCGGCGGGCCAAGAACCAGGTGCCGTACCACAGCGAAGCCGTGGTGATGACGAACCAAACGACGGCAGTGGCCCGCATGGCCCAAAGCTGAGAAACGAAATCGGGCGTGATCGCGACAAAAACTGCCGCCAGCCACGTCGCCAGAGGACCATGCTCGGTGATCACCTCTCCGGAGGCCATCGGAAAGAGCCAAGCGGCCGGGTCGCTCGAAATCATGGCGAGCACTTCGGCGAGCATGCGTGATTCCTGGCTGGACCATAAGTCTCGTGAGAAAAGTCCGACAAGAATGAAAATGGTCAGCAGCGTGAGAAGCACCGTACGGGGAAGCTTGCGGGCTGCCTCGCTGGAAACGCGCACAGGAGAAGGGTTGAGATCAAGCATTGAGCTGGCGAAAAGATTTTTTTCGATTTTAGCCGCTTTTGTCGGCAGTAGAACGCAAAAAAGGCAGTCGATGCGCAATTTCGTTGCGGCATGACTGCCTTTCGCGCTGTTCGTCCGCAGGGACTAGCCGACGGACGAACTTCACCGAGTGCCTTAAGGCGCAGATTACTTCTTGGCCTTGGTGACGTGAGCGTACTTGGCGCGGAACTTTTCCACGCGGCCGGCTTCAACGATGCGCGTCTGAGCGCCGGTGTAGAAGGGGTGGCTTTCAGACGAGGTATCAAGCTTGAAGAGCGGGTAGGTCACGCCGTCGATCTCCACCGTCTCGCGGGTCTGCACGGCAGAAGAGATGATGAAGGTCTTGTTGATCGAGAGGTCCACGAAGGCAACGGGACGGTACTCGGGATGAATATTGGGTTTCATTTTGTGTGAATTCCGGAAAAACGAGGTTTTTGTCGGTCGCCCTGCCTGCCTTACGAAGCCGCCTTCATAGGGGGAGGTCTTACGCCAGGTATGCACGCCACGTGCCGAACGGAAAGTCGTGATTATCTATGAAAAAGGAAAGAAAATCAAGACATTTGACGAAGTTTTCGCTTTGCCCGAGAGCGCATCCGTGTTCTGCGCAAATGTCAGGCAAAGCGGCGCAGACGTCGTTTATTTGGGGCCGCGCATCAGATCAAAGAATTCGGCATTGGACTTGGTGTTGCGGATTTTGTCGAGGAGAAACTCCATCGCCTCAATTTCGTCCATGTCAAAGAGAAGCTTTCTCAGAATCCAGACCTTCTGCAGGACGTCGGGCTTGATGAGAAGATCCTCGCGGCGCGTGCCCGAGCGGTTGATGTTGATGGCAGGGTAGACGCGCTTTTCAGCCAGACGGCGTTCAAGCACGATTTCCGAATTGCCCGTTCCCTTGAATTCCTCAAAGATCACATCGTCCATGCGGCTGCCGGTATCGACAAGGGCCGTGCCCAAAATGGTGAGCGAGCCGCCTTCTTCGATGTTGCGCGCAGCGCCGAAAAAGCGCTTGGGACGCTGCAGGGCGTTGGCGTCGACGCCGCCCGTGAGCACTTTGCCGGAGCTCGGCACAACCGTGTTGTAGGCGCGAGCCAGGCGCGTGATGGAGTCAAGCAGAATCACCACGTCCTTTTTGCTTTCGGCAAGGCGCTTTGCCTTTTCGATCACCATTTCGGCAACCTGCACGTGGCGCGTAGCCGGTTCATCGAAGGTCGAGGCAATCACTTCGCCCTTGACCGTGCGCTGCATTTCGGTCACTTCTTCAGGACGCTCGTCGATCAAAAGCACAATGAGCACGCAGTCGGGGTGATTGGCCGTGATGGCGTGCGCAATCGACTGCAGCAGAATCGTTTTGCCCGACTTGGGGCTGGCGACGATCAGACCGCGCTGGCCCTTGCCGATCGGGGCGATGATGTCGATCAGACGGCCCGTGACGTTTTCCTCGCCGCGCATGTTGCGCTCGAGCTTCAATGGCTCGGTCGGAAACAGCGGCGTGAGGTTTTCAAAAAGCATTCGATGCTTGAGCGCCTCAGGCGGCTGGCCGTTGACGGTGTCGACCTTGACGAGGGCAAAGTAGCGCTCGTTGTCCTTGGGCGTGCGCACTTCGCCTTCAATCGAGTCGCCCGTGTGCAGGTTGAAGCGGCGGATCTGCGAGGGAGAAATATAGATGTCGTCGGTGCTTGCGAGATAGCTCGTATCGGGGCTGCGCAGAAAGCCGAAGCCGTCGGGGAGGACCTCAAGCGTGCCGTCGCCGAAGATTTGTTCGCCCTGTTTGGCGCGTTTCTTGAGAATGGCGAACATGAGTTCCTGCTTGCGCATGCGCTGCGCGTTGTCGATCTCAAGTTCAGTGGCCATGTCAAGCAGCTGGCTGATGTGCAGCGTTTTGAGCTCGGAAAGATGCATGGTGGTGAATCAGAGCAAAGGAGTCGTAATTGGTGAAAAATCCTCGGGGAAGGCTTTTCCTTGTGATGAAGGCGCTTGGTACAGACGGCGCTTTGAGCATGGTCAGGCCGTGTGCGTGCACCAAGGCGCGACAGGAAAATTCGGCAAAGCTTGAAAATTCAATACGTGGAAGCAGACACGCCGGGCGCCGGCAATCTGTGCTGCGAAAAGAAATTCGACAGATCCGAATGGAAAAAGTATTCGCAGAGGACTAGCCTCGGACGCCGCGGCTTGAAAATAGGCCTGCGGCGCCTTCGAGGATGCGCATTATATCGGGAAAATCAGATGAATTTTTCGATGAAGGCGTTCAGTTCGCTGCGGCCCATGGCGCCGACGTGCTGATCAACGAGCTGACCGTTTTTGTAGACGAGAATCGTGGGGATGCCGCGGATGCCGTTGGCGCTGGCGACAGTGCTGTTCTCATCGACGTTGTACTTGCAGATCAGCGCCTTGCCGTCGTAGGCGTCGGCAGCGGCGTCAAGCGAAGGAGCCAGCATGCGGCACGGGCCGCACCAGGGCGCCCAAAAGTCGACGAAAACGGGCTTGTCGCCTGCAGAGTCAAGAGTGCTCTGGAAAGAGGCGTCGGTAATGTGAACGATTTTTTCACTCATGTCAGTTGTTCCTGAAGTTGGCTGACGACGTCAGCTTGACAAAAAGAAAGTGTTGAAGTTCAACGGGCGCTTGAATCCGAAATGTCGGCGCACATCGGTGCACGCAAGCCCAACGGCGGCCGCCGCCAAAGGTGTTGTTGAGAGCAGATATGGGCAAGAAGCGTACGCGCCCCCTGCTTGAAGCTGCGGCGTGCCGGCGGCAAAGCCACGGCTTGAGGCCAGCAGAAAAGCTGCATGAGTCAAAGCGTCAAGAACGCTTGAGCCGGGCAGAATCATCCGCATGGCGCCCTTTGCCCGTGCAATATAACAAAAAACTCCTTCTTGCGCACTTCGTCGGAAGCCTGCCGGAGCGCTCAGTTTTTCCTCTCCTATCGCAGCCATTGCTTTTTGTTATGGCTTGTGCGTGCCGGCAGCGTCCTCTGTGCTCTGAAGGCCGCGGACAACGGGGCGTCTTCGCTTTCTGGATGGTCGTGCGCAATGCGCGCCCGTTGCCTACAATTAGCCCTTGCGGCCGCAGGAGCCGAGACTACGATAAGCAATAATTTTTACAGGGAAAAAACCATGACGATCCGCCACTTTCTGAAGCTTGCTGATTTTTCAACTCAAGAGCTCAACCACATGCTCGAGCGTGCGCTTTGGATTAAGCAGCAGCAAAAGGCGGGCACGCCTTACCGACCGTTCGAAGGCAAAGTGCTTTTGATGATTTTCGAAAAGGCCAGCACGCGCACGCGCGTCTCCTTTGAGGCCGGTTTCTGTCAGATGGGCGGCAGCGTCATTCATCTTGCCAGCCAGGGCTCGCAGCTGGGCCGCTCCGAGTCCATCGAAGACACGGCTCGAGTGGTGAGCCGCATGGTTGATCTTGTCATGATCCGCACCTTCGGACAAGACAGACTGCAGGCGTTTGCCGACAACAGCAAGGTTGCCGTCATCAACGGACTGACCAACGAGTATCACCCCGTGCAGATCATGACCGACATCATGACTTTTATGGAGCACAAGGGCTCCATCGCCGGACGCAAGGTCTGCTGGGTGGGAGACGCCAACAACATGAGCTACTCCTGGCTCGAAGCGGCAAAAATTTTGGGCTTTCACATGAATCTTGCCATTCCGCAGGGCTATCCGCTTGATCTTTCTCTTATTCCAGAGGGAAGCGACTACTACACGTTGTTCAGAGATCCCGTCGAAGCCGCGCAGGGATGCGATCTGGTGACGACTGATGTCTGGACCTCGATGGGCTACGAACAGGAAAATGAAAAGCGCCGCCGCGATTTTGCAGACTATTGCGTCACTGAAAAAGTGATGGCGGCAGCCAATCCCGGCGCGCTTTTTATGCACTGCCTGCCGGCGCACCGCGGCGAAGAGGTTGCGGCCGCCGTCATCGACGGCCCGCAGTCGGTGGTCTTTGACGAGGCGGAAAATCGTCTGCATGCGCAAAAAGGCATCATGGAGTTTTGCCTCAAGGGCTGGGTCGAGTAAGTGAAGACATTTTCGAGCAAAGCGGCTCAACGGCGCGGCGCCTTTGTCTTTGCGCGCAAAGGCGCCGAAGTCCGTCGCGGTCAGTTCAAAGATGGCTCGGATGCAAAAAGGCCGGACGGCCGACCGACAGATCGTCGGACGCAGCCGGCAGCAGGCGAAGAAGGTTTGGTGCGTCTATCCAAGCGCATGAGCGAGCTGGGGCTGGCAAGCCGCCGGGAGGCCGACGAGTGGATTGCCAGAGGATGGGTGAAGGTTGACGGCAAGACCGCTCAAACCGGACAGAAGGTGAGGCCGAACGCCTGCATTGAGATCCTCGCCAAGGCCAAGCGCGAACAAAGCGAGCGCGTGACGATTCTCATCAACAAGCCCGTGGGTTATGTGAGCGGGCAGGCCGAAGACGGCTACGAGCCCGCGCGCGTGCTCGTGCGTGCTGAAAATCACTGGGACGGCGACAGATCTGCGCGGCGCTTTTCTTTTTCTCAGCTCAAGGGCCTTGTGCCGGCCGGGCGTTTGGACATTGATTCCGTCGGGCTTTTGGTGCTCACGCAGGACGGCCGCGTGGCGCGGGCCATCATCGGCGAAGACAGCGAGCTCGACAAGGAGTACATCGTGCGCGTCGTCAATGCCGACGGATCAGCACCGCCGCAGATTGACGCACAGCGCATCCGGCTGCTGCGGCACGGATTGGTGCTTGACGGCAAGCCCCTGCTTCCGGCTGGCGTTGAGCAGATCAACGAAAGCGAACTGCGCTTTACGCTCAGAGAAGGCAAAAAAAGGCAGATACGCCGCATGTGCGAGGCGGTTGGCCTGAAGGTCGTGCGGCTCAAGCGCGTGCGCATCGGCGGCGTCAGACTCGGCGCTCTGCCCTTGGGCAAGTGGCGCTATCTCGATGAGCACGAATTTTTTTAGACTGCTCTTTTTTGAGCGAAAAAATAGATTTTGATTATGTTTGCACCGGATTTCGACCCTGTTGCCTTTTCCATCGGTCCTTTGGCAGTGCGCTGGTACGGCCTGATGTATCTGGTCGGCTTTGCGATGTTTCTGATTCTGGGAAGGATCAGGGCGCGCCAGGCCTGGAGAGGCATGAGCGCTGCAGAACTAGAGGATCTGCTTTTTTACGGCGTGGTGGGCGTCATTGCCGGCGGCCGTCTGGGGTATTGTCTTTTTTATCAGCCTGAATGGTTTTTGGCGCATCCGCTGGACGTCTTCAAAGTCTGGCAGGGCGGCATGAGCGCGCACGGAGGCATTTTGGGCAGCGTTGCCGCCATGATTTTTTTTGCTTGGCAGCGGAAAAAATCTTTTTGGACCATTGCCGACTTTGTGTCTCCTTTGGTTGCGCCGGGCCTGATGGCAGGACGCATCGGCAACTTCATCAACGGCGAGCTTTGGGGACGCGCGGCTGATCCCGGGCTGCCCTGGGCCATGGTGTTTAAGAATTCTGGAACGCTCATTGCCAGACACCCTTCGCAGCTCTACGAGGCGCTTTTGGAGGGCGTGCTTTTGTTTCTTGTGGTGTGGGTCTATTCCATGAAGCCGCGGGCAAGAGGCACGGTCGGCGCGCTTTTTTGCATGGGCTACGGCACCGTGCGCTTCATCGTGGAGTATTTCCGCGAACCCGACAGCTTCCTCGGACTGGGGCTTTTCGGACTTTCCAGAGGGCAGTGGCTGAGCATTCCGGTTTTTGTCGTGGGTCTGGCCGCCTATGCGTATTGCCGCCGACAGCCGGCAGGCTCTGCGCCTCACGCAGAGCTGTGAGTTGATCAGCCCAGCCGATAGTCGCCGCTAGCCGCATTGATGAGGGTGACGGCCACAATGCCCGCAGTTTCCGTTCTGAGCACGCGCGGTCCGATCAAAGCGCACTGCCAGCCGTTGTCAAGCGCGGCCTGAATTTCTTCGTCGTCAAATCCTCCTTCGGGGCCTACGGCAAGCAGGCAGCTTGAAAGGCCTTGCGCCTTGGGCGGCGTGCTTGCTGAAGGTGCCAGAAGAATGCGGGCGTCGGCCTTCAGGCGGAGGGCTTTGTCAAAGCTCATGAAGGAAATTTCCGGCACGCGCGTTCTGCCCGACTGGGCGCAGGCAGAGACGGCGACGCTTTCCCAATGCTGCAGGCGTTTTTGCAGCCGTTCTCCGGCGAGCTTGGTCATGGAGCGCTTTGCCGGCACGACGACAATGCGGCTCACGCCGGTTTCAACGGCTTTTTCGATGATCCAGTCCATTTTTTCCGGGCTCACCAGCGCCTGAACGAGCGTGACGGCAACCGGACTTTCAACCTCCGGACGGCAGACGCTTTGCACGACGATCCAGGCGTCTTTGCCCTCGAAATGAATGGGACCGGCGGCCTGCATGCCGTCTCCGTCAAAAAGCACGGCTCTGTCGCCGGCCTTCATGCGCAGCACGCGGCCGGCGTGATGTCGGGCCTGTTCGGTGAGAAGCGCCTTGCCTCCGATCTCGAAGCGGGCTTGCGGCGTGTAAAAACGAGGATCAGCCATGGCAAAAAAAGACAAACAATGAAAATCACCCGGATTGTAGCTGTCCAAATGCAGTTTTTCGGCGCGGATCGCGTGGGCGGCTTTTGCTAAAATGGCCCTACGACAGCGCAAGCAGGCGCCCAGCTTCTGACCGTGCGGCAATACGCATTCGGCAGCGGTTTGGTGCGTTTTTTGTTTTTTCGCTTTCCCAATCTTTTTTGACCCATCCGGTTTCTGACAAACATGTCTACTCAAGTCTCTCCCAAGACGATGGCTGCCGCTGTGCGCGCGCTTTCCATGGACGCCGTGCAGAAGGCCAAGTCGGGACACCCTGGCATGCCCATGGGGATGGCCGACATTGCCGTTGCTCTTTTTACCCGTCATCTTCGCCACAATCCGCTTGATCCGAAATGGATCGGCCGCGACCGCTTTATTCTTTCCAATGGTCACGGCTCGATGCTGCAGTACGCCATGCTGCACCTGACGGGCTACGACTTGACGATGGACGACATCAAGAATTTCCGCCAGTTGGGCAGCAAGACGCCTGGACATCCTGAAGTGGGCGTGACGCCTGGGGTTGAGACGACCACCGGTCCGCTCGGTCAGGGCATTGCCAATGCAGTGGGCATGGCGCTGGCCGAAAAGATGCTCGCGGCCGAATTCAACCGCGACGGCTTCAACGTCATCGACAACCGCACCTATGTGTTTTTGGGCGACGGATGCATGATGGAGGGCATCAGCCATGAAGTCTGCTCCCTGGCAGGCGTCTGGGGACTCAACAAGCTCATTGCGCTTTACGACGACAACGGCATCAGCATTGACGGCGACATCAAGGGCTGGTTTGCCGACGATACCCGCAAGCGCTTTGAGGCCTACGGCTGGAACGTCATCGGCCCGATCGACGGGCACGACGTCGATGCCGTCGACGAGGCCATTGCTCAGGCCAAGACGCAGCAAGAAAAGCCCACGCTCATTATTTGCCGCACCGTGATCGGCCAGGGCAGCCCGCACCGCGCGGGCACCGCCAAGGCCCATGGCGAAGCGCTGGGCGAAGAAGAAATTGCCGCCACCCGCCGCAACATCGGCTGGGAGTACCCGCCCTTTGAGGTGCCCTCTGAGATTTATGCAGCCATGGATGCGCGTCCGAGAGGCGAGGCGCTCGAAGGCGAGTACAACGAGATGTTTGCCCGCTACGAGCAGAGCTATCCTGAGCTCGCCGCGGAGCTCAAGCGCCGTTTGGCGGGCGTTTTGCCCGAGAACTTCAATGCGCTCGTCATGGAGGCTCTGTGCGCAGCGCAGGCCCAGCAGGAGACGATTGCTACCCGCAAGGCAAGTCAGCGCGCGCTTGACGCGCTTGCCCCCGCACTGCCCGAGCTGCTGGGCGGCTCGGCTGATCTGACGGGATCCAACCTCACCAACTGGAAGGGTGTTGAGCGGCTTACGCACGACAATATGTGCGGGCGCCACATCAGCTACGGCGTGCGCGAGTTCGGCATGTCTGCCATTCAAAACGGCATTGCTCTCTATGGCGGCTTCATTCCGTTTTCCGGAACGTTCCTGACGTTTTCTGACTATGCGCGCAATGCCGTGCGCATGGCTGCCCTGATGAAGATCCGCTCGATCTTCGTCTACACCCACGACTCGATCGGCTTGGGCGAAGACGGCCCAACGCATCAGTCGATTGAGCACGTCTCGAGCCTGCGTCTGATTCCGCACCTCGACGTGTGGCGCCCTGCCGATCCTATTGAAAGCATTGTTGCCTGGGCAAGCGCCATTGAGCGCAAGGACGGGCCGAGCGCTTTGGTGTTCTCGCGTCAGAACGTCGCCTTTGTCGACCGCGACGAGGTCGATGCCGATGCAATCGCCCGCGGCGGCTATATTGCCGCGGAAGCTCCTGCGGGAGCTGACAAGCTGCAGGCCGTGATAGTGGCAACGGGCTCGGAAGTCGACCTTGCCATGCAGACCAGAAAGCTGCTGACGGCGCAGAATGTGCAGGTGCGCGTGGTTTCGATGCCGTGCGCGGATATTTTTGACCGGCAGGACGATGCATGGAAAGATGCGGTGCTGCCCAAGGGCATCCCGGTTCTTGCCATTGAAGCGGGCACGACGGGGCTGTGGTACAAGTATTTCAGAGGCAAGGGCGACGTCGTCGGCATTGACTGCTTCGGCGAATCCGCTCCTGCTGCAGTGCTCTGGAAGCATTTCGGCTTTACGGTCGAGCGCTGCGTGCAAAAGGTTTTGGCATTGCTTGCCGAATAAACAAACATCATCCAAGGAGATTTATAAAGATGACGATTCGCGTTGCAATTAACGGTTTTGGACGCATCGGCCGCAATGTCCTGCGCGCCCATTATGAAGACGGCAAGAAGCGTGATGTGGAAATCGTGGCTGTCAATACGCTTGGCTCTGAAGAAGTCAACGCACATCTGCTGCGCTACGACACCGTGCACGGACGCTTCAACGGCGAAGTTGCCACTGAAAACGGCGAATATCTGATCGTCAACGGCGACCGCATCCGCATGTTCTCGACGCGTGATCCGCATGAAATTCCGTGGGGTGAGTACGACGTCGACGTCGTGCTTGAGTGCACGGGCGCCTTCACGAGCAAGGAAAAGGCTTCGGTTCATCTTGAGCAGGGCGCCAAGAAGGTGCTGATTTCCGCTCCCGGCAAGAATGCCGATGCGACGGTGGTTTACGGCGTCAATGACGACGTGCTCACTGCCGACATGACCGTTGTCTCCAATGCTTCATGCACGACGAACTGCTTGGCTCCCATTGTGGCGCCTCTGCATGCTGCCGTCGGCATTGAGCGCGGCCTGATGACCACGGTGCACTCCTATACCAACGATCAGGTGCTCACCGACGTCTATCACAAAGACATGCGCCGCGCGCGTTCGGCCACGCACTCCATGATTCCGACCAAGACCGGTGCGGCTGCCGCCGTCGGTCTCGTGCTGCCCGAACTCAACGGCAAGCTCGACGGCTTTGCCGTGCGCGTGCCTACGATCAATGTGAGCTTTGTTGATCTCACCTTCATCGCAAGCCGCGATACGTCGGTCGAAGAAATCAACGACATCATGAAGCAGGCAAGCCAGTCGCCGCGCTACAAGGGCGTGCTGGGCTACAACGATCTGCCGCTTGTGTCGATCGACTTCAACCACGATCCGCACTCCTCAACCTTTGATTCGACCTTGACCAAGGTCTCCGGCGGCCGTCTGGTGAAGGTGACCAGCTGGTACGACAACGAGTGGGGCTTCTCGCACCGCATGCTCGATACAGCTTGCGCAATGATGGCGGCAAAGTAAAAACGCAAACGCGCATCTCGTTGATTTGAGCCGTCCGCCGCCGTCGGCTGCGGACGGCTTCGTGTTTCGAGCAATGCAGCAGGCCTGTCGGAGCAGGCGGTTTTGCTCGGGTAATTTTTTGTCTTAAGAAGGGAGTTTGACTCTCATGCATGTCCAAACGCTCGAATCGCTTGCCAAGAAGGGCGCTCTCGCCGGCAAGCGCGTTCTGATTCGCTCTGACCTCAACGTGCCCCGCGACAGCGAAGGGCGCATTACCAATGAAACGCGTCTGATTGCCAGCGTGCCTGCCGTAAGACTCGCGCTCGATGCCGGCGCCGCGGTCATGATCATGAGCCATCTGGGCCGTCCGACCGAAGGCGAGGTGCGCCCGGAAGACAGCTTGGCTGAAGTGGCCGTGCGCATGAGCGAACTCGTCGGCGTGCCTATCGGACTGTCAAGAAATTACCTTGAAAACGGCGTTGATCTTAAGCCCGGGCAGGCGATCATGCTTGAAAACTGCCGCTGCAACAAGGGTGAAAAGAAAAACAACGAAGAGCTCGCCCAAAAGTACGCCGCCTTGTGCGACGTCTTTGTCAACGACGCTTTTGGAACTGCGCATCGGGCACAGGCTTCGACCGAAGGCGTTGCGCGCTTTGCTCCCGTCGTCTGCGCCGGACCTCTGATGGCTGCCGAAATCGACGCTCTGACCAAGGCCGTGGCTGAGGCCAAGCATCCGCTTGCAGCCATTGTGGGCGGCTCAAAAGTTTCGACCAAGCTCACCATTTTGAGCAATTTGGCTCAGAAGGTCGATCAGCTGATTGTGGGCGGCGGCATTGCCAATACATTCCTGATGGCTGCCGGATTCAAGGTCGGCAAGTCTTTGGCTGAACCGGAACTTGTGGGCGAATGCGCAAAAGTGCTCGAAACCTTGAAGGCCAAGGGCGCAAGCCTTCCTTTGCCCGTTGACGTGGTTGTTGCCAAGGAATTTTCCGCAACGGCAGAGCACCGCACTTGTGCGATTGAAGAGGTTGCCGATGACGAGATGATTCTCGATGTGGGGCCAAAGACGGCGCAGATGCTTGCTGATGTTGTCTCCAAGGCCGGCACGATCGTTTGGAACGGTCCGGTGGGCGTCTTTGAGATGGAGCCTTATTCGCACGGTACCGAAAAGCTTGCGCAGGCGATTGCAGAGGCGACCGACAAGGGGGCATTCTCGATTGCCGGCGGCGGCGATACGATCTCGGCCGTGAGCGTCTTCGGCATTAAGGATCGCGTGAGCTACATTTCCACGGGCGGCGGCGCCTTCCTTGAGTTCCTTGAGGGCAAGACGCTGCCTGCGGTGGCGGTGCTTGAGGCTCGGGCTGAGGGCTGAAAAGGCAGAACCTTTGCCGGCTGACGCCTAAAACTGCGGCTGCAAAAGCAAGCGCTTCTGCAGCCGTTTTCTTCCAGCGCCGCAGTTCGGCCTTCAAGCTTGGCCGCAAAAATTCGCCGGCCAATGAAAGAAAGCAAAAAACTGCAGGCTATTCAACCTGAGCGCGCTTTTCTCTGCGCATTTTTTCAGCCAGCTGGTGCACGTACTTCCAGCCGATGGCAACCACAACCGGTCCCATGGCTGCGCCGATGACGCCCAGCAAAAGAATCATGGAGAGGTTGTTCTTCACAACAGGGATGTTGCCGAAAAGGTAGCCGACGCCGATGAGCGAAATCGCCCACACGGCTGCGCCCAGGGCGCTGTAGAGCTCAAAGCGCGCCATGCTCATGCGCGCTGCGCCTGCCACGAGAGGTGCAAAAGCGCGCACGATCGGCACAAAGCGCGCGAGCACAATCGTCTTGCCGCCGTGCTTTTCGTAAAAGATTTGAGTTTTAGCGAGCTTTTCGGCGTTGATCCAGCTCACGGATCCGTCGTAAATTTTGTTGCCGAGCCAGCGGCCGGTATGAAATCCCAGCGTGTTGCCTAGGCAGGCGCCGAGAATGACGGCCAGCATCAGTCCCCAAGGGCTCATCGTGCCGGCTGCGGCAACGGTGCCGGAAACAAAAAGAAGAGAGTCGCCAGGAAGAAAGGCCAGAACAACAATGCCGGTCTCGCAGAAGAAGATCAGAAACATTGCCACGTAGACAAGCCATCCATAGTCCGTGGCAAGCGTAATGAGAAAGTGATCGGCGTTGGTGAAAAGTTCAAAAATGAGATCCATGGTCTGGAAAACAGCTTGACGATGGTAAGCAGAAAACAATTGCGCCATACTTTAGCAAAAATGGGCGTGGTTGTACGTCGAACGACGAATTTCCTCAAGAAGCTTTTCAGAGACGTTTTTTGGGCGGCTTTGCAGGTGAATCGTCGGCGCATTGAGCTTGCGGCTTAAAAAAGCAGGAATATAAGCTCGCTAAAATTTCCGGTTCGGCGCAGTGTCTGCGCAAGGTTGTCTTTATTTCGCGCATTTGCTTTTCGTTCATGTCTCAGATTTCAAGCGGCGGGGTCCGCCCTCACATTCAGGAACTCAGCGACAGACTCATTAGTCAGATTGCGGCCGGCGAGGTCATCGAACGGGCGGCTTCAGTCGTCAAGGAACTTGTGGAGAATGCCGTTGATGCCGGTGCCCGATCCATTGAGATAAGGCTCGATGAAGGCGGCATCAAGCGCATTGTTGTGGCCGATGACGGCTGCGGCATCGAAAAAGAAGAATTGCCGCTGGCGCTCAAGCGCCATGCGACGAGCAAAATCCGCACGCTCAGCGATTTGGAAAGCGTCAGAAGCTTCGGGTTTCGCGGCGAGGCCTTGGCTTCGATAGCCTCGGTCTCGGATTTGACCATCGTCAGCCGTACGCCTCAGGCTTCGTCAGCCTGGGCCATAGACCGCGACGGCGTTTCGCCTGCAGCCGGGACACAGGGAACGCGCATCGAGGTGAAGGATCTTTTTTATCTGACGCCGGCGCGCCGCAAATTCCTAAAGTCTCCGGCCACAGAGCTCTCGCATTGTCTGGCGCAGATCGAGCGCGCGGCTCTCGCCAACCCTCATGTTGAATTTCATGCCTATTCCAACGGCAAGCCTGTGATGACGCTTTTGCCTGCGGATGCCGACGAACGCATCCGCTCGGTGATGCCGCGCGAATTTGCGCAAGCAAGCCGCAGGGTTCTTGCCGATGCTCCGGGACTGCATCTTGAGGGCTGGACGGGGCTGCCGACTTCTGCCCGCTCGCGCACCGACAAACAGTATTTTTTCGTCAACGGCCGCTTCATTCGAGACCGGGTGCTGCAGCACGCTGTGAAGACAGCTTACGCCGACGTGCTACATGGTCAGGCGCAGCCGATGTATGCACTGATGCTCAGCATCAATCCCACGCGGGTTGACGTCAACGTGCATCCGCAGAAGTCAGAGGTGCGCTTTCGCGACAGTCAGCTCGTGCACGGCTTTGTGACGCGTGCGGTGATGTCGGCGCTTGCTTTTGCGGCCGGTGAAGAGAAGCAGGAAAGCTCAGCAGAAGCTCAGAAGGAACAAGGCGGGACAAATGCGCCTGCTGCAGCGGTTTTGGAGCCCACGCGCAGCGATGCGATGAAAAGCCGTCTTTTAGGCCGCGGCGCTTCGCGTGATTTTTCATCTGCCTCATTTGCCGCTGCGGGCAAGGCACTTCACCAGGGGCAGCCTCAAGCGGCGGGATTTGTTCCAAAAACAGCGGCAAAGCCAGCGTTGACCGAGCAGCAGTGGCTCAAGCTGTTTGCGGGCGACGCAGTACCTGCAGCGCAGTCGCGGCCGCAGCCAGGGCAGACCTTCGAGGCTGCTCGAGCAGCCTCGCAGACGACTCAAGAGGCGCAGACGTTCAACCCCGAGCAGGAGGCTCCCTTGGGACAGGCCATCGCTCAGATTGCCGGCATCTATGTGCTTGCGCGCAACAGCAAGGGACTTGTCATCGTCGACATGCATGCAGCGCACGAGCGCGTGACGTATGAAAAGCTCAAGGCCAAGACCGATCTCGGCATGGATCAGACGCAGCTTTTGGTGCCTGTGGTTTTTCGCGTCTCGCCCGAAGAGATGTCCATTTTTGAGGACTATCGCGGCAAATTTGCGGAACTGGGCCTGGAAGTTTCGGCGGCAGGAGAAAATGCGCTGGCTTTGAGGGCGCTGCCGGCAATTCTTGCGCACGGAAAATTTGACGCTGCCGGGCTTGTGACCTTGCTTCTTGCCGATTTCGCGGCTTACGGCGAGAGCAAGATCACCGAAGAACTTCGAAATCACTGTCTGGCGACGATGGCTTGCCATGGTTCTGTGCGCGCGCACCGACAGCTGACGATCGAAGAGATGAATGCGCTTTTGCGGGAGATGGAAAAAACGCAAAGGGCAGATCAGTGCAATCATGGCCGTCCGACATGGATGCAGATTACGCTGCAGGATTTGGACCGTCTTTTCATGCGGGGGAAGTGATGCAGAAGTCGAGCCCTCGGGCCTTGATGATTCTCGGGCCCACGGCCAGCGGCAAGACGGCCGTTTCGCTTGCTCTGAGCCGCGTGCTGGACATGGAGATCATCTCAGTAGACTCAGCGTTGGTCTATCGCGGCATGGACATTGGAACGGCCAAGCCTGATGCGGCTGAGCGCGCGCTGGTGCCGCACCACTTAATTGACATCGTCGACATTGAGCAGAGCTACAGCGCTGCGGACTTTCGTGCTGATGCGGCAAGACTAATCGACGAGATTGCCTCGCGCGGCAAGCTTCCCGTGATTGTCGGCGGCACGATGCTCTATGCCAAGGCGCTTCGCGAGGGCATCGACGAGCTGCCTTCGACGACGCCGGAAGTCAGGCAGGAGGTGGCCAGACGCGGCGCGCTTTTGGGGTGGCCTGCGATGCACGAAGAGCTCTCGCGCATTGATGCTGACGCTGCGGCACGACTCAATCCCAACGACAGTCAGCGCATTTCGCGCGCGCTGGAGGTCTACGCCATGACGGGCAGAACGCTGTCAAGTTTTCAGCGCGGAGCCAAAACACCTGACCCCAGCATCGTGACGGCTGCCTTTTTGCCTGCCGACCGCGCACGGCTTCATGCCGACATCGGCACGAGGTTTGAGTCGATGCTGCAAAAGGGCTTTCTCGACGAGGTGCGAGGGCTGATGGCGCGAGCCGGCTTCTCGCCTGAATTGGCCAGCATGCGCGCCGTGGGATATCGTCAGGCAATTGATTATTTGACGGGGAAAACGGATTTTGAGCGCTTTCTTGAAGCAGGCAAAGCCGCCACGCGCCAGCTCGCCAAGCGGCAGATCACTTGGCTTAGGAGCATGCCGCAGGTGCACGTCATTGACCCGTACGCGCACGCTCCCGAAGAGATTTGCTCCGAGCTTGTGCATCTATGGCAAGAGGCCTGCTCGCAGGAATAAAAGATGACGCAAGAAGCTTTTCGAACAATGACGGTTTTTGAGGAAACGCCGGCTGCCGCCGACGAGGATCTGCAAAGGCTCAAGTCTGCGCTTGAATTGGTGGGCGGCGGGACTGGGCGCGTGACGGTTGCCTATTCCGGCGGACTTGACAGCAGGTTTCTTTGCTTTTGTGCGTCTCGCATGGGGTTTGCCGTGAGGCTCTTGCATGTCGCAGGGCCGCATATTGCCCGAGAGGAGACTGAGCAGGCCCAAAGGCTTGCGCAGGCGATGGGGCTAGAGGCCGAAGTCGTGCACATCGAGCTTGCTGGTGCAAGAGAACTGGCCCAAGCCGGGCGCGAGCGCTGCTACGTGTGCAAAAAAAAGATCTTTTCACAGCTCAAGGAGATGGCCGAAGGGGGCAGGTTGTGCGATGGCACCAATGCATCCGATCTGACGGCATTTCGACCGGGCGGACGCGCTGTCGCAGAGCTGGGCATTTTTTCGCCGCTGGCAATGGCTGGGCTTGCCAAGCCCGACATCTATCGGCTTGCTGCGCTTTTGGGACTGCCTGAGCCGCGGCAGGCGGCGCGCCCATGTTTGCTCACGCGCTTTGCCTACGGCGTTGAGCCGGACGCCGCGCAGCTTGAGACGGTAGGCGAAGTCGAAGACTGGCTTTCGCGGCAGGATTTTGCCCAGGGACTTAGATTTCGATTGCGCTATCCCGACGGCTCGCATCCCGTGCTGCACCTTGAAGGCGCTTCCATCAAGGCAGAGCGCAAAACTGTTGTGCAGAAAGCAAAAGAGGCGCTTTTAGCCCGATTCGGCGACAGACTCAAAGGTCTCAAGGTTGAAGTCCTCGACGTCCTCTCGGGCTACTACGACCGAATCAAATCACGTTGAATTTTTTAAGCAGTCTGCCTGTTTCAAAAACGGGCAGGCCCATGATGCCCGAGTAGCTGCCTTCAATGCGGTCGATGAAAAGGCTGGCCAGTCCCTGAATGCCGTAGCCGCCGGCCTTGTCGTAGGGTTCATTGGTGGCGATGTAGGCTTCTATCTCTTCGGGTTCAAGAGGACAGAAGTGCACGCGTGAGACGCTCACGGCGCTTGCCAAATTTTCTTTCGAGGTGCCGACGACGACAGCGGTGCGCACCTCATGCGTTTGATTTGAGAGCCTGGCCATGAAGCTGCGCGCTTCCTCGCGATCGGCAGGCTTTCCCAGAATTTCGCCTTTCAAAATCACGACGGTGTCGGCGGCAAGCACGGGGGCGGGGGCAAGCTGCACGCTGCGGATGCGTTCGAGAGCCTGCAGCGCCTTTTCCTGAGCCGTGCGCAGCACGTAGTCTTCTGGAGCTTCTTCGGCAAGCTGGACTTCGTCGCCGGCGAATGCGCCGGGCGTCATGGGGCCGTTGACCAAAAGCGCAATGTCTGTGACTCCCATGGAGGCAAGAATCTCTCTGCGGCGAGGGCTTTTGCTGGCTAGATAAAGTTTAGGCATGGTGCATGGAGAATCAAAAATGTGCCGGAAACCGGCAAGGCGCAGTGCGCTAGGCGCGGTGATAGGGGTGATTGTGCAGTATCGACCAAGCCCGATAGATTTGCTCGCACAGCAGCACGCGGGCAAAGGCGTGCGGCAGCGTCATGGACGAAATGCGCATCATGAGTCTTGCCGATTTTTTAATTTCCGCATCAAGTCCGTCGGCGCCCCCGATGATGAAGCTCACGCCCGTCCCCTCGTTCTGCCAGCTCTGAATTTTCTTGGCAAAGTCCATCGTTGTGAGGTCTCGTCCGTGCTCGTCGAGGGCGATCACGATGTCGCCCGAGGGAATTGCCTTCAGAATGCGCTCGGCTTCGGCTGCCATGAGCTTGGCTGCCGGCTGGCCGCTGCGCGTTTCTGCGCGGACCTCCTTGACGGTGACGGAGAAGTCGCGGGGAAACCGCGACAGGTAGTCTTTGACGGCTTCATCAGCCCAGGCGGGCTGACGCAGACCGACGGCCACGATGGTGATGCGCATGGTGCTGCAGTCGTGAGGATTATTCTTCGGACGGCGTCTTGACGAGAGGGGCAACGGCAACCTCGTGCGGTCCCCAGAGCTCCTCAAGGTTGTAGTAGGCGCGCATGGCCGGCTGCAGGCAGTGCACGACAATGTCGCCGGCGTCAACGAGCACCCACTCGCCGGTTTCGCTGCCTTCTATGCCCTGCACGCGGCGCCCCATGTCCTTGAGAGCGCGGCTTACTGAATTGGCAAGCGCACGGGTTTGACGGTTGCTTGTGCCCGAGCAGATCACCACGCGCGAAAATGCGCTGGTCTTTTTCGTCGTGTCGTAGACGCGGATGTCCTGGCCCTTGACGTCTTCCAGAGCGTCGACAATGGTGCTTAAAACAAGATCGTTGGTCATATAACTAAAGGAAAATTGAAAAACTAATGGTGTGCGCTGCCGTAAAGCCCTTGGGCAGCGATGCGCCGGGCAACCTTGACCGGCAGCCAGTTTTCCAGCTGCCTGAATGCTTCCTGCTGCGGCAGCCGGGCGAAAAGTTCGCGAATTTTAGTCGAACTTGCCTGGTGTGCGGGAATCGAAAACATGCACAGACTCCCTGCGGGGGCATTCGTGATCTCAGAGGCGTCCTTGAAGCGCCCCTTGACGAAGGCTTCGACCTCTGGTGCGGCGCGGGGCATTTCGCTGGCGCGGTTGCACAGCGCGATGTTTGCGAAATCCAAAAATTCGCTCCAGCTGCGCCATGTATGAAAATTTTTCCATTGATCGGCGCCGAGAATGAGCACAAGGGGCGTGCTGGGGCCCACGAGAGCGCGCATTTGCCTGAGCGTGTCGATGGTGTAGGTGTCGCCGTCGCGCATGAGCTCAATGGTGTTGACGGCAAAAAGAGGATTGCCGTCAATGGCTTCTTCAAGAAGCGTCAGACGTTCTTTGACGGGGGTGGCGACGGCTTTCTGCCAGGGGCGGGGCGCGAGCACGAAGTCTATGCGCGCCAGCGGCATGACGCGCGCTGCCTCGCGGGCAACGCACAAGTGGCCGTTGTGCACCGGATCAAAGGTGCCGCCGAAAAGACCGATTCCGCGTCTGACGATGATCAAGATGACTTGTCCCTCAAAGCTGCATGCATTTGCGCATGCTTAAAAAAATTTTGTTGGTTGGCTGATGTCTGCGGCACGCGCATTCTCAGCGCGTGATCTGCGTGGTGAAGACATCAGAGATCGTGCCTGTTTCATCGGCGAGAGCTCCCACCCAGACATACTCAGTGAAGCGCTCTTCAAAGTATTCGTACGTGCGGCGCGAGACCCAAAAGCGCCAGCCGTGCGCATCGCGCAGACTGGCCGGACCAATGTCGCTGGTCACGGCATCGATGTTCATGCCGCTGGCGATGTGCGACAAGAAAACAGGCTCAAAATGATCGGTGAGCGCGCCGCAGCGTGCCGTCTGATCAAATGCGCCCGGACGCATCTGCACTTCGGTGACGGTGTCTTGGCCCGAGGCAATGAACCACAACTTGACGGGCTTGGCGTTGTTCTGAGCCTGAACGCAGACCCAGCGGCGAGCGTCTTTTCCTGCGCCTTCTTCATGCACCGGCGCTCGGGCAATGGCGGCTACGTCTGAGAGTCTGGACTGCTCGAGCACAACGACCGTATTGCCGAGCAAAACGGGCGTTGCCGGCGACACTGTGTAGGTGCTGCGCGCAGAAAGCAGCGTAGCCGGATAGCTAAAGGGCGGCTCCGTGCTGCTGCCCGGTTCAGAAGACTCCTGCGCGCAGGCTGGAGCAGAAAACAGCAGCCAAAGAGCCGCGCACGCGGCCGTTGTGCGGGCCGCACAAGCAGCAAACGCCAGCGGAGCAGTCGTGTTGATCAAAAATAGCACCTCTGAAAAGCAGCAAAACAAAAAGGCGGGAGTCATGAAGCGCTCCCGCCTGCGTGCCGGTCGGCTAAAAGCGTCTGCTCAGATTACTTCGATTCCCGGGCAATGGCGCGATAGCCGATGTCGCGGCGCATTTGTGCGCCTTCAAAGTGTACCTGATCGGCGGCTTCGTAAGCCTTTTTCTGCGCCTGCGTGATGTTTTCGCCGAGACCCACGACGCAAAGCACGCGGCCGCCGGAGACGACGCACTCGCCCTTGTCGTTGATCTTGGTGCCGGCGTGAAAGACAATGTGCTCGTCGTCGTTGGCAGGCAGCTTGTCGATGACTGCTCCTTTTTCGGGAGCTTGTGGATAGCCGCGTGCGGCAACCACCACGCCCAGAGCCGAGCGGCTGTCCCACTGAAGATCGACGCCTTCGAGCTCTCCGCGGGCAGCGGCAAGAAGCACGCGCGCCAGATCGCCCTTGACGCGGCTCATGATGGGCTGCGTTTCGGGATCTCCCATGCGGCAGTTGAATTCGAGCGTCTTGACCGTGGTGCGGCCCTCTTTGTCTTTGCCGATCATCAGGCCTGCATAAAGAAAGCCCGTGTAGACGATTCCGTCGGCAGCCATGCCGGCTACAGTCGGCTCGATGATCTCGCGCATGACTTTTTCATGCACTTCAGGGGTGACGACCGGTGCGGGCGAATAGGCGCCCATGCCGCCCGTGTTGGGGCCTTTGTCGGCATCCAGAAGGCGCTTATGGTCCTGAGAGGTGGCCAGCGGCAGAATATGCTTGCCGTCGACAATGACGATGAAGCTTGCTTCTTCGCCTTCAAGGTACTCTTCGATCACGACGCGCGCACCGGCTGCGCCGAACTTGTGGTCGCCGAGCATGTCGTCGATGGCGGCGTGCGCCTCTTCTTCGGTCATGGCAACCACCACGCCCTTGCCGGCAGCCAGGCCGTCGGCCTTGACGACGATCGGGGCGCCCTTGGCGCGCACATAGGCGTGCGCTGCTTCGATGTCGCTGAAGGTTTCGTAGTCGGCAGTGGGCACGCCCTTGCGCTTCATGAAGGCCTTGGCGAAGTCCTTGGAGCTTTCAAGCTGAGCGGCTTCGCGGGTCGGGCCGAAGATGGTCAGGCCGCTGGCGCGAAAAACGTTGACGACGCCCTTGGCAAGAGGAGCTTCGGGGCCGACGACGGTCAGCGCAATGTCATTGTCGCGCGCGAAGTCGCGCAAAGCTTCAATGTCGGTGATGTTGACGTTGGTCAGCGCCGCATCCATGGCCGTGCCGGCATTGCCGGGGGCAACGAAGACTTTTTCAACGCTTTCGGACTTGGACAAGCGCCAGGCTAGGGCGTGTTCGCGGCCGCCGCTTCCGATAACTAGAACTTTCATAGAATTTCGGCGCATCAAATCCCAGCATGCAAGCTGCGGAGAAGGCGCCGCCTCCGTAATGAGAAAAATGTGCTGTTTGTAATTGTAGCCGCTGACGCCGGACCGACTTTTGAAATTGCGGTCTAAGGCGCCCAGAGCGCGTGCAGGACGACTGCTCGACGGCAGGCTCAAAAGAGAAAAATCAAAAAAGCCTGCCGACTTTTTGGGGCCGGCAGGTTTTCTTGCAGAAGCCTTTGGCAAGACGGCCGAAGAATTATTCCTCGTCGTCGAACACGGCGCTCGTGTAGACGTGGCTGACGTCGTCGAGGTCTTCAAGGGCGTCGATGAGTTTTTGCATCTTGGCGGCGTCTTCACCCGAGAGCTCAATTTCGTTCAAGGGCTTCATGGTGATTTCAGAAGACACGGGCACGAGGCCGGCGGCTTCAAAAGCCTTGCTCACGGCATCGTACTGCGAGGGATCGCAAACAACCTCAATCGAGCCGTCTTCATTGGTCACGCAGTCGTCGGCTCCGGCTTCAAGCGCCGTTTCCATCACGGCATCTTCACTCGTGCCGGGAGCAAAGAGAAACTCGCCGCAGTGACGGAACTGGAAGGACACGGAACCTTCGGTGCCCAGGTTGCCGCCGTGCTTGGAGAGCACATGACGCACATCAGCTACGGTGCGGGTGCGGTTGTCGGTCGTGCAGTCGATGATGAGGCTTGCTCCGCCCACGCCGTAGCCTTCGTAGCGGATTTCCTCGTAGCTCACGCCTTCGAGCTGACCGGTGCCCTTGAGGATGGCGTTCTGGATCGTGTCCTTGGGCACGTTGCCTTCGCGAGCCTTGGCAATCGCCTGGCGAAGGCGTGAATTCATGTCGGGATCGCCGCTGCCGCCGACGCGGGCTGCGACGATGATTTCACGCACAAGCTTGGTCCACAGGTTGGAGCGCTTGGCGTCCTGACGGCCTTTGCGATGTTGAATATTGGCCCATTTAGAGTGTCCGGACATTTTGTTCCCTTATCTTTTGCTTGTCTGTTGTAGTGTTGTTTCGAGCTGTGCGCCTGCAGGGGGAGTCGGCAGTCTCTTTAATTTTCTGTACAAAGAAAAACCGCCCGCGCAAGCAGACGAAAATTTTGCGTATCCCGCGCATTTTAATCGTTTCGATACGGCTGCGAAAGGCCTGATCAAACAAAGCAAGGCTTGAAAGAACCTTTCGCAGCGCGGGCCTTGAGCTAGTTTTCTTCGAGATCCTTTGCTTTTTGTCTGAGCTCGTAGATGAGCGCAAGCGCTTGCCTGGGCGTGAGTTCATCAACATCGACGTCGGCCACCGACGAGACAAAGCAGTCTCGGGCATCGGGTTGTTCGAGGGCATCGTCCTCAGCAAAAGTTTCCGGGGACTCTGCAGTTCCGGCAAAGAGGTCAAGCTGCGGGCCGTTTCTAAAGGCGCGAGCCTCGAGCTCGGAGAGGTAGGCTCGAGCGCGGCGGATGACGCGCGCGGGAACGCCCGCAAGATGGGCTACGGCAATGCCGTAGGATTGGCTTGCAGGGCCTTCCTTGATGTCGTGCAGAAAAACGATTCCTTTTTTTGATTCTTGTGCGCAGACGTGCACGTTGGCAGCTTCGGGGCACTCGGTCGAGAGCTGCGTGAGCTCAAAGTAGTGCGTGGCAAAAAGCGTCCAGCTGCGGGTGTTTTCGACGAGTTCTTTTGCGATGGAAGCAGCCAGACTCAGGCCGTCGAAGGTCGAAGTGCCGCGGCCGATTTCGTCCATCAGCACCAGAGAGCTGCTCGTTGCCTGATGCAGGATCGCTGCGGCTTCAGTCATTTCGACCATGAAGGTGGATCGGCCTCGGGCAAGGTCGTCCGAAGCGCCGATGCGGGTCAGAATTTTGTCGATCGGACCCAGCCGAGCGGCGCGGGCAGGCACGTAGGCTCCGGCATAAGCCAAAAGTGCAATCAGCGCCACGGAGCGCATGTAGGTCGATTTGCCGCCCATGTTGGGGCCGGTGATCACAAGCAGCCTGCGGCCGGGCACCAGCCGGCAGTCGTTGGGCACGTAGTGCTCGAGCATGTGTTCAACCACGGGGTGGCGCGCGCCTTCGATTTCAAGGCCGGGCTTGTCGTCGAGCACCGGCCGGCACCAGCGTGCGCCGACGGCATGGCGGGCAAAGGCGCAAAGCGCATCAATTGCAGCAATGGCTGAGGCCGCCTGCATGAGCGGCTGCACGAAGACGGCAGCCCGATCGAGAAGCGCGTCCCAGAGCGAACGTTCAAGCTGCTGACAGCGCTCCTTGGCCGACAGCGCCTTGTCTTCAAACTCCTTGAGCTCAGGCGTGATGTAGCGCTCGACGTTTTTCAGCGTCTGGCGTCTTCGATAGCGCTCGGGCACGTTGCCGGATTGGCCGCGCGGAACCTCAATGTAGTAGCCCGAGACGCGGTTGAATTCCACGCGCAGCGAGCTGATGCCGGTGAGTTCCTTTTCTTTTGCTTCCAGCTCCAGAAGAAAGCTTCCTGCGTTGTCGCGCATGTCGCGAAGCTCCCGAAGCTCGTCGCTGGCTTGGCTGCTGATGACTTCGCCTTCGCGCAAAAGCGTGGCGGGCTCAGGCAGCAGAGTGCGCGAAAGGTCGTCGAACAGTGCCGAATCAAGGACAAGAAAACCGCGCACTTCATCGAGCAGCGGCGCCCTGAAGGCTTCAAGCGCACCGATGAGCACTTCAATTTGAGGCAAAGCATCACGCAAGGCGGCAAGCTCTTTTGGACGGATGCTTCGAAGCGCTATGCGTCCGGCCATGCGCTCAATGTCGGGCAGGCCGTTGACGGCGTCAAAAAGCCTGGTTCTGGCCTGATCATCGGCAAGGAGCTCTTCAATGACGTCATGCCGCGCGCGGGCCTCGCCGGCGTTTCTGAGCGGGTTGTGCAGCCAGCGGCGCATGGTTCTGCTGCCCATGGAGGTGCTGCAGCTGTCGAGCACCGAAATTAATGTGGGACCGTCGTCGCCTCTGAGCGTTTCGCTGATTTCAAGGTTGCGCCGCGTGGCGGCGTCAAGGGCAATGAAGCTTGAGTCGCTTTCAAGCACCAAAGGCCGGATGTAGGGAAGCGCTTCGCGCTGAGTCTGCTCTACATAGCCCAGCACGGCATTGGCCGCGGCAAGGACTTCCGGCTCGCTTTCAAGTCCCCGCACCACAAGACCTTCAAGTCCGAAGCGCTCGCGCAGCTGCTGTGCGCCTTTTTGGGCGTCGAAGTGCCAGTCGGGCAAAGTAGTGACGGCAACGCTGATTTCTTCGGGAAGCGCATCCTGCAGCTTGTCTGCAATCAGAATTTCGCTGGGCTTGATGCGGGCAAGTTCTCCAGCGAGCTCATCGTCTTTGATTTTGACGGCGCAGAATTCTCCGCTCGAGAGCGTCAGGCGCACCAGCGCTCCCTCGGCGTGCTTTGATCGAGCCGGCGACCAGGCTGCCAGAATCGAGTCGACTTTTTCGTTTAAAAGCGCATTGTCGGTAATGGTGCCTGGCGTGACGATGCGCACGATCTTGCGCTGCATCATTCCGCGGGGCTGCTCGGCGTCTCCAACCTGCTCGCAGATGGCAACCGACTGACCGCAGCGCACCAGCCGTGCAAGATACTGCTCAAGCGTCGAAGCCGGTACGCCGGCCATGGGAATGGGCTTGCCCGAGCTGTCCTTGCCGCGGCGAGTGAGCGTCAGTCCAAGAAGCTTGTTGAGCTTGACGGCGTCCTCGAAAAACGTTTCGTAAAAATCTCCCAGACGGTACAAAAGCAAAACGCCCGGATTTTCATCGCGCATCATCAGGTATTGACGCATGACGGGCGTGTGTTCGGCGTAGGGCTCAGGCGTGCCGGCAGCTGTCTGGGCAGAAGATTTGCGAGGCTTCGGATTGACCATGGGAGGGTAGAAAAAACAAAAATGTGCTTTTTTGAAACGAGCGATGCGCCCCAGAGATTGGAGCGCATCGCGAATCAGTCCGGTGCTTTTTGAAAAAACAAGAGTTTCTCAAAAAGACGCAGACACGAAAGGTCGTGTCGCGTGTCTGAATTTTGTTTAAGCCGCGGAGTCGGAAACCTTGAATAAAAGCGGCGAGAAAATCTTGGGCGAACCCGAGCAGATGCCGCCCGTTTCAAGGTACTTTTCACCGCCTTCGAGGTCGGTCACAAGACCGCCGGCTTCCAGAACAAGAAGCGAGCCTGCGGCAATGTCCCAGCAGCTCAGGCCGGATTCCCAGTAGCCATCAAGCCGCCCGCAGGCGACGTAGGCCAAATCAAGCGCCGCAGATCCTGCGCGGCGCAGGCCTGCGGCAGAGCGTGCCACGCGCTCGAGCTTCGGCAGAAAGCCCGTGTAGTCATCGGTGCGTCTAAACGGAAAGCCCGTTCCGATCAAAGCGCGAGAAAATTCCGTGCGGCCGGAGACCCGCATGCGGCGGTTGTTGAGAAACGCTCCGCGGCTGCGCTCGGCAGTAAAGAGTTCATTTTTCGTCGGGTCGTAGACCACGGCGACCATCACGCGGCCTTTGACGGCATAGGCAATGCTCACGGCGTACTGCGGAAAGCCGTGCAGGAAATTCGTGGTGCCGTCAAGCGGATCGATGATCCAGGCGGCAGGAGCGTCGGCGACGTACTTGGCATGATCTTCTTCGGCAATGATCATGTCGCGCGGAAAGTACTGCGCGATCAGGCCTTTGATGATGTTCTGGCTTTCGGTATCGACGCGGCTTACAAAATCAAAGGGCGCCTTTTCATGAACTTCGATCGAGTCAAGGCTGAGGCTTTCACGGTTGATGTAGTTGCCGGCGCGGCGGGCGGCCTGAATCGCCACCTCAAGTTGAGCTGATGCCATGGTGCGTGTCAGAAAATAGTTGATAGCGTGCCTTGCGCATTGAGCACGGCGCTAGGCGCATGACTGCAGCACGGCGCGCCTCGACGAGCAAAGCAAAAAAAGGGGAGCGGAACTTAAAAAGGCTAAAATGCCACAAAGCCGCAAAACGATAAACAATCATTTTAATCGATTTGCGGATTTTCAATTTTGTTCGGCACTCGCTTGGAGCTTGCCGAGCTTTTTTCGATCAGGTTGAAGTTTTTGTGAATACCGCTTTATCGCCCTTGAGCAGCCGCGTGACGTTTGTTCTCGTTGCGCCAAGTCATCCGGGCAACATCGGCTCGGCAGCGCGTGCTGTGAAAACGATGGGTTTTACCGATTTAAGGGTTGTGGCGCCGAAGGTTGCGGACTATAAGACGCACCCTGATGCTGTGGCCTTTTCCACCAGCTCGGTCGATGTTCTGCAGGCTTCGCGCTCATATGCGGTGCTTGCCGATGCACTGGAAGATGTCTCGCTTGCCTTTGCCATGACCGGCTACAGTCGAGAATACGGCCCGCCGATGGAGACGATTCGCGAAAGCGCCGCAAGAGCGGCGATGTGGCTTGAGACGCCGGAAAACAAAGCCTTCAAATGCGCCTTTGTATTCGGCTGCGAGCGCTCAGGGCTGACCAATGAGGATGTTGAGCGGTGCCAGTTCTGTGCGGCCATTCCAGCCAATCCGCAAAGTCAGAGTCTGAATTTGGCGCAGTCTGTGCAGATTGCCGCCTATGAGATGCATTTGGCGCTGCTGAGCGCTTCGCATGCCGACTCGCTTTATGCTTGGCAGGAGCGCTTTGCACATGAACCGGCTGCAGGCGTCAAGGCCATTGAGGGGTTCTTTGAGCACTGGCAGCAGGCAATGACGGCTTGCGGCGCGCTCAATCCCAAGGAGCCCAAGAACTTGATGGAAATCAGCCGCAGACTTTTTGGGCGAGCGGGACTCACGCAGCCGGAAGTCGACATGCTGCGCGGCATCTGTGCGGCGATTGTTTTGCCCCGTCGACTGCGTGCGGGAACAAAAAAGCCGCAATCAAAACAAACCGAAATTGCTGAAGAAAGCTAAGCTCCGTCCGCTTTCTGGCTACAATGAAAAAATGTGCCGGCAGCAAACTTTTTTGATGAAAAAATGTCGCCGGTCTTGCAGCAAAGAATCCAATACAAATCCAAACCACTGATACAAAAAGAGGATTTCCGTCATGTTTGAACGAATCAAGGAAGACATGCGCACCATTCTTGAACGCGATCCGGCCGCACGCTCTCCCTGGCAGGTGCTCTTCAGCTACCCCGGACTGCACGCTTTGGCCATTCATCGCGCCGCGCACTGGTGCTGGATTCAGGGTTGGGGCGGATTTGCACGATGGATTAGTCACGTCGGGCGCTTTTTGACCGGAATAGAAATTCATCCCGGCGCCCGCATCGGCAGACGCGTCTTCATCGATCACGGCATGGGCGTTGTGATCGGCGAGACGGCCGAGGTGGGGGACGACTGCACGATTTACCACGGAGTCACGCTGGGCGGCGTGGGACTCGGCCGCGGCGTCAAGCGCCATCCCACGCTCGGGCGCGGCGTGATTGTCGGCGCCGGAGCCAAAATCCTCGGCAGCTTTACGGTCGGCGACAATGCGCGCATCGGCAGCAATGCCGTCGTGGTCAAGCCTGTGCAGGCAAATACCACGGTGGTGGGCGTGCCGGCTCGGGAAACCAAAGAAACCGGCAGACAGAAGATTCAGGCGCATGCCAAGTTCAGCTCCTACGGCCATGTCGAAGGAGAGGACGATCCGTATCTGATTCGCATGCGCCACATGGAAAAGCAGCTCAAGGAACAGGCGCGGCTCATCGAAGAACTCCGGCAGGCTGTTTTGGATGCCGCCGGCAGCAAGCCAAGCAGAAGCAATAAGAAGCAGGAGACGCAAAGCACAACTGAGGCCGTCAAAACGGCGTCTCGCCGCTCTTTAACCCGAAAGCGGCGCGCGCTGCAGCACAAGGAGCAGGTTGATCACCGCGCTCAAAGTGAGGAAAAGCTCGAAACGGTCGATGTCAAGGCGCCGCTTGAATCTTCCCAAAAAGAACAGCTGACGGCAGCCCTCGACGAAGCAAAGGCAAATTCTCCATCCGTTGAGAAGACGGATTCGGCAGCAGCCCCGAAGGCACCGCAGACTGATGTGCCGCAGACTGATGCGCCAAAGCAGGATTCCGAGCTCTTCCTGCAGCCGGCTGCAGACAAAGACAGCGAAAGTGAAACGGCGCCTGTTCCCACAGACAACAGCACGGCTGACAGCGCACAGACCGAAGCTGCGCCAGCTTCAGAAAATCATGAGCTTGCCGGCGAGAAGTCGCCCGAGACGAGCGATGCAGAGGCTGCAAGCAAAGAAGAAGCGCCAACGCAGGATAAGCCGCAGCAGTAAAAAAACTTTGTCTTGACCAAGCAAAAGCCAAGCAGGTCAAGCAAAATGCAAAAGCACCGCTTTTGAGGCTCTATTGCCGGCGGTGCTTTTGCTTATGTGCAGAGATCCGAGACGATCTCTGCACGGAGCATGCATCAGGCTCGATCAGCAAACTTTGACGATCCAGCCTTCGGGAGCTTCAATTTCACAGGCCTGGATGCCGGTGAGGGTTTCACGCAGCTTGCCGGAAATCTCGCCCATCTTTTCCATGCCCGAGGGCAGGCTGATGACGCCGTCGTGGGTGTGGATTTCACCTACAGGAGCGAGCACGGCAGCCGTGCCGCACAGAGCGCATTCCTTGAAGTCCTTGACTTCTTCGAGCGCAACCGGACGTTCAACAACCTTCAGACCCAGGTAGTGCTCGGCGACGTACACCAGCGAGCGGCGGGTGATGGAGGGCAGAATCGAGGCAGACTGCGGCACGACGACGGTATTGTCCTTGTCGACGAAGATGATGTTTGTGCCGCCGGTTTCTTCGACGTAGGTGCGGGTGGCCGGGTCGAGATAGAGGTTTTCTGCAAAGCCGCGGCGATGTGCTTCCATCGTCGGATAAAGGCTCATGGCATAGTTCAGGCCCGCCTTGACGTGGCCCGTGCCGCGAGGCGCCGCGCGGTCATAGTCCGAGACGCAGATCTTGAGCGGCTTGACAGCACCCTTGAAATAGGCGCCGACGGGCATCACGAAGACGCGGAAAACGAAGTCCGGAGCAGGAGCAACGCCGATCTGCGGGCCGGAGCCGATCATCACCGGGCGGATGTAGAGCGAGCAGCCCGTACCGAAGGGCGGAACCCAGGCGGCATTGGCGCGCACGGTTTCAACAACGGCCTGGACAAACTTGTCTTCCGGGTAGGCCGGCATTTCGAGGCGGCGTGCAGTGCCAGCCATGCGGGCAGCATTCATGTCGGGGCGGAAGGTGACGATGTGGCCGTCCTTGGTGGTGTAGGCCTTAAGACCTTCAAAGCAGCTCTGCGAGTAGTGAAACACGCAGGCCGACTCAAGCAGGTGCAGTTGAGGATCCGTCACCAGACCGCCTTCATCCCACGAGCCGTCTTTCCAGTTGGACTGCCAGCGGTAATCAGTCGGCGTATAGCCAAAGCCCAGTTTTTCCCATTCAATATTTTTCTTTTCCATTTTTGTTGCTCCGAAAATCCGCTTGTCTGCTTGCGCAGCGGCAGATGTCGTCGATTCAGCCCAAAAAGCCGAATCTGTTGAAAATTCCCTTGTTTGAAAGCCGCAAGGCTTTCAGCCGCTCGTTCTTCAGCGAAGGCTCTTTTTGGGTGCCTAAAGCGAGGCTGCAGCGCATGGGGCTGCGGATGGTAACCGATGTGCTCCCAAGACAGGCGCAGCCAGCCGTTGTTCGAGGTCAAGCCGCGCCTCTTGGTAAGAAGCGCGGAGTTGATCAGCGATCGACTAGAACGTCAACCGGAAAATGATACCTCCGGACGGCAAAAAGTGCGCAAGGCGCTTAAAAAAGCGCCTTGCTGCCGGGATTCTGGGCAAAGCCGCCGTGACGGCAAGAATCAGCTACAAATGCCGTTTGATGATGCCCGCCAGCGTGCGGATGCCTGCATCTATGCGCTGCTCGGGAACCGTGACGAAAGACATGCGCATGTGGTGGCGCTTGTTGCTTAGCGCATAACAAGCTTGCCCCGGCACATAGGAGACTTTGGCGGCAACGGCTTCCTGCATCATGGCCGTTGTGTCGATCGTCTCCGGCAGCGTGACCCAGATGAACATCCCGCCTTCGACCTTGGTCCAGGAAATGCCGCTGTCTTTGGGCATGTACTTCTCCAGGCACTCGAGCATGCAGGTGCCGCGCTCGCGGTAGATTTTGCGCACTTTCGGCAAGTGCTCTTCGATTTGTCCGGACTTCAAGAGTCGTGCGGCGACAAGCTGCGTGATGGTCGGCGTGTGCATGTCGACGGACTGCTTGAGTTCAGCAATCGCGTCAAGAAGTGCCGGGTTGCCGCAGATGTAGCCCAAACGCATGCCCGGCGAGAGAATCTTCGAGAGCGTGCCGAGCCGCAGCGTGTTGTCAGGCTTTAAGGATCGGATTGTCTGCGGAGGCTGCTTTTCGTACCACAATTCGCCGTAGGGGTCGTCTTCAATAATCCAAAGTCCGAGCTCATCGGCCTTTTCAATGAGCTTTTTGCGACGTTCAAGCGAAATTGTGAGCCCCGTCGGGTTGTTGAATGTCGGCATGACGTAGGCGAATTTGGCGCCTCGACAGGATTCGGTCATGGCTGCAGGGTTGAGTCCTTGATCGTCGCTGGGCAAAAAATCAAATGTGGGTCGACGCAGCCGAAAGGCTCCAAGCGCTCCAAGATAGGATGGGTTTTCGACCAGAACCCGGTCGCCCGGATCAAGAAAAACTCGCGCGACCAAGTCAAGCGCCTGCTGCGAGCCCGTAACGATCTGAACTTCCTCCGGCCGCGTCGGCGTGCCGCGCGATGTTTCAAATTCTGCAATGGCTTCGCGCAATTCAGGCTCCCCTTCGGTCACGGAATACTGAAGCGCGCGGCGGCCTTCCTGCTTCAGAACTTCCTGCGTTGCCTTTGCAACGGCTTCAACAGGAAAACCGTCAGGACTGGGCAGGCCGACAGCAAAGCTCGTGATGTCGGCGTGAGCCGAAAGCGTCAGCAGCTTCTTCAAAATGGATTCAGAAGGAGTTGAGGCGACCGTGCTCAGAGGAATTTGGGAAAGCTCGCAGTAAGTCATGGCAAAAAATAGCAAACAACAAAAAGCAAAAGCCCGGATGCCGCTGCACCCGGGCGAAAATCAAGCAATGCCGGGTGCCTTAGCGTGCCCGCACTGCTGCGACGACCTCGTCGAACGTCTTGCGCATTTCTTCGTCTGGTTCCTTGGTGAGCAGGCTCGCCACGACGATGGCGACAATGCCCAGGACAAAGCCGGGGACGATTTCATAGAGGCCGAACCAAGCGAACTGATGCCAGATCAGCACGGTCGCTGCTCCGGTAATCATGCCTGCAAGCGCGCCTTGACGGTTCATGCGCTTCCACCACAAGCCCATGATGATGACAGGCCCGAAGGCTGCGCCAAACCCTGCCCACGCGTAGCTCACAAGTGAGAGCACGAGGCTTTCGGGGTCCATGGCCATGATGATCGAGATGAGCGAGACGGCAAGCACCATCGAGCGACCGAACCACAGCAGTTCTTTTTGGCTCGCGTGGGGGCGTATGAAGCTGCGGTAGAAGTCTTCGGTCAAGGTCGACGAGCATACCAAGAGCTGGCAGGAGAGCGTCGACATGACGGCGGCAAGAATAGCCGACATCAGAATGCCGCCGATCCACGGATTAAACAAAAGCTGCGAGAGCACAATGAAGACGCGCTCGTGATTTTGCGTCACCAAGGCTGCCTGGTCAGGATGCGCAGAGAAGTATGCCGCGCCGAAAAAGCCCACGCTCACGGCGCCGCCCAGGCAAAAGAGCATCCAGAGAATGGAAATGCGGCAGGCGTTGGGAATGACCTTGATTGATTTTGCAGCCATGAAGCGCACTAAAATGTGCGGTTGCCCGAAGTAGCCCAAACCCCAGGCCACGAGGCTCAAGATGCCGATGAAGGTCTGGTGCGTGACCATGCGGACCATATCGGGGTTGATCGCGGCCACTTTGTCGACCGTGGCCGTAAAGCCGCCCAGATCATTCATTACCACGATGGGCGTTACGACAAGCGCAACGCACATCAAGCTGGCCTGAATGGTGTCGGTCCAGCTGACGGCAAGAAAGCCGCCGATGTAGACGTAGATGATGGTGGCTGCGGCGCCGATCCAGATGGCCGTGCCGTAGTCCATGTTGAAGGTGTTTTCAAAAAGCCGGGCGCTGGCGACGATGCCGCTGGCGCAGTAAATCGTAAAGAAGATCAAAATGACGACGGCAGCAATGATGCGCAGCAGCTTGGTGTCGTCCTTAAATCGGTGAGTAAAGAAGTCGGGCAGCGTCAAAGCGTTGTGCGAGACTTCCGTGTACACGCGCAGGCGGCCTGCAACGAGCTTCCAGTTGAAGTACGTGCCGATGGTAAGCCCGATGGCAATCCAGCTCTCGGAGATGCCCGAGAGAAACACTGCGCCCGGCAGTCCCATCAGAAGCCAGCCGCTCATGTCGGAGGCGCCTACCGAGAGGGCGGTTACGATGCTGCCGAGCGAACGGCCGCCCAGAATGTAGTCGTTGAAGTTTCTGGTATAGCGCCAGGCAAAAAAGCCGAGCGCAATCATGAGCAGTAAATAGCCGCAGAATGTGACGGCGGTGGGATTGCTGAACATCTCTTGTATTTTTGTTTCACGGAGCGCCGAGGGGCGGCCCGCCAGGTTTGTGTTTGTGCGGGTGTCGGTGTGAGGGTCTTTTTTTAAGAAACACCAACAAGAATTCTAACGCACCTTCGCGTACGCCTATCGGCTTAGGTTTTTGTCCTTAGATTTGAAGGAAAATCTTTCTTTTGCTGCGGGCTGTTTGCCAAAGCGGCGGCAAAGCGTGTACGCTGACGCTTCTCGGGACGTTTTTTCAAAAGGCTTCTTCTGAAAAAGCGCGTGCACGAACAAAAAACAAAAGCAAAGGGATTTTGCGAAATGGCAGATCAAAAATCAGATTCCATCGTCAAGCGTCCGGCGATGAGTCCTCAGCAAAAGCGCGAACAGATCATTCTGGCTTTTTGCTACCTAGTTGCCATCGTGCTGGGCCTGGTCAACGGCTTTTGGGGCTCCGAATTCTGGCAGTCGGCCGGAGAGTTCATCTCCAACGTCTTCATTCGTCTCTTCAGGTTCATAGCGATTCCCATCATCGCGGTGTCGATTATTTCGACGCTTGCAACGATCAGCCGCTCGGCAGAATCGGGGAAAATCTTCAAGCACACGATTTTTTATACGCTGCTGACGACAATACTGGCAGCGAGCCTGGCGGCAGTTCTTTTTGAAGTCTTTTCGCCTGCCAATGTCTCGATGACCGGTCAGCAGGTGCAGACCGATGCCTTGAGCAACATCAAGGGACACAGCTACTTTAAGTATGTTGAATCGGTGATTCCGGACAACGTCATTGCGCCGTTTCTTTCGGCCAATGTTCTTTCGGTGCTTTTGATTGCCGCTGCCGTCGGCATCGCCATTGCCAAGCTGCCGCTTGGCAGCAAGCAGCAGGATCTGCTCATTACGTTCTTTTCCGGCATCCAATCGGTTCTTTTCACGATCGTGACCTGGATCATCAAGATTCTGCCCATCGGCATCTTCGGCTTTTTCACCGTGCTTGCCATGCAGATGGCCAGCGGCGTTGCCTTGGGCGGCTTGGGCGTGTATCTGGCCACCGTGCTCACGGCCAACTTCGTGCAGATGCTCGTGATTCTGCCTGCCGTGCTCCTTATCCGCGGGCTTAATCCGCTGCGTGTCGCCAAGGGCATGCTGCCGGCTCTGACCGTTGCATTTTTCTCGAAGTCTTCTGCCGGCACGCTGCCGGTGACGATGTCTTGCGCTGAGAACAACCTTGGAGTCAAGCATCCGGTCTCGCGCTTCGTGCTGCCGATCTGCACCACGATCAACATGAACGGCTGCGCAGCCTTCATTCTCATTACCGTGGTTTACTTGATGCAAAATGCCGGTGCCGACATCACCGTGGGCACGCTTTTGCTGTGGATCGTCATTTCGACGATTGCCGCCATCGGCAATGCCGGCGTTCCCATGGGGTGCTTCTTCCTGTCAGCAAGCCTGTTGGCAAGCATGAACGTGCCGATTCTGCTCATGGGCGTGATTCTGCCCTTCTATGCAGTGATTGATGCCATTGAAACGACGCTCAATGTCTGGAGCGACAGCAATGTGGCCGTGCTCGTCAACCGCGACATCTACGGCAAGGACGGCAGTGCGTAGAGACGGTTGAAAATCTTCTCGCAGCTAAAAAAACGGATGCCGCTTTTTGACGCAGGCATCCGTTTTTTTTAAGGCTTGCGGTTAATGCCAAGGAGCTTTGTCTTCGCACATGATTCCGTCGCCCATCGTAAAGCCCTCAAGGCTTCCAGCCTTTGTCTGGATGCAGATAAAGGTTATGCCTGAGTCGGCAAGCGCGCGAATGGCTCTGTGTCCGGCAGGACGAACAACAAACCAGTCGCCGGCGGCAATCTTTTCAATCTTGCCGTCAATGTAGATTTCGCCGGCGCCTTCCAGAACACCGTAGAGCTCCTCGTTGGCCTTGTGCGCATGCACGAAGGGAACTGCAGCGCCGGCTGCAAGGCGATTGATGCTCAGCTCGCATCCGGTGAGCTGCAGCGCGTCATGCAGTTCAAAGCGCGGAGCATCTGCGGGAGCGGCAATTTTTTTAAAGTTTTCAGTCATTTTTCATCTCCTTATTGTCAAGCGGTCAAAACAGCATTTGAGTTGACTGCATAAAAAATCAGCGGCTGAAGGCGACGATGAGCCTTGCGAGCGCATCCTGCAGAGCATCGGCTTTTTCTTTTCCCAGGGTTTGCTCGATCATGTCGTCCATGGCGCAGGAAATCACTTCAAAAAGAGGTTCAAGCGAACGGCCTTTGTCAGTGAGCTCTATGAGAGTCGAACGAGCGTCAGTCGCGTTGACGCACCGTTTGGCATAGCCTGTTTTGACGAGCTTGTCGATCAGAACCGTCGTCGTTGCCTTGGTGCGTCCGCTTTGCTGCGCCAGTTCGCTCATGCTGGCGCGCCCGCGTTGAAACAATATGGCAAGCACGTCGCCGTGAGCGGGGACGATGTCTTTGATGCCGGCCATGAGCATGCGCTGTTCAATGAACTTGCGAAAAAGCAAAGCGGTGCGTGCGCTGCTGCTTGCAATGCGGTAGTGGCCGGCAGTCGAAATTGTGGACATAGCCTTCTTTTCCTTGATGAATGCAGATGCGAGGATCTGCCCCCGTATTTTAGTTAGACATCTAACTATCGTCAACAACAAATTCTTTTGTGAAAAATTTCAGCACTTCACTGCCTGGCGGCAAGAAAAAGCCCAGTCGACAGCAAGCAAACCGTCCGACCGGGCTTTCAAAGGAACATCAAAGAGGGATGCCGATTATTCCCATTCAATCGTGGCCGGCGGCTTGCCGGAGACGTCGTAGACGACGCGGTTAATGCCCTTTACTTCATTGATGATGCGGTTTGAAACCGTGCTCAGAAGCGAATAGGGAAGCTCAGACCACTTGGCCGTCATGAAGTCGCTTGTTTCAACCGAACGCAGGCTCACGACCCAGTCGTAGGTGCGGCCATCGCCCATGACGCCCACGCTCTTGACGGGCAAAAACACCACAAAGGCTTGGCTGACCTTGTCGTACCAGCCTGCTTTGCGCAGTTCTTCAATAAAGATGGCATCGGCCTGGCGCAGCAAGTCGGCATACTCGCGTTTGACTTCGCCCAGAATGCGGACGCCCAGTCCGGGACCCGGGAAGGGATGCCGATAGACCATTTCTGCAGGAAGCCCGAGTTCAATGCCAAGCTCGCGCACTTCGTCCTTAAAGAGCGAGCGCAGAGGCTCAAGCAGCTTCAGGTGCAGCGTATCGGGCAGGCCGCCCACGTTGTGGTGGCTTTTGATGGTCTTGGCTTTCTTGGTCTTTGCTCCAGCCGATTCAATGACGTCGGGATAGATCGTGCCCTGAGCAAGCCACTTGGCGCTCGTAAGCTTTTCGGCTTCGGCTTGAAAGACATTGACGAATTCGCGGCCGATGATCTTTCGCTTTTGCTCGGGGTCGGTAACGCCTGCGAGTTCGCCCATGAAGCGATCGACGGCGTCGACGACGATGAGCTTCATGCCCATGTTCTTTTCGAAGGTTTCACGAACCTGCTCACGTTCATTCAAGCGCAAAAGACCATTGTCGACGAACACGCACGTGAGCTTGTCGCCGATGGCTCGATGAATGAGCGCGGCGGCAACCGAGCTGTCCACGCCGCCCGAGAGTCCCAGAATCACTTCATCGTCGCCGACCTGAGCGCGGATCGAGGCAACAGCCTCAGCAATGTAGTCGCCCATCACCCAGTCGGCCTTGGCCTTGCAGATGTCGAGCACGAAGCGTTCAAGAATGCGGCGGCCCTGCACGGTGTGCGTCACTTCAGGGTGAAACTGCACGCCGTAAAAGTGACGGGTTTCGTCGGCCATGCCGGCAATCGGGCACGACGGCGTCGAGCACATGACTTTAAAGCCCTCAGGCAAAACGGAGACTTTGTCGCCGTGGCTCATCCAGACCTTCAACATGCCTTCGCCTTCGGCGCCTTTGAAATCTTCGATTCCTTCGAGAAGCTGCGTGTGGTTGCGTGCGCGCACTTCCGCATAACCGAACTCTCTCTTGGCGCCGCTTTCAACCTTGCCGCCAAGCTGCTGAGCCATGGTCTGCATGCCGTAGCAGATGCCGAGCACAGGAACGCCGGCGTTGAAAACAGCGGGGCTGACCTGGTCGGTGGATTCTTCGTAGGCGCTCATGTGCGAGCCCGACAAAATGATTCCCTTCGGGTTGAATTCCTTGATGAACTCTGCTGAGACATCGTTGGCGTGCACTTCGCAGTAGACATGAGCTTCGCGGACGCGGCGGGCGATGAGCTGCGTGACTTGACTGCCGAAGTCGAGAATGAGAATTCGATCGTGTGACATGAATGTTGACAGTGGGGAATGTAGATAAAAAAGAAAAAAGCGGCGCGCTTGACCGCGCGCCGCCATTTTAGCCGATGGGCTATTAGTTTTCCTGACGGTAGTTCGGGGCTTCCTTGGTGATCTTCACGTCGTGGACGTGGCTTTCACGCCAGCCGGCAGCCGTGATTTCAACGAACTCGGCACGCGAGCGCATCTCATCGATCGTCTTGCAGCCGCAGTAGCCCATGGAGGAGCGCAGACCGCCGGCCATCTGATAGAGGATGGTCACGACAGAGCCCTTGAAGGGCACCATGCCTTCAATGCCTTCAGGAACGAGCTTGTCGAGATTGCCCGAGTTGTTGTCCTGGAAGTAGCGGTCGGCCGAGCCCTTGAACATGGCGCCGAGAGATCCCATGCCGCGATAAGCCTTGTAGGAGCGGCCCTGGTAGAGAATCACTTCGCCCGGAGCTTCTTCAGTGCCGGCAAGCATGCCGCCCATCATGACGCAGTTGGCGCCTGCGGCGATGGCCTTGGCAATGTCGCCCGAGAAGCGGATGCCGCCGTCGGCAATGAGCGGAACGCCGGTGCCCTCGAGAGCTTCGGCAACGTTGCTGATTGCGGAAATCTGAGGAACGCCCACGCCGGCGACGATGCGCGTCGTGCAGATCGAGCCCGGACCAATGCCGACCTTGACGGCGTCGGCGCCATGGTCAACCAGTGCGCGAGCAGCTGCGCCCGTGGCGATGTTGCCGCCAATGACCTGCAGGTTGGGGTAGTTCTTCTTGACCCATGCCACGCGGTCAAGAACGCCCTTGCTGTGGCCGTGAGCCGTATCGACGACGACGACGTCGACGCCGGCTTCAACGAGCAGCTCAATGCGCTCTTCAGTGCCCGCGCCCACGCCGATCGAGGCGCCGGCCAAAAGCTTGCCGTCTTTGTCCTTGGCTGCAAAAGGATGCTCGGTTGCCTTGACGATGTCCTTGACCGTGATGAGGCCCGAGAGATTAAAGTCGCGGTCGACAACAAGCACGCGCTCCAGGCGGTTTTCATGCATTAGACGCTTGGCTTCTTCGAGCGTGGCGCCCTCCTGCACGGTGACCAGACGTTCGCGCGGCGTCATGATTTCACGTACGGGGGCTTCCATGCGGGACTCAAAGCGCAGGTCGCGGTTGGTGACCATGCCGAGCACGCGGCGGCCTTCGACAACAGGCACGCCGCTGATGCGGTGTTCCTGACACATGCGGATCACGTCGCCGACGAGCATGTCGGGGCCAACTGTGATCGGATCGCTGACGACGCCCGATTCATGGCGCTTGACCTTGGCCACTTCAGCTGCCTGCTGCTGGGCGGTCATGTTCTTGTGGATGATGCCGACGCCGCCTTCCTGAGCCATGGCAATGGCAAGATTGCTTTCGCTCACCGTGTCCATGGCGGCAGAAATCATCGGAATGTTGATCGTGATTTCACGCGTGAGCTTGGTGGAAAGAATGACGTCGCGTGGGAGAACTTCAGAGTAGGCAGGGACGAGCAGAACATCGTCGAAGGTGAGGGCCTTCTGTAGGAGTCGCATGTTGTTAACCTCGGGCAAAAAAAAAACAGAACAAGCTGTCCGACATTGCATCGGCGTGCTCTCGGTTAACGTTTAATTCTAACGCCTGAAATTGATGTCTTGTGTTAGCCTATAGGGAAATCCCTTAATTTTTCTTTCATGCGGCAAGCAATAACCGCTAAACGTCAAGCGGCTTGATGAGTTGGTGCTTGCCGCCGTGCCGAGGTCGGGGCGCCGGTTGCTGAGATTTGTGCTGCGCTCTGAGTCGACGAGCAGCCATCGGATCAATCAAAAGGGCAGTGCCGATATCGAGCCGGTCGCCTTCGCTCAATGGCGCATCTGCCGAAATCTTGCGGGCAAAAACTGCATAGGCGTCGATCTTGTTTGCATCCAAGCCCGCCAGCCTTGCAGCCTCTGCCGCAGTGGTTCCCTGCGGCACATCAAGTTTGAAAAGTTTGACTTCAAAGGAAGTTTTGTCGATCACGGCAACAGTGATGTGCATGGGTAAAAAAATCTAATGAAAATAAAGTTTGAAACTGCCGCAGCAGCTTGCGATAAGTGATGGCTGCTGCGGCAAAAAAGCGCTTTTTAAAGATTCTGTCGGCTGAAAGCTTCTTAAGCTTGCGTCATTTTCTTGCCGCAAACAATGCCGAAGACCAGCGCATCAGTGAGCATGGCTCCGCCGCGGTTGAGGCCGCAGGCGATTTCGCCTACTGCATAAAGGCCAGGAATTGCTTTGCCGCTCCAATCGAGTACTTCGCGATCGGCTGTTGTGGCAAGTCCTCCTTTTGTGTTGGAGCCGCCGGCAAAAAGCGGAATCGCAAAGAAAGGCGCCTTTTCAACGGGCTGCAGCGTGCTCTTGCTGCGGCCGAACAGCGTGTCGCGACCGGCGCGGCAATCGGCGTTGAAAGCGTCGATCGTGCGCTTGAGCGTCTCCGGCTTCATGCGCGCCGAGCTGCCGCCCGTTGCCGCAATCTTTGAAGCAAGTTCTTCAATCGTGCTGCCTTTGAGAATCCAGCCTTTTTTGAGCGCATCGGCGTTGTTTTTAAAGTCTACAAACCCATAGCCGACGGTTGAGCGCGTTACGTTGGCAAGCTGCCGGGAGTTGAACATCGTCTCGTCCATCACAAGCCAGGAAGGCAGATTGTCAAATGTGAGAGTCTTCAAACTCTGCTCGCAGGCCTTCTCATAAAAGCAGTTGTTGGTGATGCCGCCCGTGATGAGCGACTCATTGGCAAAACGCTCGCCCAAAGAGTTGACGACAATGGAATGCGGACTGCCGATGCCGTTTGTGGTGACGCCGATGCGCATGCCGTTGAATTCGACGGGAGGTGCCCAAATCATGCGGGCTGCGCACGAGCCGGCCTTGGTGAGCGAGGCTCCCGCATCAAGGCCCATGCGGATGCCGTCGCCTTCGTTGAAGATGGTGCCGTAAAAGGCCCATCCGGCAACGGGCAGTCCTCCAAAGAAAGCTTTGCGCATGGGGGCGCTGTACTCGTAGCCGCCGCAGCAAAGCGCAACGCCTTTCTTGGCGGCGATTCGAATGGTTTTTCCGCCGTTTTTGGCAGCAATGCCGACGACGCGCTTGTTCTCGTCCGTGATCAGCTCAACGGCTCGCGTCTTGTCCATGACAGTGATTCGATCTTTGCGGACCTGGATGCCGTGGATGAGCGCCTGATGCAGGGCTTCTCCTTCTGTGGCTTTGGACTTGGGCAGATTGTAGGTGGTGGTTTTGTTGTTGATGACGTCTTGATAAGAGGAGCGGTAGACAGCGTAGCTGCACTCTTTTGCACCGGGGAAATTAACGTACTGTGCGCCGCCGCCGGTCTTGAGCATTTTCAAATCGGGATCGAGCGACTTGAGCCAGTCAACGAGATGCGGAGTGATGTCAGTCCAGTGCTGAGCCATCTTTTTCGAAACGGCTTCCTCTTCGCCTACGGAGGGAAGCGAATCGTAGGCGCCGGAAAAAAGCGCTGTGAAGTATGACAAGAGCGCCTTCTTGCTGCCCCTCTTGTCCGGACAATGAATGTATCCGCCAGAAAGGCGCGTATTGGAGCGCAGCGTGGCCATGGGCTGGCGCTCCAGAACAATGACCTGCGCCTTGTTGTCGGCGGCCGTGATCGCAGTCGCCGCACCCGCAGCGCCCAGCCCAACGACGACGATGTCGGCGGAAAAATCAAACGGCGTTCTGGTGCTTTTTGCGGCCTGAGAGGCGCCTGCGGCAAGTGCCGAGCCTGCGGCAAGCGTTTGCAAGAATCTGCGGCGCGTACTGGACATGGAAACCTCCTTCTGGGATAAACACAGCCTGACCAATGATAGGAGGATAAAAGCAAAGCTGCTCGTCTTGATTGAGCAGAACGAAAAAATCTCGGCTCGGTCAGAGAAAAAGCGTCAAACGAAACCGAGTGCGCCGACCACGCCCCCTATGGCAATGAGAACAATTGCGGGGACTTTTGTCCAGCAGATGAGCGCCATCGTCAGAGCGGCAAGAGCAAGCATCGGCAGCGAAAGGTTGGGGGCAAGAAGCGTATAGCCCGCTGCGTAGAGCAAGGCAATGGAAACAGGGGCCATGCCTACGCGGTAGGCTCTCACCGCGAGCGATGATGCGTGGTGAGAAAAAAAGCGACCGACAATGAGCGCCAGCGTTGAAAAAGGAATCACGGTTCCTGCAAGTGCCGCCGCAGCGCCGGCCGGTCCCATGGCAAACCAGCCGATTGCCCAGCAAATGATCATGTTGGGGCCAGGTGAAGCTTGGCCAATTGCAACAGCCGCTTGAAAGGCTTCCGGCGTCATGAGGCCGTCGGCGGCGACAATCCAGCGGTAGATGTCGGGCAGCGTCACGATGAAGCCGCCGATGCCCAAAAATGAAATGCAAAAGAAGTGAATGAAGATGCTTGCTGCAACCGGCATTTGATTTACTCCTTGTCCGAAGTCCGAGAGCCTGAAGGTTGATGAAGCTTTGCAACTGCCAGCGCAATTCCCGATCCTCCGACAAGCATAAGCGTCCAAACCAGCGGAATGTGCACGATCGCTGTTGCCGCAAAGGCGGCTCCGGCAAAAAGCGTCCAGGCGATGATGCCCAGGGGAGAGTTTTTGGCTGACCGCGACAGCTTCAGGGCTGAACCGAGCACCATTCCTGCCGTGACTCCAGCCATGCCGCGAAGCGCTCCCTGCACTTCAGGAAGATCGGAAAAGCCTTGGTAAAGAACGATGGCCGAAGACAGAATGATGAGGGGCAGCCAGGTGATCCCAATGAGTCCGGCAAGCGCCCCTTTTAAACCGAAGAATTTATCGCCGGTCACGACGCTCAGAATGCAGACGTTTGGTCCGGGCAGCGATTGACAAACTGTGAGAACGCTGACGAATTCGTCGACGTCAAACCAACGGCGTAAGTCGATGAGCTCGCGCTGCGCAATGGCAAGCGCGCCGCCGAAAGACTGAATGCCAATAAGAGTGAAGACCCAGAAAACGTCAAAAGCGCTGCGCGGACCAGGAGCGCAGAGAGGGGATTTTTCCGAAGAGTCGGCCATAGCAAGGGTGTTTCTATGAAGGTGCAGCAATTTTTCAAGGCTCAAGCATGCTCTGTGTCAAGAACCGCACAGAAAGAGCGAAGCAGAAAATGGGGCGCCTCAGACAAGAAGAGGATTCGCAAAAGAACTGTCTTTGCGAATCCTGCATTCCAAAAAGAATGTGTTTTAGGGCGTCGCCGCTGCTTTAGATGACGATGCAGCCCGGGGCTCCCTCGGGACGGCGAACGATGCCGCCGATGCGGTAGACCGTCTCGCCCTGTTCCTTAAAGAGCGCTTCAGCGCGGTCGGCATCTTCGGGAGAAACGATGACAGCCATGCCGATGCCGTTGTTGAAGACGCGGTGCATCTCATGCGAATCGATATTGCCTTTTTCCTGAAGCCAGTCGAAAATCGCCGGACGCTTCCAGCTGTCGGCCTTGACGACGCACTGAAGAGAATCGTCAAGGACGCGCGGAATGTTTTCTACAAGGCCGCCGCCGGTGATGTGCGCCATGCCTTTGATTTTGACTGATTTCATCACTTCCAGAACCTGACGCACGTAGATGCGCGTGGGTTCCATGGCGCGGTCTGCGAGCGTGGCGCCGTCAAAGGGCATCGACCAGTCGGCTCCCGAGACCTCCACCACCTTGCGGATCAACGAAAAGCCGTTGGAGTGCGGACCAGAGCTGGCCAGGCCAAGCACAATATCGCCTTCGGCAATCGTACGGCCGTCGATGATGTCGTCCTTTTCAACGATGCCGACGGCAAAGCCGGCGAGATCGTATTCGCCTTCAGGATACATGCCCGGCATTTCGGCCGTTTCGCCGCCGATCAGCGCGCAGCCGGCAAGTTCGCACCCCTTGGCAATGCCTTTGACGACGCGCTCGGCCGTGTCGACATCGAGCTTGCCGCAGCCGAAATAGTCCAGAAAGAAGATGCTGCGGGCGCCCTGCACGAGAATGTCGTTGACGCTCATGGCAACCAAGTCTTGCCCCACCGTGTCGTGACGGTTGAGCTGGAAGGCAAGCATCAGCTTGGTGCCGACGCCGTCGGTGCCCGAAACAAGCACGGGATTCTTGTACTCTTTGCTGATCTCAAAGAGGGCGCCGAAGCCGCCGATGGAACCGAGCACGCCAGGGATCATGGTGCGCTTGGCAGCGGGCTTGATGCGTTCGACGAGTTCGTCGCCGGCATCGATCGAAACGCCGGCAGCTGCATAGGAAAGTTGGGTCATGTTTAAAACTCAAGACAAAAATCAATCGTTTTGAGGCGTCGCGCGCTAAACTTCGCCACGTACGCACCTAATCTTTTAATTTTAGCCGAAGGTTTGCAGTACGGGCAGCCTTCTGCTTTGGCCTTGCAATGGACGCTTTTGATGAATGCGGCGTTCTTTGCGAAAAGTTTTTGTTTCTGCCGGTCTGGCTCATTGCAGCCGGCTTGCCCAACGCCACCGTTTCAAACAGAAGTGTTTAGACAACCGACGCAGCAGATCGCTCTGGATCTCATTGAGCCCGAAGCCCCGACGCTGGAAAATTTTGTCGCCGGCGACAATGCTGAGCTCGTGGCTGCTTTAAAGTCCTGCCGTGCGGGCTTGGGGCCGCAGTTCATCTACATATGGGGGCCGCCGGGCAGCGGCCGCACGCACCTGCTGCGCAGCCTGACGCCTTTTCAGCGCTGGCGTGTGCCTGAGTTTGACGAATCAGTCTGCCTTTATACGGTCGACAATGTCGAGCAGCTCAACGAAGAAGATCTCGAAAAACTTTTTCATCTGATGAATGCCGTGCGCAGCCATCCCAGCGCGCGTTTGGTGACCGCCGGAGCACATTCGGTGCGCGAGCTTGCTGTTCGAGAAGATATCCGCACGCGGCTTTCCTGGGGACTTGCCTACCGGATTGACTATTTGCCGGATGTGCTTGCTGAGGGCGAGTTCGTCCGGCTTGCCCAGGCGCGGGGACTGAGAATTTCGCCTGAGTTTTCCCGCTGGGTGAGCGAGCACGGCCCGCGCGACATGCGCGGGCTTCGCGAGTTCCTCGATAAAATAGACCGCCGCTGCATGCAGACCAAAAAGAAGGTGAGCTTTGCACTGCTCAACGAATGCCTGCAGAGCTTTAACGCCGAACGCAGGCGCTATCCTGCTTTGACTAAATGCTGAAAAAAAAATGAAGCTCGCCGTTTTTGATCTTGACCATACCTTGATGCCGCTCGATACGGGCGACATGTGGGTGCGCTGGCTCGTGCACGTACAGGGACTTGATCCGGTGCCTGTCGTTCAGGAACTGCGCCGGTTTGCCCGAGAGTATCGCGCAGGCACAATCGATATCGACGAATTTGAGGATTTTCAAATGAAATTTTTGGCGCAGTTCAAGCGCCAAAAGCTCGAAGCCGCACTGTCTGACTACATCAAGACCATCATCGAGCCGGCAGTGCCGCAAGCCTCCCGCCAACTGGTCGAGAGCTACGCCAAAGCAGGAGATCAAACGGCGCTGTGTACGGCAACCTACGACTTTGTTTCAGGCGCCGTTGCCCGAGTTTTCGGCATCGACCATACCCTTGCAGCTCACCCTGAGCAGACGCCTGACGGGGAGTTTACCGGGCGGCTCGATGGCATCGCCTCGTTTCAGGAAGGCAAGGTGGTGATGGTGCAGCGCCTTCTTGAGCGTTTGTCGGAGCAGGGTGCGGACATTGAGGGCATTGATTTTTATTCAGACTCTTGTGCAGACCTTCCCTTGTTCGAATTTGTCGAGAGAATGGGCGGGAGATGCTTTGCCGTCAATGCTGAAAAAGCACTGGAGCAGACGGCCTGCAGGCGCGGCTGGAAAATTTTGAATACGTTTGGCGCCCGCGAGCTGCAGCAGACGGCTGAAATTGCTCAAAGGCTTGCGCCTTGCCGGCTGTGACGGCGAGATCAAAAGAGCAGAGAAAATTCTAAGTGGAGCTACGAATAGTGTTTGAATACGTCAAGAAGCTTGTTGCAGGGTGGACCAGCGGAAAAAAATCCGAGCCCAACCGCACGCCTCGGATTATCGGCTCTGAAGAGCACGGCATTGATCCGCAAAAGGTGAGCTGGGCAGCTCGCAGAACGTGTGAAATTCTGCACGCGCGAGGCTACAAGGCCTACGTGGTCGGAGGCGCCGTTCGAGATCTTCTTCTTGGCGTGACTCCAAAAGATTTTGACGTGGTGACCGACGCTACGCCCGAGCAGGTCAAGCGCGCGCAAAAGCGCGCCTACATCATCGGTCGGCGTTTTCGTTTGGTGCATGTCGTCTTCGGCGAAGAGATCATCGAGTGCTCAACGTTTCGCGCATTGGACGCGGCCGGCGTCAGAAAGGATGCTTCCGGCCGCGTGATCAGCGACAACGTCTTTGGCGAAATGTGGGAAGACGCGGCAAGGCGCGACTTTACGATCAACGCGCTGTACTACGATCCGAGCACGCAGGAAGTGTTTGACTACCACGGCGGCTTTGAAGACATCTCGCGCCGGCGCTTGGCCATGATCGGCGATCCGCTTGTTCGATACCGCGAAGATCCCGTGCGCATGATGCGTGCGGTGCGCATTGCCGCCAAGCTTGGCTTTACGATGGACAAGGCCACGGAGAGGGCCATTCCAAAGATGGCCCGCACGCTGGAAAACGTGCCGGCAGCGCGTCTTTTTGACGAAGTGATGAAGCTTTTTACTAGCGGGCACGCCGAAGACTGTCTGCTCAAGCTGCGGACCGAAGGGCTGCATCGCTCGCTTTTGCCCATGCTCGACGTCATTTTGGATGAAGAGGAAGGCGAGAAGTTTCTTATGCTTGCGCTGCGGCGAACCGACGAGCGCATTGCCGTAGGCAAGAAGATCTCGCCGTCATTTTTATTTGCCACGCTTTTGTGGCCGCAAGTGAAAAAGCGCTGGGACGCCTACCAGCAGAATCAAGGCATGATCCGCTCGCGGGCACTTTATGCTGCGGCCGACGACGTGATCGCCACGCAGTGCCAGAAGCTGGCCATTCAGCACCGCTTCGTTGCGGACATCAAGCTGATTTGGATGCTGCAGCTGCGCTTTGAGCGGCGTACGGGCAAAAATCCCTATACCCTTGTCGAGCATCCCAAATATCGCGCAGGCTACGACTTTATGCTCTTGAGAAGCCTGTTGGGACACATTCCGTCGGATTTGGTTCGCTGGTGGGAAAACTTTGCCCAGGCCGATGCCGACGCGCGCGCCGTCATGATCGCCGACCAAGAGCGCGCGGCGCGCCGTACCGCAAGCAAAGCCCGAGCCGGCAATCGCCGGCGCAGAGAAGAGGCGGATTTGGCAAGTGAAGAGGCCCTGCTCTCGCAGGTCGAACAGGAGCGGGAAAATGCCGCGCCCCGACGTTCGAGGCGTGCAAAGACGGCTTCGGCATCGAAGCAATCGTCGGCTTTCTCCGAGCAGGGCGCGGCGGCAGAGGATCTGCAGCCAAGCGCCGAGGCCAAGCCTCGGCGCAGAAGAAAAAGCGCGTCGGCAAAATCCGCTGACTCTGTCGAAGGGATGGCTGCGCAGGCTGAGGGTGCTCCCGAACTCCAGGAAGACGGTCAACTTGAGCAGGAACCTGTCAAGAGACGCCGTCGCCGCCGCAAGCCCAAGCCGAAAATAGAAGACGTGCTGGGGGCAGATCATGTCTGAGCAGACGATTGAGCCGCTCGTGGTTTTAGGGTTGGGGGCAAATTTGGGCAATCCGCTGGAGACGCTTGCGGGCGTGCTCAAGGAGATTGGCAAGCTGCCGCAAACGGAGCTTGTCGCGGTCAGTCCTTTCTACAAAACTGCGCCTGTTGATTCCTCGGGGCCCGACTACGTCAATGCGGTGTGCACAGTGAAAACGGCGCTTGCCCCGCAAGAGCTTCTCGATGAGCTGCAATGGCTTGAAAACCTGCACGGCCGCGTGCGTCCTGCCGGCGTGCGCAACGCACCCCGAACGCTTGATTTGGACGTTTTGCTGTGGGGCAGTCAGACGATCTGCACCAGCAGACTTGTGGTGCCTCATCCTCGCATGCACGAGAGAGCTTTTGTGCTGAGGCCTCTGACGGACATCTTGCCCGAGTGCGTCATTCCAGGAAAAGGCCGGGCTGCCGACTGGCTTGAAGGGACGCTCGGACAGCGCATTTCTAAAATTTCAACTTGAATTAGGAGATCATCGCTCGTTCAAATCATGCGAAAATTCGCTCTGCCGAAGCATAAAATCCCTCGGCATGCTTCTTTGCGGCCTGTGCAAACGCGCGACGCTCACGGGCTCAAATCTAAACATTCGGAAAAACGGAGATAAAAATGAAGAACAAGCTCTTTGCGGTCGTCTGCGCCGCCGTGCTCGCTACTGGTTCTTTTGCTGCCTCTGCTGCTGAGGAACTGCGCGTGGGCACGCACCCGACGTTTGCGCCGTTTGAATTTATGGAAACGTCGACACGTCAGTATGTCGGTTTTGACATGGATCTCATTCGTGAAATCGGCAAGCGCGCCGGCCTCGAAGTTGAAATCGTCAACATGGGGTTTGACGGCTTGATTCCGGCTCTTCTCACTGGAACGATCGACGTGGCCGTGAGCGGCATTACGATCACCGAAGAGCGCAAAAAGCGCGTCGATTTCTGCGATCCGTACTATGAGGCAGGGCAAAGCCTGATGGTGCGCGCCGATGAGCTCGACAAATACAAGTCCGTGAAGGATCTTGAGGGAAAGAAGATTGCAGTGCAGATCGGCACGACGGGTGCAGACGTTGCCAAGGGAATCAAGGGCGCTGAGGTCAAGTCGTTCAATACGGGCGCTGAAGCCTTCATGGACCTCAAGATGAAGGGGTGCGACGCGGTCATCACCGATCGTCCGGTGATCGGCTACTTCATCGTCAAGAATCCGCGTGCCGCCAAGGGGCTTGCACAGCAAAATGCCGTCAAGTTCGACAGCGAGCATTTTGGATTTGCCGTGAAAAAAGGCAACACGGCCGTGGCTGAAAAGATCAATAAGGAACTGCGCGGCATGCGTGAAGACGGCACGTACGACAAGATTTACGCCAAGTGGTTCGGCGCTGCCGCCAAGTAGTTTTTGATGCTGCAGCCCGCGCTCTTTGGGGCGCGGCGAGAGCAGTCAAAAAGAAGGCCGGCCTCGGCATTGATGTGGCTCGCAATTTTTGAACAAAGAATTGTGGTTCAGATCAGGCAGCGGGGTCGGTTTTTTGAATTTTTTTTAAAAAAAAACGGTCATGCGTTTGTCATGCAGGCTCGTTTCCAATACAATGCGCCCTCGGCGGGTCCCCTCGCATGAAAGCTCTGCTAACCTGGTCAGGTCGGGAACGAAGCAGCCACGGCGGAATACTTTCAGTGCCGAGGATAAGGCTCGCCATTTTCGTCTTTGCACTCGAGCGCAGTCTTTTCGAACTGGGTGTTTTTCCGCTCTCGGACTGAATCTTGGATTGCACCTCGTCAACCGCTAAAATCCCACCTTGCGCGAAATTAAAAACGCGTCTTGCCTTCCTTTGTTGATTTGATGTGTTCGCGGAGCTTGACGGCTAGCGCCCGCTCCAGACGAAGAATTTTTTGAGCGTTTTGACCTTTTGCTATGAGCTATCAAGTCCTTGCCCGCAAGTGGCGTCCGCATGATTTTGAGAGCATGGTGGGTCAGGAGCACGTTGTGGCCGCTTTGCGCCACGCTCTTGATGAAAATCGCCTGCACCACGCCTATCTTTTTACCGGCACGCGCGGCGTCGGCAAGACAACGCTTTCGCGTATTTTGGCCAAGTGCCTGAACTGCACGGGAGAAGACGGCAAAGGGGGCGTGACGTCGCATCCCTGCGGCAAGTGCGAGGCCTGCCGCGCCATCGACGAGGGCCGCTTTGTCGACTACATTGAAATCGACGCGGCATCAAACCGATCAGTAGAAGAAATGACGACGCTGCTTGAGAGGGCGATGTACGCCCCTTCAAATGCCCGCTACAAGGTCTACATGATCGACGAAGTGCACATGCTCACCACGCATGCCTTCAATGCGATGCTCAAAACGCTTGAAGAGCCGCCCGAGTACGTCAAATTCATTCTGGCTACAACCGATCCGCAGAAGGTGCCCGTGACGGTGCTCTCGCGCTGTCTGCAGTTCAACTTGCGCAATATGACGCCTGCGGCTGTGGCAAGCCATATGGCCTCCATCATGCAGGCCGAAGGCCTCGAGGCTGAGCCTGCTGCGCTTTTGATGCTGGCTAAAGGGGCTCGAGGCTCAATGCGCGATGGTCTGAGCCTGCTTGATCAGGCCATTGCCTTTGCCGGCGGCAAGGTGACGCTCGAGAGCGTGCGCAGCATGCTGGGCGTCATTGGAGCTGACGTGCTCGTCGATCTGACGTGCAAGGTGCTGCAGGGCGACGCGCAGGCCGCGCTTGACATCGCTGATGCAATGGGACTGCAGAGCTTTTCCTACGCGCAGGCTTTGCGCGACTGGGCGGCTTTGCTGCATCGCGTGGCGATTGCGCAGCGCGTGGGGCAAAGAAACGACGAAAATGATCCGGAAGCTGCCGGCATCGAGAAACTGGCCGGCTTGATGTCGCCCGAAGAGGTGCAGCTCGATTACCAGATTCTGCTGCAGGCAAGAAACGACATGGCTGCGGCTCCCGACGAGTATGCTGGCTTTACGATGGCCATTTTGCGCATGCTTGCTTTTAAGCCGGCCGGCAGCCTCGCGGGCGCTCGCGTGCCTGTGCACGAAGAGCCGCGCAAAAAGGACGCCGCTGCCAAGCAGGAGGCTTCGAGCGGCCTATCTTCAGTTCTCCCAGCGCAGAGCCATCTTGCGCAGCCGGCAAGACCGGCGCCGCGGCGACCGCAGCAGGCTGCAGCCGCCGATCCTCTGCCGCCCGTTGCAGAGCCTCCGGCAGAGCTCATCGAGCCGGATCTGGATGCGCTGCAAGAGGTTGCGCCGTGGGACGACGCAGGAGATTTGCAGCGGGGAGAGTGAAGCGCCGGTCAGAGCGGTGCGCGCCAGCAGAGGTCCGGAAATTCTGCCCTTGATTGATGTGCAGATGACGCCTTTGCTGTCTGACTGGCGAAATTTGGTGCGCGCCAGCGGCATGCAGGGATTGATCCGCGAGATCGCAGCTTCAAGCGAAGTTGTTGAACTTGACGCTGATCATGTGCTGCTGCGTCCCTCGGCGCTTTCTTTAGTCAAGCATGAAGTCGTGCAGATGATTGAAGAGGCCGTAAGCAAGGGGGCGGGACATCCTGTGGCGGTGCGCTTTACTGCTGATGAAAGGGCCCGCGATGCACTCACGTTGAGCTTGATTGAAGAGGCCGAACGCAGAGCCGCAAGAAAGGCGATGATCGAGGCCTTCAAGAGCGATCCGTTTGTGCAAAAATGCTTGGAAGTTTTCAATGGCACGATTGATGAGACGTCGATCGAACCTATTCAAACTAAAAAGGACCAATAATTCATGAGAGGAAATCTTCAGGGCCTGCTCGCTCAGGCTCAAAAAATGCAGAAAAATGTCGAGCGCATTCAAGCCGAACTCGGCAACCTGGAAGTTGTGGGCGAGTCCGGCGCCGGACTCGTGAAGATCACGATGACCTGCAAGCATGAAGCGCGCAAGGTTGAAATTGACGCCAGTCTTTTGTCCGGCGAGCCCGATGACAAGGAAATGCTTGAGGACCTTGTTGCTGCGGCGCTCAACGACGCTTCGCACAAGGCCGAGGCGGCCGCTCAGGCTAAGATGCGCGAAGCCACGGCCGGCATGCCGCTGCCGCCGGGGATGAAGCTTCCCTTCTAAGAGTTTTGGCATTTCTAGACATTCACAGCGCTTTATGCGGGTCGAAACGAATTGGTTCGGGTCGGCCCGCTAGGCGTATCTGCGCATACCTCAGTCGAGGCTGACGCTTTGTATTTTTCATTTGGGATTGAACGATTCTGACATGAGCAGCTGGCTTGATGTTTTCTTACTTTTTTGTTTGATCTGCCTCAACGGTGTTTTTTCCATGAGCGAAATTGCACTTGTGACAAGCCGCCGGGCGCGCCTGCAGGTTCTGAGCGAAGACGGAAACAAGGGTGCAGGCAAGGCCATCAAGCTTCAGGACAATCCCAATTGGGCGCTGTCGACGATTCAGGTCGGCATTACATCCATCGGCATTCTTTCGGGCATGGTCGGCGAAGCTTCTCTGGCCGGCCCCGTCGCTGAAGCTTTGACGGGCTGGGGAGTTCCCGCGGAGACCGCACGCGTGCTCGGCGTCGTGCTTGTGGTGGTGTTTGTGACCTATTTTTCCATTGTGCTCGGAGAACTGGTGCCCAAGCGTCTCGGACAAGGAAATCCTGAGATGCTGGCCTGTCTTGTTTCGCGTCCGTTGAGCGCGCTGAGTCTGGTCATGAGTCCCTTCGTCAAGCTGCTTTCGAGTTCGACGGAGGTGATTCTCAAGGTTTTGGGGCTTGACAAGGACAAAGGTTCGGGCGTGACTGAAGAGGAAATTCACGCCATGATTCAGGAAGGCAGCGAGACGGGCGTGATTGAAGAAAGCGAGCGCGATATGGTTCGCAACGTCTTTCGACTCGACGATCGTCAGGTGGGCTCTTTGATGACGCCTAGAAGCGACATAGAGTGGATTGACCTTCAGGATACGCGCGAAGAGAATTTCAAAAAAGTGCTCACCTCGAACCGCTCCAGGCTGGTGGTTGCAAGCGGATCGCTTTCGGACATCAAGGGCATCTGCACGACGCGTTCTCTTTTGCAGCAGTTTGTTGAAAACGGCAAGCCCAACTTCATGCGCAATCTGGCTCCCGTCATCTATGTACCGGAATCGCTAAGCGGCATGGAGCTTCTTGAGCAGTTCAAAAAGACGACCACGCCCCTGGCGCTTGTGGTCGATGAGTACGGCGAGGTGGTGGGACTTGTCACGCCAAGAGATTTGCTGGAGGCCATCGCAGGCGAGTTCAAGCCTGAAGCCAATGAAGAGGCGTGGGCCATCAGCCGCGGCGACGGCTCCTGGTATCTCGACGGCATTATTCCAATCCCGGAACTGAAGGACTGCCTCGGCATGAAGGAAGTGCCCGAAGAGGAGCTGGGCCGCTACAACACGCTCTCGGGCATGATGATGCTGCTGCTGCAGAGGCTGCCCCGCACAGGCGACAAAGTGGTCTGGGAGGACTGGTCTCTTGAAGTGGCGGACATGGATGGCCGCCGCATAGACAAAGTGCTTGCAACTCCGCTGCCGAAGCGCCAGCAGACCGAAGAAGACCCTGCCAAGAACTCATAGTGGTTCTAAAGAAACGAAAAAATACAAAAACCTATTTTTTGCCGATCGCTGGACATGGATTTGCTTTACTTTTTCAAAACGATTGTTTTGGGCATTGTTGAAGGCCTGACTGAATTTTTGCCGGTGAGCTCAACCGGGCACTTGATTCTGGCCGGTCACATGCTCTCTTTTGATGGTGTAGAAGCCGATACTTTTTATATTGCCATTCAAGCCGGCGCCATTGTGGCAGTCTGCTGGCACTATCGCATGCGCATCATTTCGATTCTTCGAAATCTTTTCAAGCCTGGAGCAGATCAGCGGCTGGCTGTAAATACGGTGGTGGCGTTCCTGCCTGCTGCCATGATGGGCGTGGTGCTCTCGGCGAGCATTAAGCAGTATTTCTTCAACGTCTTTACGGTGGCTACGGCGCTTGTTGTGGGCGGCGTGATCATTCTTTTGATCGAGCGCAGCCACGAGCGCCGAGGACTTCCTCCTCGCGTTCCCACCATGGACGACATGACCTGGAAGGACGCACTGGGGGTCGGCTTCATGCAGTGCTTTGCCCTCATTCCAGGCACTTCACGCTCGGGCGCAACGATTATCGGGGCGCTTGTTCTCGGGTTGTCGCGCACGGCGGCAACGGAGTTTTCGTTCTTTTTGGCGATCCCCACTATTTTTGGAGCAACTGTCTACGACTTGTACAAGTCGCGCGATATTTTGAATTGGGACAATCTGCCCGGCATTGCCGTCGGCTTTGTGGTGAGCTTTTTGTCGGCCATTGTCGTGGTGCGCTGGCTGCTGCGCTATGTCTCCAAGAACGACTTCCGCATCTTTGGATGGTATCGCATCATTTTTGGCCTCGTGATTTTGGCTGCCGGATTTGGAGGCCTTGCGCACATCTTTTGATCAGAGAGCGCTCAAACAAAAGACCGCGCATTCCAGTTGCGGAGGAATGCACGGTCTTTTTGACTGAACTTGAGCCGCTGCAATGATTAGTGCGAGCCTGCAGCTTTGCGCGTCTTGAAGATCTCTTCCCAGCGGGCCACCTGTTTGAGAACCTGTTCAGGGGCGGTTCCGCCGACGTGATTGCGCGAGGCAATAGAACCTTCGAGCGTGAGCACTTCATAGACATCTTGTGAAATCACGTCGCTGAAGGATTTCAGTTCGTCGAGCGAGAGATCGGCAATGTCGCAGCCGCGCTCGCTGGCGAGCCGCACCACGCGGCCGACGATGTCGTGAGCGGTTCTGAAGGGAACGCCGCGGCGAGCAAGATAGTCGGCAAGGTCGGTTGCCGTCGGGTATCCGGCAGCGGCGGCCTTGCGCATCACGGCGCGGTTGGGCTCGACGCCCGCCATCATTTCAATGAAGGCGCGCAGCGTATCCTTGACTGTGTCGATGGCGTCAAAGACCGGTTCCTTGTCCTCCTGCAGATCCTTGTTGTAGGCAAGGGGAAGCCCCTTCATGAGCATGGTCATCGTCATGAGATCGCCGACAACGCGCGAACACTTGCCGCGGGCAGTTTCGGGAACATCGGGATTTTTCTTCTGCGGCATGATCGAAGAACCGGTCGTGAAGCGGTCGGGCAGCTGAATGAAGCCAAAGCGCTGGCTCATCCAGTAGACGAGTTCTTCAGACAAACGCGAGATGTGAATCATCACAAGACTTGCCGCTGCGGTAAATTCGATGCCGAAGTCTCGGTCGCTTACAGCGTCGAGCGAATTCTGGCACACAGCCTCAAAGCCCAGGAGTCGGGCCGAGAGCTCGCGGTCGATCGGATACGTGGTTCCGGCCAAGGCGGCTGCGCCCAGCGGAGAGCGGTTGACGCGGCGGCGCAGGTCAATCATGCGTTCCCGGTCACGGTCAAACATTTCAACGTAGGCGAGCATGTGGTGACCAAAGGTGACGGGCTGAGCAACCTGCATGTGGGTGAAGCCCGGCATGATCGTGTTGTATTCTCGGTGGGCTTGGGCGACAAGCACTTCCTGCAGATGCCCGAGCATGTCGACGATTTGATCGATCTCGGTGCGCAGGTACAGGCGAATGTCTGTGGCGACCTGGTCGTTGCGGCTGCGGCCGGTATGAAGCCGCTTGCCGGCATCGCCGATGAGCTGCGTCAGACGGGCTTCAATGTTGAGATGAACGTCTTCGAGTTCAAGCTGCCAGAGGAATTTGCCGGTTTTAATTTCATCCGTGATCTGGGCCATGCCGCGGCGGATGTCGGCAAGATCCTGCTCACTGATGACGCCGCACTGGCAGAGCATCTGAGCGTGCGCAAGCGAGCCGGCAATGTCGGCCATCGCCATGCGTTTGTCGAAGCTCACGGATTGGGTGTATCGGAGCACGAACTCGGCCACGGGTTCGGAAAAGCGGCCCGACCATGCCTCTTTTTTGGCATGCAGGGGATCGTCGGAATGATTATGTTCGGTGCTCATGATGAAAAGAAAAGACGGTTGAATGGTCAAGTCCCGGCGCGTGAAAATGCCGGACAAAGAAAGAAAAACGCCAATAATATCAAAAGCCGAACGCATTGTCGGAGAAATTTTTGATTTTTTTAGAAAACCCTTTGATGTGTTGCAGCGCAAACGCGCTTCGAGGCCCGAATCAATCCTGCTGATTGCTTTGCGGCTCTGCCTCGATAAGCTTTGCAACAGGCTTGCTTTGCTAAAATCGCGCCCGTCGATCCCCATGCTTTGCGCTGGGGCAAAAAACTGAAGAACTACTGGAAAATCTATTCGTCATGTCTGAATTCAATCATTGCATCATTGCTACTCGTGAAAGTCCTCTGGCCATGTGGCAAGCCCTGCACGTGCAGGCGCTCTTGAAAAAGCAGTATCCTGCAGCCACGGTTGAAGTTCTGGGCATGACGACTCGCGGCGATCAAATCCTTGACCGCACGCTCTCGAAGGTGGGCGGCAAAGGACTTTTCGTCAAGGAGCTTGAGGCGGCCATGATGGAGGGCCGCGCTGATTTGGCGGTGCATTCGCTGAAGGATGTTCCGATGGAACTGCCCGAAGGATTTGCCCTGGCAGCCGTCAGCCAACGCGAGGATCCGCGCGACGCCTTTGTGAGCCCCAAATTCGAGACGCTTGAATCCATGCCGGCGGGCAGCGTTGTCGGCACGGCCAGTCTGCGCCGCGAGCTGATGCTGCGCGCGAAGTTCCCGCACCTTGTCGTGAAGTCCATTCGCGGCAATGTGGGCACGCGTTTGTCCAAGCTCGACAGTGGTGAATTCGATGCGCTCGTAATGGCCGGTGCCGGACTCAAGCGCTTGAATTTGTCAGAGCGCATTCGCGAACTTCTCGATCCTTCTCTGAGTCTGCCTTCTCCCGGTCAGGGTGCGCTTGGCGTGGAAATTCGCGCCGATCGCGCGGACTTGTTCGAGGCTTTGAGCTTTATTAATGATCCGCATACGCGTGCCTGCACGGCAGCCGAACGTGCGGTTTCGCGTGCTCTGGGCGGCTCCTGCCAGGTGCCGCTGGCGGCATATGCCATTGTTGACAACGGAGAGCTTTGGCTTCGCGCGCATGTGGGCGATCACCGCTCGGGCGAGATGATCTGCGCGCAAAAACGCGGCGCCATCGAGAATCATCAGCAAGTTGCCGCCGAGGTTGTTGCTGACCTGCGCGAGCAGGGCGCAGATGCGCTGCTTAGCAAAGTGCTCTGCGAGACTGCCGGCTGAGCTTTTTGAAGACCCTGTCTGCAATTTTGTTTTTGCTTTTGTTTGGCAGCGAACAAGGGCAGTCTTAGCTTGCGCTCAATGAGGCAGGGTTTTCCCGATTGTCCTGTTTTTTAATGTAAAAAGCCCACCTGCGCTAAAATCTGCGTCAAATTTCTTTGGGATATTTACATTTCTTTGATATGCGATCCTCTCATCAACCGGTCATCTTGATGCGCCCAGGGGCAGCCAACGACAGACTTGCTGATCTTTTGGAAAAAGACGGCATTGACGCGTGGCGCTGGCCGGCGTATCTCATCATGCTTCCTGAGGACGAGGCATTGGTGGCCGAACGGTTTGCTCATCTCGATGATGTCGACATGGTGGTGATGGCTTCGCCCGCAGCGGTGACTGCGGTGGCTCACTGGGTTGAGAAGTGGCCTTCACACATTACGCTGGCGACGGTCGGAGAGGGCACGGCGCGCGTCATTCGTGCCGCCTGGGGCGATGAGGTTCGTGTGATTTTTCCGGAAGGCGAAGCAGAGCATTCGGGCAGCGAGGCGCTGTTTGAGAAGCTGCGCCATACGCAGGTGCCGCGCCGCGTGCTGATTGCTCGTGGTCAGACGGGCCGCGAGTGGCTCAGTCAGAGACTCATAGAGCTTGGCGCCGATGTTGAAAAGCTTGCCGCCTACGTGCGCGTGCCGATTGAGCTGACGCCGGCGCAGGTGGAGGAACTTGCAAAGGCTGTCAGCGGCCCCTCGCCGATTGTCTACCTGACCAGTTCGGACTCGGTTGCCACGCTTCTGCATGCAATCAAGCCCGTGCCGGAGGCTAGGGACTGGTTTTTGCAAGGCACGGCCTTGACGATTCATCCGCGATGCGCCGACAGGTTGTTTGAGGCGGGATTTCAGCATGTGGAAATCACAGGAGCGGATGATCAGTCTGTGCGCGAACATATTTTGGACAATATTCGTCGCGCTGATGAAGAGCTTGCAGAGGGTTGCGGGTCGTCCGTCGTATGGAAAAAAACGGGGAAATTCGCCTAAAATACGCGCCCTGCATTCAGGATTTTTCTTTTAAGCGAGCTCGCGACGGATTTTTTTTTTCGTGCGGCGCTTTTCTTGTGCGGCTTTTTGGCTTATGTCTGTAAAGCGGCGCACCAATTATCTTTTATAGGTTGAGAATATAAAAAATGGGTCTTGCCCGAGTGACTGCCGGCCGTGATCTGCCGCGCGACTTTAATGTGATTGTTGAAATTCCGGCCAACTCCGCTCCGATCAAGTATGAAGTGGATAAGGAGTCAGGCGCCTTGTTTGTGGATCGTTTTGTCGGCACGGCCATGCACTATCCCTGCAACTACGGCTACATCCCTCAGACGATTGCCGATGACGGCGACCCGGTCGACGTGTGCGTGCTCACTCCGTTTCCGCTGATGACGGGCACCGTCATTCGCTGCCGTGCCATTGCCGTGCTGATGATGGAAGACGAGGGCGGCGGAGACTGGAAGATTCTCGCTGTTCCCGTGAGCAAGGTTTGTCTGCGCTACTCCAAGTGGAAGTCGGCCGACGATGTTCCGGCTGATGCACTCGATCAGATCCGCCACTTCTTTGAACACTACAAGGATCTTGAGCCCGGCAAGTGGGTCAAGGTCAAGGGCTGGCAGAGTGCTGAAGAAGCAGAGCGTCTCATTATGGAAGGCGTTCACGGCTACGAGTCGCTTGAAGTCAAGCCGAAGACGGCCTGATCACAAAAAGACTTTCGAAAAAAGAGGACGCTGCGGCGTCCTCTTTTTTACCGGAAGGCTTTTGTTTGTGCCAAACTTGAGCCTTGCTCAAAGAAGGCTTTCTTTTGAGCCAAAAATTATTTGTTGCAGAGGCTTTTTATGTCGGAACAATCTTCTTTTTTGATTGCCTGCGCTCAGCTCAATACGATCGTCGGCGATTTTGAAGGCAATGCACGGAAAATTCTTGAAGCCGCAAGACAGGCCGTGAACATTGGCGCGCGGCTGCTGGTGTGTCCTGAGATGTCGGTGACAGGGTATCCGGCTCAAGATTGGCTTTTGCGAGAAGATTTCTGCAAGACGGCGCAGGCGTGGGTTGAGAGCTTGGGCATGCGGCTGGCTGCGCAGGCTCCAGGGCTGGCAGTTGTCTTCGGAAGCGTTCTGATGGGCCGTAACGGTCGGAAAAACGCGCTTTATGTGTTCAAGGACGGCGAGCTGCTGGGGGTTGGAAGCAAGCAGCATCTGCAGCAGAGCATTTTTGACGAGACGCGGGTTTTTAAGCCTGGGCATCATTCGCTGGTGCTCAAGCTCGGCAAAAGACTCAAAGTGGGTTTTGCCGTCGGCGACGACGTCTGTTGTGAGGACTGCCTTGCGGCGCTCAAGCAGGCTGGGGCGAATCTTGTCGTGAGCATTCATGCCGATGCATGGACCAAAGACGGCTGCAGGCAGCGCGAACTGGCCGTCGCAGGCAGCGCTTCGCGAGTTGGAATGCCGCTTGTCTGCGTCAATATGTACGGCGGTCAGGATGAGTTTGTTTTTGACGGGCACAGTTTTGCCTGTTCGGCTGCGGGGGAAGTGGTGATGCGCATGCCGAGCGAGTCGACTGTTGGCGGGGCGATTGATGCTTATGCGCTTGCTGCCGGCAAATTGTCCTCTGTCCGGCAAGCGCAATACTCTGGCGAGGCCGAGCTCTACGACATGCTTGTCATGGCAGTGCGCGACTATGTATATAAAAATGGATTCAAGAGCGTCGTGCTGGGGCTGTCGGGCGGCGTCGACAGCGCGCTTGTGGCTGCCATTGCGGCTGATGCCGTCGGGCCAGAGAATGTTTTGGCCGTCATGATGCCTACGCGCTTTACGGCAGATCTCAGCCAGGAACTCGCGCAAAAATGTGCTCAGAACCTTGGCGTCGACTATGTGATGCGGCCAATTGAACCGTTGTTTGCTGCGTTTATGGATTTGCTCAAGGATGATTTTGCAGGACGCAAGTGGAGCGAAGCGGAAGAAAATCTGCAGGCCCGAATTCGCGGCACGCTGCTGATGGCCTATTCCAATAAGTTCTCAAGGCTTGTGCTCACAACCGGCAACAAGAGCGAATCGGCCGTTGGCTACTCAACGTTGTACGGCGATACGGCAGGAGCCTTTGCTCCGTTGAAAGATGTTTTAAAGACTGAGGTTTGGGCGCTTTGCCGCGAGGTCAATGCTCGGGCGGGGTTTGAGAGAATTCCGCAGGCAATTATCGATCGGGCGCCTTCGGCCGAGCTTCGCGAAGGACAGGTCGATGAGCAATCCTTGCCGCGCTACAGCATTCTCGATCAAATCATTGCCGCATACGTGGAAAAAGGCAGAAGCGTCGATGAAATCGTCAAGAGCGGATTTGAGCGGGCAGTGGTTGGGCGCGTCGTGCGTCTTATCCATCGCAGCGAATACAAGCGCCGTCAGTGTCCCGTCGGGCCGAAGATCAGCCGAGCTGCTTTTGGCAGTGATTGGCGCTTCCCGATGACGGCCAAGCTCGGCACAACGCAGGAAAAAAGATAAAACAAAAACCTGCGCTTGGCGATCAGGACTAAAATTGCGAAACTGACAGCATTTTTTTGGAGCTTTAAATGAAACTTGTTGTAGCCATTGTCAAGCCCTTTAAGCTCGATGAGGTGCGCGAGGCACTTGCCGAACTCGGCGTCAATGGATTGACAGTGACGGAGGTTAAGGGATTTGGCCGTCAAAAGGGGCACACTGAGCTTTATCGTGGTGCTGAGTACGTGGTCGATTTCCTGCCTAAGGTCAAAATTGAGGCAGCAGTGCCCGATGATCTGCTTGAGCAGTGCCTTGAGGCTGTTCAGCGCAGCGCGCGCACGGGCAAGATCGGCGATGGCAAAATCTTTGTGTTCGACATCGAGCAGGTGATCCGCATTCGCACAGGCGAAACGGGCGAAGCGGCTGTATAGGTTTCGACTTTGAAGAAAGATCGGCACGGCGGATGCAAGGAGAATGCGTCCGCCTGTTTTGTTTTTGTCTGAATTGCCGGCGTCTGCGTTTCCGGCAATTTTTTTTCAATGCAACAAAAATCCCGACAAAGGCAATGCCTGTCGGGATTTTCTAAACGTTCTGCATTTTTCCCGATGCGGCAATCACTGCTTCGGGAAAAAAGTTACGTCTATTACTGCACCGAGCGGGTGCCGATCACTTCGATGACGGCACGGCGGTTCGGAGCCAAGCACTTGACGAGGTCCTGAACGTTCTTGATTTCACCGTTGCGGGCGGGATCCGGGCATTCGACAACGGCGTCAGCTTCGCCGCGGCCTTCGGTCTGAACCAGATCGGGAGAAACGCCCTTTTCGGTCAGATAAGCCTTGACAGCGTCTGCACGCTTCTCGGAGAGCTTCTGGTTGTAGGCTTCGTCGCCAAGACGGTCGGCATAGCCGGTCGTCAGAATGACTTCAACATCCATGCCGGCCATACGGCTCACGAGCTGATCAAGCATGGCGGCACCGTCAGAAGAGAGCTTGGCGCTGTCGAAAGCAAACAGCGTATCGGCCGACAGGGTCACCTTGGCAACCTTGGGTTCTTCCACAGGAGCGGCGGGCGGCTCGCAGGCACCAGCCGACAGGATGTCCTTGTCGCAGGTGCAGCCGGCACCGTCAGGGCCTCCCTGTTCGGCAAGAGCCGGGGTCCAGAAGCCCGTGCGCCAGCACAAACCGGTGGAGTTCACCACAACCTTGTCGGTGGTGTTGGTGACATAGGGAACGACCGGATCGGCCGCGAAGGAGGAACCTGCAGTAGCCATCAGGACGGCAGCCACAAGGCCGCTCAGTTTGATCGAGGTCTTCATTGTTTATTTCCTTTATTATCAATGGACGGATGGGCACTGCTTGAAGTGTCCCGCGTTCTGCAGCAGAGATAAGCCTGCTGCTCCAAAAAAGCAATCTGCGGCGCCGGCACAGCATGCGCACACGCCGACGCCCTTACATGCTACCGCTATTTTGCCCCAAACTTGGCATAAACGCGAAGGAAAACATAGAAAAATGCCGGAAAACCCCAAAAGTGTGGAAGTTACCTGACGGTGGGGTTCATCTCTGCAGGCATGAAGCTGCAGCAGCGGCCGTTTTAGCGGCTTTGGCGTTGATTTTTGCGGGCAATCGGCAATGATGCGCCGTGAAATGTTCTGCAAAATCGGTTCAGAGGCCGCTAAAATAGCCCCATCGCTAATTTTCCACCCATCCATTAGGTCCGCAGGTCGGCTTGAGGGAGGGCTTGTTTTTGCTTTTTGCAAAATCAGCCCCTTGTTCGTCTAGTCTCTCAACGCGTGCTGCGGGCTTTTTCTGCACCAAATATGTCTCAGGATCAAGATCAGAACATCGACACGCAGGGCGAAGCCAACGGCATGCCGATTTCCTATTCCTATGAAACGCTTCCGGTGACGCTCGAGTCGGAAATGAAGCGCTCCTACCTGGACTACGCCATGAGCGTAATCGTGGGACGTGCGCTGCCAGATGTGCGCGACGGCTTCAAGCCCGTGCACCGTCGCGTGCTCTATTCAATGCATGAGCTCGGAAACGATTTCTCTCACCCGACCAAGAAGTGCGCGCGCGTCGTCGGCGACGTGATCGGCAAATACCACCCGCACGGCGATCAGGCGGCTTATCAAACGCTGGTGCGTCTGGCGCAGGACTTTTCGATGCGCTACCCGCTCGTCGACAGTCAGGGCAACTTCGGCTCAATCGACGGCGACGGCGCTGCGGCCATGCGTTATACCGAGTGCCGGCTTGCCCGAATTGCCGATGCGATGCTCGATGATCTTGATCAGGATACGGTCGACTTTATTCCGAATTTCGACAATTCGGAAAAAGAACCTGTGGTGCTGCCGGCCAAGCTTCCCAACCTGCTCGTCAACGGTTCGGCAGGCATTGCCGTGGGCATGGCAACAAACATCCCGCCGCACAATCTCAATGAGTGCATTGATGCCTGCCGGCATCTGCTGCACAATCCCGATGCGGGAATCGACGAGCTCATCGCCCGCATGCCTGCGCCCGACTTTCCGACCGGGGCCATCATCTACGGGCTCAAGGACGTGCATCAAGGCTACCGCACGGGCCGCGGGCGCGTCATCATGCGCGCGCATACGCATTTTGAAGAGCTCAAAAACGGCCGCCAAGCGCTTGTTGTCGACGATATTCCATATCAGGTCAACAAGAAGGTGCTTGTAGAGTCGATTGCGCGCCTGATTCACGAAAAGAAGATCGAAGGCATCAGCGAGCTGCGCGATGAATCCTCCAAGACCGTGCGCATCGTCATGGAGCTCAAGACGGGCGCCTTCGGCGAGGTGATTCTCAACAATCTCTACAAGCTCACCTCGCTGCAGACCTCGTTCGGCATCAACATGGTGGCGCTCGTTGACGGACAGCCGCGGCTTTTGAATCTGCGTCAGATCATTGAAGCTTATCTGCGGCACCGTCGCGAAGTGGTCACGCGCCGCACGATCTTCAGACTGAATAAAAACCGCATGCGCGGCCATATTCTCGAAGGTCAGGCGGTGGCGCTCTCCAACCTTGATGAATTTCTTGCCATCATCCGCAACTCGCCCAATCCCCCGATTGCAAAGCAGCAGCTGATGGCGCGGGGTTGGCGCTCTGAACTTGTTTCGGGACTTTTAACGGCAGCAGGCAACGCCGACGACTTCCGTCCGCAGGAAATTGAAGCCAATTTCGGCCTTGATAAAAACGGCGAATATCACTTGAGTCCGATTCAGGCCGAACGAATTTTGCAGATGGCGCTGCAAAAGCTCACCGGTCTTGAGCAGGACAAGATCAACAATGAATACCGCGAGTGTAATGCAGAAATTGTCGATCTGCTCGATATTCTTGCCAATCCCGAACGCGTTGTGGCCATCATGGACGCCGAGCTCGAAGACCTCAAGGTGAAGTATGGCGACGAACGACGCTCGGAGATCGACTATGCGGGTGATCCCAATTTCAATCCGCTTGACTTCATTCCCAACGAAAAGGTCGTCGTCACGCTTTCGCAGCAAGGCTACATCAAGCGTCTGTCGCTCAATGAATATAGAAGTCAGCGTCGAGGCGGACAGGGCAAGCGTGCTGCCAAGATGAAGGAAGGTGACGTCATCGAGCAGCTCTTTGTCGCAAACAGCCACGATACGGTGCTGTGCTTTACAAATCTCGGCAAGTGCCTGACTCTGCCCGTGTACAGCATTCCCGAGGGGGCGCGCACGAGCAAGGGCAAGGCGATCGTCAATCTCATCGCGCTTCAGGAAGGCGAACGCGTGCAGATCGTGCTGCCGGTGAGCGAATTTGCTGACAATCAATACGTCTTCATGGCGACCGAAGAAGGTTATGTCAAGAAGACCCCGCTGTCGCAGTTTGCCGGCGTCAACCGCAAGGGCAAGCGCGCCATTGTGCTTGAAGACAACGACAGCCTGATCGGCGCGGCCATCACTGACGGCGAACACGATGTGATGCTCTTTAGCGACGCTGGAAAGGCCACGCGCTTTGCTGAAAGCGACGTGCGTTCGATGGGCTGCAATGCGCGCGGCGTGCTCGGCATGAAGCTTGACGGAGCCAAGATTATCTCGCTCACGGTGGCCGATGATGAAGACAAGCTTGTTCTGACCGTCTGCGAAAACGGCTACGGCAAGTGCACGCCTGTGTCCGAATATTCTCGTCATGGCCGCAATACCAAGGGCATGATCGCCATTCAGATGAGCGAGCGAAATGGACGCATGGTGAGCGCAACGCTTGTGTCGCCCAACGACACGGTGATGCTGCTTACAAGCCAAGGCAACCTTGTGCGTACGCCGGTCAATACCATTCGAGTGGCCGGCCGCGTGACGCAGGGCGTCACGCTCATGGACGTGCTCGACGACTGCCTTGTGAGCGTCACGCGCGTTGCCGAAGATGATGCCGATGAGCAGACTGAAGAGGCTCTCGAAGAGGTCCAGAGCTCAGCGTCAAGTCAAGAGCCGCAGGAGGCCTCTTAAGCCGGCGGGAACATCCTTGCTGGTCGTCGCTTGGAAAGAGACGGCCGGCAGGGCGGACAGCAAATTAAATTTCTTGAGCGTTTGTCTGTTCGAGGTTTTTTTCTCTTTTTGCACGAAAGACTGCCTACTGCAGTCTTTCGTGTTTTAGTATTAGAGCAGTGCGCCTTCCGGCTGAACCGGCTGGGAAAGGTGCCGCTTAAGGTTTGTGCAGGAGGACGTTTCGTGACTCGAGTATTTAACTTTGCTGCCGGTCCGGGCATTTTGCCGCTACCGGTGCTCGAAGAAGTGGCTGCCAATCTCGTCGATTATCACGGTCAGGGCATGAGTCTGCTCGAAATGAGTCATCGAGGGGCAATTTTTTCTCAAATCATTCGCGAGACGAAGGATTTGCTGCGCGAGCTGCTCTCGATTCCCGATACGCACGACGTCCTCTTTCTGCAGGGCGGAGGTCATACGCAGTTTGCGATGGTGCCCCTCAACCTGCTCGGCGCTGCAGCCGAAGCAAGCTATATCGTAAGCGGCATCTGGTCCAAGAAGGCGGCTGCTGAAGCGGCCAAGTTCTGTCACGTCAATGTAATCGGCACGCCCTCAAAATCAGCCATTCCTGCTCCCGAGTCTGTCGTTGTGGCCAACGATGCGGCCTACCTTTACTACTGCATGAACGAAACGGTCAATGGGCTGGAATTTAATTTTGTGCCGCAGTGTCCGGATTGCGTGCCGCTTGTTGCCGACGTGAGTTCGGATTTTCTTTCGCGCACGATTGACTTCAAGCGTCATGCGCTCGTTTTTGCCGGCGCTCAGAAAAATTTCGGCCCTGCCGGGCTGACAGTGGTAATTCTTCGCAAAGATCTGCTGGGGCTTGCTGGCGACACCTGCCCGACGATGCTCAACTATCAGATCCATGCTGAAGCCGCCAGCATGTACAACACGCCTCCCACATTTGCCATCTGGGTGGCCAATCTGGTCTGCAAATGGCTCATTCAAGAGGGCGGCGTCGAAGTGATGAACGAGCGGGCCCGCGCGCGCTCCAGTCTGGTCTACAAGACGATTGATGAGTCCGGCGGCTTTTACGTCAACACGATTCCTGAACGGCACAGAAGCCGCATGAACGTGGTATTCACGCTTGCGGAAACGGCCTTGACTGATCTTTTCATCAAGGAAGCAGATGCTCAAGGGCTGAAGAATCTCAAGGGGCACCGTTCGGTGGGGGGCTTGCGCGCATCGCTCTACAATGCCATGCCGCAGGCAGGAGCCGTGAAGCTTGCTGATTTCATGCAGGACTTCATGCAGCGCCACGGTTGATGAGCCCAAGAAGATCTTTTCCAAAAGAGAAGAGAGTTGAAGGTTATGGAGCAAAGCGACAACAACACGGCGCTGCCGGCAGGCGAGCAGGATGAACTCAGCCGGCTGCGCCGCAGCATCGATGCGGTTGATGAAAAAATTGCCGAGATGCTCGTTCAAAGAGCGCGTCTGGCCAAGGCTGTAGGCGCAGCCAAGGGCGGGGTCAATGTTTATCGTCCCGAGCGCGAACAGGCCGTCATTGCGCATGCCCTCGAGAGGTCGTCTCAAGCAGGCTCGCCCTTGGCGGCCGAGAGCGTGCGGCGCATCTATACGGAAATCATCAGTGCCTGCCGAGCGCTTGAGTCTCGTCCGAGCGTGGCTTTTCTCGGTCCAAAAGGAACATTTACCGAAATGGCCGTGATCGCTCAATTTGGCTCGTCCGTCGACATGATGCCCTGCGCGAGCATCGATGGAGCATTTCACGCGGCGGAGTCGCATACGGCGCAGTACGCCGTCGTGCCGGTCGAAAACAGCACGCAGGGTACGGTAACGCGGACGATGGATTTGTTGTTGTCGACTGCGCTGGTCGTGATCGGCGAGGTGAACATTGCGGTGCGGCACAATCTCATGAATCGCTCGGGGCGCATCGAGGATGTTGAAGAGGTATGCGCGCACCCTCAGGCTCTAGCACAGTGCCGCAGCTGGCTTGCTGCGCATCTGCCCAACGCGAAGATCACAAGCGCTGCTTCAAATGCGGAAGCAGCGGTTCTCGCAAGCAAAAACGTCAAGCTGGCGGCTATTGCCGCAACGCGTGCGGCCGAATTGTATGACTTAAAGATTTTGGCGCAGTCCATTCAAGACAATCCGCGCAACACCACGCGTTTCTGGGTGCTCGGTACTCAGACAGCAGGCAAGGCCCCAGACGTGTTGACTAAAACGGCGATCATTTTTTCAGTTCCCAACCGTGCGGGTACGCTTTTCAAAGCACTTGAACCGTTTGAACGCAACGGCGTGTCGATGACGCGGCTTGAGAGCCGGCCGGCTCGCAATGGAGCATGGGGCTACAACTTTTATGTTGACATAGAGGGCCACAGCGAAGACGAAAATGTTGCACGGGCACTCAAAGAGCTCAGCGATTCAGCAAGCTTTTTTAAAGTTCTGGGGTCATTTCCCGCAGATACTGGCGTGCACTGAGCCTTCAAGTCCAGCAAACGCAAAACGACAGACAGGAACAAGATAATGACAAAAGGATTTGTGGCAAAAAACTGCATTGAAGCCATCAGCCCTTACGCAGCGGGCAAGCCGATTGAAGAAACGGCGCGAGACTATGGTCTTGACGTCGACAAAATCGTCAAGCTTGCAAGCAATGAAAATCCACTTGGAATGCCTGAGTCTGCTCTGAAGGCGGCACTAGCGGCTGCGGCCTCAGGCAACCGCTATCCTGACGGCAATGCAAGAATCTTTCGTCAGGCAGTTGCCCGCCACCACAACCTCACCGAAGACTGGGTGATTGCGGGAAACGGATCCGATGAAATTCTCGAGCTTGCCGCAAGGCTTGTGCTCGCGCCGGGCTTGAGCTGCGTGTACTCCCAGTACTCGTTTTCGGTCTATGAGCTCAGTGCGCAGGAAAACGGCGCGCAGTGCGTTGAGGTGCCGGCACGGGAGTTTGCCGTGGATCTCGATGCAATGCTTGAGGCAGTCGACGAGAAAACGCGCCTTGTCTTCATCACCAATCCCAACAATCCCACGGGGTTGGCGTTGACCAAAAGCGAGGTCGAAGGCTTCATGCAGAAGCTGCCTGAGACATGTCTTGTGGTTTTTGATGAGGCTTACTGCGACTTTTTGCCCCCGCAGCTTCGTTTTGATTCAATTGAACTCGTGCGCCGCTATCCCAACATGATGGTTACGCGCACCTTCTCCAAGGCCTATGGGCTCGCAGGGCTTCGCGCAGGCTACGGCATCGCGCATCCGGAAATGATTGAGATGCTCAACCGCATCCGGCCTCCCTTCAACATGAATTTGATGGCGCAGGCCGCGGCTGCAGCCTGTCTGGAGGATCAGGCATTTGTTTCTCGCGTCTATGAAGTCAATCGAGCAGGGCTGGCGATGCTTGAGGCTTTTTTTGAAAATAGAGGCGTTCGTTTTTTAAAGAGCTGCGCCAATTTTATTTTGGTGCAAACAGGGCCGCGCACGGCTGAACTCTACACAGAGCTTTTAAAGCGCGGGGTCATTGTGCGTCCCGTCAAGAGCTATGGTCTGCCTGACTGGATGCGCATCTCGGTGGGTACGGAGCAGGAGCTCAAGCGCTTTTTCGCGGTTTACGATGAGAGCGTCAAAGCCCTAAGCTAAGAGTCACTATCTGCATCTTCAACACAAACCGGATAAAAAAAAGCCGTTTTTTATGATTCTTTCTCTGATCGGCTCAGGGCTCATCGGTGCGTCTGCCGCCTGGGCAATGAAAAAGGCGTGCGTTTTCGACAACGTGCGTGTTTATGATCTTTCGCAGCAAAGCGCCGTCAAGGCCTGCGAGATGGGTATTGCAGATGCAGCCTGCGGCAGCATCAGGCAGGCGCTTGAAGGGGCAGACGCCGTCATGGTGGCTGTGCCCGTGCTTGCCATGCAAGGCGTGTTTGCCGAAATCGGCCGGCATGCCCCTGATGCGGCATACATAACTGATGTGGGAAGTACGCGCACGGCAGTGATAGAAGCAGCCTTGCGCACGATGGGCAAAAAGTTTTTCAACTACGCGCCAGTTCATCCCATTGCCGGCGGCGAAATGCCTGGAGTCGAGTACGCCAGGGCCGATTTGTTTGAGCATGCCCGGGCAATTTCAACTCCAGAGCCGGGCATGGGGCAGGAGGCTGTTGCTTTTTGGGAGCGAGCTTGGACGGCAGCAGGTGCGGTTGTCGTTCGCATGACGGCAGCCGAGCATGATGAAATTTTTGCCTCCGTCAGCCACTTGCCGCATGTGCTGAGCTATGCCATGGTGGATTCGATTTTGCAGGCAGGACACGCCGAACGAAAGCTTTCCTTTGCCGGTGCGGGCTTTCGAGACTTTACCCGCATTGCAGCCTCAAGTCCGCGGATGTGGACTGATATCTGCATTGCAAATCGCGACGCAATACTCGTGTCAATGGACGCTTTTGAAAAGGATCTTGCCGTGCTGCGGCGCAGCATTGAAAATAGGGATGAGAGCGCGCTCATGGAGATTTTCGGCCGCGCAAGCCGCAGCCGCAGAGCTCTTTTTTCGAGCCGACAGCCGAGCGTTGCCGACAGCAGCAAAAGCTGATGCTTCTGCGCGCATCTGTAAGTTTCAGCCTGCAGAATAAAGAGAAAACAAACATGACCTCAATGCTCAATCAAGCGGATCAGAAATTCGACAGTCTTGTCGTGCGTCCGATTGTTGAAGCCTGCGGGACCGTACATCTTCCCGGCAGCAAATCCATTTCGAATCGTGCGCTGCTTTTGGCCGCTTTGGCCGATGGAACTACCCGCCTTGAAGGACTTCTTAAAGCCGATGATACGGAGCGCATGATCGAAAGCCTCGTCAAGCTCGGCATCAAAATCGAGCGGGTCGACGACGAGACGGCATTGGTCGCGGGCTGCGGCGGAAAATTTCCGGTCAGACATGCAGAGCTTTTCATCGGCAATGCCGGTACGGCGGCCAGGACTCTCAGCGCAGTGCTCGCCTTTGCCAACGGCAGCTACACAATCGACGGCGTGGCCCGCATGCGGGAGCGCCCGATTGCGGACTTGATCGCCGCTCTAAGAGAGCTGGGCGCGCAAATCACGTGTACCGAGCGTGAAGGCTTTTTGCCTCTGGAATTTAGACCGGCTTCGAACTTGGGTTCATCCGTGCATGTTCGAGGCAATGTCTCGAGCCAGTACCTGACGGCAATTCTGATGGTCGCTCCGCTGATTGCTCCGGCGCAAGGACTATGCATTTCGATCAAAGGCGAGCTCATCAGCCGGCCGTATGTGGAAATGACGGTGAAGATGATGCGCCGCTTCGGCGCGCAGGTTGAGCCCGAGGACGGAGGGTTTCGCGTAATGCCCGGGACGTACAAGGCTCAAAGCTGTTATCAGGTCGAGGCCGATGCATCGAGCGCAAGCTATTTTCTGGCTCTTGGCGCGCTCACCGGAGGTCCCGTGACGGTCACCGGCGTGGGCGAGGATTCTCTTCAGGGCGACGTCGCTTTTGCTGATGTGCTCGCGGACATGGGCGCAAAGGTTGACAAAACGAAGAATTCAATTACCGTGAGTCGCTCGCCCGATGCGGCGCTCACCGGCATTGATGTGGACTGCACGATGATCCCGGACGCGGCGATGACCTTGGTGCCGATGGCGCTGTCGTGCACGGGGGCCGTGCGGCTTACAGGCATCGGATCCTGGCGTGTAAAGGAAACAGACCGCCTCAAGGCCATGGCTTGCGAAATGCGGAAATTCGGCGCCATCGTTGAAGAAGGTGAAGACTGGATTCTTGCCGCAAGACCCGTTGACGGCATTCACAATGCCGTGGTTGAGACTTATGATGATCATCGCATGGCGATGAGTCTTGCGCTTGCCGCAGCCTCGGGAGCTGAAGTGACGGTGCTCGATCCCGGCTGCACGGCCAAGACATTCCCGACGTACTTTGCTCTGCTCGAGAGCTTGTGTCGCTTCAAGTAGAGGAAGACCGACGGCCGCAGCGCTCTTTACCTTGCAAAGGAGACGGCCAAAGGTTTTTTTGCTGAAAAAAATTGCATTTCTCAGCAACCAATGAATCAAGGAACAGAATCAACATGACAGTAGACGTAGACGTCATTGCTATTGACGGACCAACGGCAAGCGGCAAGGGAACTGTTGCCTCTTTGCTCGCTCAGCAGCTGGGTTTTCATTATCTTGACAGCGGCGCGCTTTATCGGTTGTGCGCTTATGCCTGCCTGAAGCACGGCGTGGATCTTGCCGATGAAAAAGATTGCGGCGCGACAGCCTCGAGCCTTGCTCCTGTTTTTAAGGAAGGCAGGATTTTTTTAGAAGGCGAGGATGTTACCGAAGCGATTCGTCAGGAAGCCGTCGGGATTGCGGCGAGCAAGGTGGCGATGCTGCCGGCGGTGCGCGCTGCTCTTTTGGGCGTGCAGCGGGCAGCCCGCAAGGCTCCGGGACTTGTTGCCGACGGCCGCGACATGGCCAGCGTTGTTTTTCCGGATGCAAAGCTTAAGGTGTTTTTGACGGCAAGCGCCTCTTCGCGTGCGCAAAGGCGCTATAAGCAGTTGATTGATAAAGGGATTTCTGCTAATCTACGCGACCTTACCCGTGACCTGGCTCAACGCGACGAGCGCGATCGTAAAAGGGCCGAGGCTCCGTGCATTCCTGCGCCGGATGCGCACATGCTCGACAGCTCCGGACTGACGGTTGATGAGACTGTGGCAACCGTGCTCGCATGGTGGAAGCGCCTTGGCGCATGAGACTGAGCCGTTTCGGGCGAGACAACAATTTTTTTATCCTTCCGGCAGCCGGGACCGGCAAGGAGTTCAACCATCAAACACCACCCCTAAGCGGAAGCTCTAAGCAGGCTGAAGCCCCCGGTCGGGTGAGAACTTTTACTTTTATTTTTTTTCATGTCCAACACTACCAATACCGAATCTTTTGCCCAGCTCTTCGAGGAAAGCCTCGCTAAGCAGGAAATGCGTCAGGGTGAAGTGATCACCGCCGAAGTCGTTCGCGTCGACTACAACTTCGTGGTCGTCAACGCCGGCCTGAAGTCCGAAGCCTATGTGCCTATCGAAGAATTCAAGGATGACCGCGGCGAAGTGACCGTGGCTCCCGGCGACTTTGTCTCCGTGGCAATCGAGTCGGTTGAAAACGGCTACGGCGACACCATTTTGTCGCGCGACAAGGCCAAGCGTCTGGCTGCTTGGGCCAATCTCGAGGCAGCTCTGGAATCGGGCGAGCTCGTCACCGGCACCATCACCGGCAAGGTCAAGGGCGGTCTTACCGTCATGACCAACGGCATCCGTGCCTTCCTGCCGGGTTCTCTCGTGGATACCCGTCCGGTCAAGGACACCACGCCCTACGAAGGCAAGACGCTCGAATTCAAGGTCATCAAGCTCGATCGCAAGCGCAACAACGTTGTTGTGTCCCGTCGCGCAGTCGTCGAGGCCAGCATGGGCGAAGAGCGCGCCAAGCTGCTTGAAACCCTCAAGGAAGGCGCTGTCGTCAAGGGCATCGTCAAGAACATCACCGACTACGGTGCGTTCGTTGATCTGGGCGGCATTGACGGCCTGCTTCACATCACCGATTTGGCATGGCGCCGCGTGCGTCACCCCAGCGAGGTGGTGAGCGTTGGTCAGGAAATCGAAGCCAAGGTTCTCAAGTTCGATCAGGAAAAGTGCCGCGTCTCCCTGGGCCTCAAGCAGCTCGGCGAAGATCCCTGGATCGGCATTTCCCGTCGCTACCCGCAGGGCACTCGTCTCTTCGGCAAGGTCACCAACATCACCGACTACGGTGCCTTTGTTGAAATCGAAAGCGGCATCGAAGGCCTTGTGCACGTCTCCGAAATGGATTGGACCAACAAGAACGTGGATCCCAAGAAGGTTGTGCAGCTTGGCGACGAAGTCGAAGTGATGGTTCTTGACATTGACGAAGACCGCCGCCGCATCAGCCTCGGCATGAAGCAGTGCAAGGCCAATCCCTGGCAGGAATTCAGCCAGAGCCACAAGAAGGGCGACAAGGTTAAGGGTCAGATCAAGTCGATCACCGATTTCGGCGTGTTCATTGGTCTGCCTGGCGGCATTGACGGCCTCGTGCATCTGTCTGACCTCTCCTGGAACGAACCGGGCGAAGACGCAGTGCGCAAGTACAAGAAGGGCGACGAAGTCGAAGCCGTGGTTCTGGCCATCGACACCGAACGTGAACGCATCAGCCTGGGCATCAAGCAGCTCGGCGGCGATCCCTTCTCTGAATTTGCCGGCCGCCATGAAAAGGGCACCGTCGTCAAGGGCACCGTCAAGAGCGTTGACGCCAAGGGCGCCGTGATCGACCTCGGCGGCGACACTGAAGGCTACCTGCGTGCTTCCGAAATTTCGGCTGAGCGCGTTGAAGACGCCACGACCAAGCTCGCTGTGGGCGACACGGTTGAGGCTCAGATCGTCAGCGTCGATCGCAAGAACCGTTCGATCCAGCTCTCGATCAAGGCCAAGGATGCTGCCGAAGCTCGTGAAGCGCTTGACCGCGTCAACAGCGATGCAGCCAGCGGAACCACCAACCTCGGCGCTCTGCTCAAGGCTAAGCTCGAACAGAAGTAATTTGGAGACTTCATGCGAGCCCTGACTAAATCGGAACTGATCAGCCGCGTCTTCGAACGCCATCCAAGCCTCTCGAGTCGAGATGCCGATATGGCAGTCAACGAAGTGCTGCGGGCCATGGTCAGTGCCATGAGTCACGGCGTGAGAGTGGAAATTCGCGGGTTCGGAAGCTTCTCATTGAAGTACCGAGAAGCCCGCGAAGGCCGCAATCCGCGTACGGGCGAGCCTGTAATGGTTCCTGCAAAGTACGTTCCGCACTTTAGAGCCGGCAAGGAAATCCGCGATCAGCTCAACGATAGCGCCGCCGGCTAGGCTCTTTAGGCCGAACCTGCATGGCTGCGCCTGACTCCAAGGCACTTTATGAACAAAACCCCGGCTCTCAAAAGTCGGGGTTTTGTGTTTCTGGATATTTGAAACTAGCCGGCTTCGAGCGAAACAGGGTTCGACGTCTACGGTACAATCAACGGAATCGGCGTGCGTGGACGAATTTGCCAGGCTCTGGCAAATCAGCTTTTTCCGCAAGCTGTTTGGATTGGTTACCGTTTCAACGAGAAGAAAAGCAACATGATGCGAAAGACGTTTCTTGCGGCTGCCTTGGTATCGGCCTTTGGTGCGGCTTCAGCTGCAGAGTTGGGGGCCCTGACAGTCTATTCAAATGTGGGCGAACCGCTCGAAGCCAAGCTCGAGGTCCGTGATGTCAACCCTAAGGTTGAGCCGCTTTTGGTGAGGCTTGCTCCCGCTTCGGTCTATCAGCGCGTCGGCAAGGATTCCAAAGTCAGTACGCGCGATCTCACTCTTGAGCTTGAAAGCAAGTCGCCTTACGTCGTGCGCATCAATGGAAGAAATCCGATCAGTGCCAAGGAGTTTCCGCTCATCGTGGAGCTCTCAGAGGCCGGGCGCATTTCTGCCAAGCTCTATACGGTGCAGCTTCGAGAGGGGGCTTCTGCACCTAAAGCTGACAAGGCAGCGCTTGAGCGCTCCGCTGCCGCGAATCAAAAGACAACAAGCAGTACGTCGTCAGCCGCAGGCACGGTTCCATCTGCCGCAGCCGTACCGTCAGCAGCTCGAACGACCACTGCAGCAGCCTCTCGGAGCGCTCAGCGCATAGATGCGAGCACGCAGGCCGCTCCTCGCACCGCTTCAACTGCGCCGGCCAAGCCCAGCAATCTCTCTGCAGCCTCGGCTTCAACCGCGGCAGCCGAAGCTGCTGCGCAGCGTGAGCTCGAGAAGGTGCGTGCAGCTTCTGCCGCAAAAAGCCAATCGGCAGCGCCCGCAGTCGTTTCCTCAGCGAAAGCTTCGAGCAGCGTAACGCTTCCGCTCAATCCTGCCGACTACGATCTTGACGCGCCTTTTGAGGTTCGCCAGGGCATGACCATGTGGTCGATTGCTAAGCTCTACAAGCCTCGTTATCCGCAGGCAACGATGGATCAGCTCCTCGTGGCTTTTGTGCGCGACAATCCCCGCGCATATGATGCAGGCCGCGTCAACGGCGTCAAGGTGGGCGCCAAGCTCCGCGCTCCCAAGGCCTCGACTATCGAAAAGATCCCGGTCGATGATGCTTGGGCGCTGGTGCGAGTCAATCCCAATGCCGACGCGACCAAGGCACCGAAAGGCCGCGATCTGCAGCGCGCCCGCACGCAGATCAAAAAGCAGTCGCCGGCCCTTGCTTCTCAGGTAAAGAGCCGCATTGAGCGTGAGGCCAAGGCCGCTCAGCAGCGGCGCGAAGCCAAGCTTGCCGCTGAGCGCGAGCGCCAAGAGCGTCTGGCTGCTCAGAAGAAGGCTGAGGAAGAGCGTGCAGCCGCCGCAGCTGCGGCTGCTTCAGCTGCAGCAGCTTCGTCTTCGACAGCTTCAGCCTCTGACCCGCTTGCTCAGACGATTGCCGCAACTTCAGGCACCCCTTCTGCAAACGAGCCGACGGCGCAGCAGCCGGCTGAGAAACCGGCTGTTGTTGAAGAGAAGGTGGAGCAGCCTGCTGAGCCCTCAGAGCCGGCAGCTCAGCCGGAGCCTGCTGCTCAGCCGGAGCCTGCTGCTCAGCCTGAACAGGTCCCGCAAGAAGAAGAGTCTTCGAACGGCCTGCTGATCGGCATTATCCTTGCGCTGCTCGTCGTGGTCGGCGGGGCTGTCGTCTTCCTCAAGACCCGCAACCGCCGCCTGCGCGATGAGGCGGCTTTGCGCACTGTTCGCTTCATGCGTGCTGAGCCGGCAAGCGATGAGCAGATCAAGGGATCAGCTCAGATGGTGCAAAACCGTATGGAAGCTGATCGAGCAGCCGCCAGGGGCTTTCATCGCCCTGATGCTTCCGACAAGCGCGGGCTGGAGCAGTCTGCGCAGCCTCAGCAGCCCCGAGAGCCTGCATTTGCAGCTCCCAAGTCGGATTCTTCTTTGAATGTGGCTGCGGCTTATGTTTCGGAGGGAGACGCTGTTGCTGCGCCCGACGTCATGGACGTCAAGCTGACCAATGCGCGCAACTATATCAGCGTCGGCGCCTACGATCAGGCCATGCGTCTGATCAATGAAGTCAGCAATGCCGGCAGTCCTTCGCAGAAGGAGCAGGCTCGTGCGCTCATGGATCAGGTTCGGGCGCAGCGCGGCTGACGGTTTGGAGACATGAACAAACCAGCTTCACTTGCCTCGGCGCAGAATCAACTCTGCGCCGTTGCTTTAGGCGTGGAATACAACGGGCTGCGTTACTGCGGCTGGCAGACGCAGCCAGATCAGCCGACGGTGCAGGACGCTCTGGAACTTGCTCTCAAAAAGTTCGTCACCAAACCTGTGGCAACGATATGTGCGGGACGCACAGACACGGGGGTGCATGGCACGGGGCAGGTGGTGAGCATTGCAGTGGACTGCGTGCGCTCCGAGTCTTCCTGGGTTCGCGGCGTCAATACGTTTTTGCCTGAAGACATCGCCGTGCGTTGGGCGAAAGTCGTGCCTTGTGATTTTTCAGCGCGGTTTGATGCGCTGTCGCGCACCTACGAGTACTGGATCTGCAACGACCGCGTGCGCTCGCCCGTCATGGCAGGGCGCACCGGCTGGGTGTGGAGACCCTGCGATGAGAAAATCATGCATGAGCAGGCCCAGTGTCTGGTGGGCGAACATGATTTTTCAAGTTTTCGCGCTTCCGAGTGCCAGGCAGCTACGCCCGTGCGCACGATACACAGCCTGAAGGTGCGCCGCTTCGGAAGACTCATCGGCATAGAGATCAAGGCCAATGCCTTCTTGCAGCACATGGTGCGCAATATCGTAGGCTCGCTGGTGTACGTCGGCATCGGCCGGGAAAAGCCGGGCTGGCTCAAGGATGTTCTTGAAGCCAGAGAGCGTGCGGCTGCTGCTCCCACTTTTGATCCCAATGGACTCTATCTGGTGGGCGTCGAGTATCGTGATGATCTGGGACTGCCTGAGCGGGGCGCGTCTCCCTTTTTTGCGATCGAGTAAGCACACGGCTTGAAAATTCGATGCAGCCGTCGATTGTTCCGCTCTATTGATGCAGTAGAAAGGAAAATTTTTCTGCAACCAAATTTTTCCCTTCACGAAATGGCCTGCCTGATGCTTCCTATAATCGGCAGACAACAGTATTTTCATTTCGACTCATCCCGCGCCGACATTTAGGGCTTTGTTGAACAAAGCGGCATGTGCGGGAGGCTTGACAAGGAGTTTTTTATGTCTGACGTTGTACACGCCCCTGTCATCATCATCGGTTCTGGTCCTGCGGGCTATACGGCGGCGGTATATGCCGCGCGAGCCAACCTAAGACCGATGCTCATCACCGGCATGGAACAAGGCGGTCAGCTTATGACCACGACAGAAGTCGACAACTGGCCGGGTGCTGCACAAGGCATTCAAGGGCCGCAGCTGATGCAGAATCTGCTCGATCAGGCCGAGCGCTTTCAGACGAAAATCGTTTTTGACGTGATCCAGAAAGTGCATCTCGATGAAAAGCCGATTCGTCTTGAGGGAGATCTTGGCGTTTATACATGCGACGCGCTCATTGCGGCAACAGGCGCTTCGGCAAAATATCTTGGTCTTGAGAGCGAAACGCGCTACAAGGGCAGGGGAGTTTCTGGCTGCGCAACTTGCGACGGATTCTTCTATCGGGACAAGCCCGTGGCTGTTGTCGGCGGAGGCAATGCGGCCGTTGAAGAGGCGCTTTACCTTTCGCAGATTGCCTCTGTCGTGCATTTGGTTCACAGACGCGGTACGTTCAGAGCCGAGCCGATTTTGGTCGACCGATTGATGTCGGTGGTCAAGGAAGGAAAGATCGTGCTGCATACGCCTTTTGTGGTCGAGGAAGTGCTGGGCAATGACAAAGGCGTCACTGGCCTCAAGCTTGCTTCTTCGGAGGGCGCAGAAGGCAAGGAGCTGGCGGTCGACGGCGTATTTATTGCTATCGGACACTCGCCCAATACCAAGATTTTCGAAGGCCAGCTGAAGCTCGATCACGGCTACATTGTGACCGACAAGGCCGGAAGAGCGGCGACGGCAACGTCCGTCGCAGGCGTTTTTGCTGCCGGCGACTGTGCTGATCAGATCTATCGGCAGGCTGTGACAAGCGCTGGTTCCGGCTGCATGGCGGCTCTTGATGCCCAGCGCTATCTCGAAGAACAGGCCGCAGCTCACTGATATTGAATTGCTGCCTGTTTGCCTGCTCTGCCTTGCCGCTACAATTAGGCGGGCAGCAGTCAGAGTGGAGAAAAAGGCGTGTCGCCAGTGCTCTGAGCGAGCACTGCGTGCGGCACGTCTTTTAGCATGAAGCGCTTGGATTTTCGCTTTTTTGCAGTTCCGCTATGCGTGAAGACATTGGTCGGCAGTTGGATTAGGGTGAACCTAGACGATGCCGGCTGTTCAACTTTTGGGAGGCGGCGTTTGCTCCCCTGAAACGATTGCAGGGGTTTTGCGCCGATATTCTATGAATGGATTTGAAGCGCTGCGTCCGCTGGCAGCAGATCTCAAGCAAAAGGCTAAAGAGCGCGAAGCGCACAAGGAACAAGCGCAGAAGGTGCAGGCACGCATTGCCAGAGACACGCAGGAATTTCTCGACACCATGCGCAAGACAGGCGTCAAGGCGGCAGCAGGCGTCAAAATCGCTCAGCATGTTGAAGAGAAAGACATTGATTTTGCAGCGGTCATGCGAAAGGCAGGCGTCTCGCCTCTGGGCGTCCCCGAGCGGGTGCAGCACAAAAAAAGCGTGCGTCCTGAGCCGCGTCAGACGATTGCCGACAATGAAAGCGTGCTGGAAGAAAGTCTAAGCGACGAGCTCGACAGCATCGAGTTTCTAGAAAGCGACGACGGCAAAAGCTTTCGCCGGCCGGGTGTCGGCCCAGACGTTCCGCGTGACTTAAGACGCGGCCGCTGGAGCATTGTCGGCCAGATTGATCTGCACGGCATGTTTGTTGAAGAAGCTCGAATTGCTGTTGTCGATTTCCTGAAGAAGTGCCAGATGCACGAATGGCTGTGTGTGCGGATCATTCACGGCAAGGGCAATGGATCGCCCGACCGCCAGTCCGTGCTGCGTGAAGTTGTGCGGCGCTGGCTCAAGCAGCGCGACGAAGTGATTGCCTTTTGCGAACCTCGAGAAAACGACGGAGGAGCAGGAGCAACGCTTGTTCGCTTAAAGCCTCTGCCGCGAAAAAACTAAGCCAGAGATTCTTCATACAGCCTGCGGCTGCACGCAAGGAGACGGTCTTCGCAAGAACGGGCGCAAATGAGCGAAACGCCGCAGGGCTTTTCGCCGACCTGCGAGAGCGGAAGAGTGATGCGCGGCGTTTCTGTCAGGTCATTGAGGCAAAATGATGCGGCGAGCTTTGTCTGCCAGAGCGCGGTTTCGTTTTCTGATGCTGTCTTAGGCAGAGCGCCCATCGGCAGCGTTGGAGCCAGAATGATCCCGCCGGCATTCAATAGGTTGTCAATGTGCTGTGCTACGCTCTCGCGCACGGACTCAAAGGGCTGTGCCTGCTTGCTGCTCATCAAGAAGCAAAATGCCGCATAGTCCTTAACCAAAGGACCAAGCTGAGGGCGTTCTTTTTCAATGAAGCCGCCCCAGACGCGCCAGAAGCGCTGCGCAAGAAGCGCGCGGTGACTTTCGAGCATCTGTTCGAGACCGCAGGGAGACAGATTGATGAACCTGGCCGGACCGAAAATCTTTTGCGCAGTCTGCAATACGGGTTCGAAGGAGGAGAATGTTTCCGGACCGAAAAGCGTCAGGATGTCGACGGGAATAAGAAGCTGTGCGCGCGTCGCCTCGCTGTCGGCCCATGCTTTATTTTCGCTGAGGAGAACTTCTGCGGTTTTGAAAAAAGCTTCAGGCCGCAGCGCAGTCAGGCCGACGGCGCAGAAAGGAGCGCCAAGAGATATGGCGAGCTCCAGGGGGAGACTCTGAGAACTTGTCCTTAACCCGAAAAGAGCGCACTGCGCCGCACAAGCGCAAAGAGAGCCGCAGCAGTCAATGCCGAGCCCTATATCGCACAGGCCGCAGGAAACCGCCGAAGCGCAGCCTGAGGCGCCGGCAAAACACTGAGGATGACGTCCGTTGACGGGCGTGCCGAAAAAAATGTTTTCCTGGAGAAAAGGCAGACCGAGTTCGCTTGCAAGCGCTTTGCCTGCAAACCGTGCGCCGGCACTCAGAAGCAATGCCGCAGCCGGCGCCGTTGCGGTCTTTATGCCTGAGGCAGCAAGCACGGAGGCATTGCCTGCTGAGGTCGGAAAGCCTGCGATGTCGAAAACATCTTCCACGCAAAACGAGAGCTCAGCAAGAGCTCCTTTGCGGGCATGTTCGACAGGAGCATCCGGATACGGCATCAAGGCGTGCGAAGCTGCACGAGAGCAGCACTGCTGAGTCATGGCGGCAGACGAAAGAAAAAAGAGAGGAAAAAAGTTTTATAAAAGACCAAATCTGCCGCAGTTTAACGCGAGGCATTCGTCCTGGAGCCGCTTTCCGGAGCGTTATTGCACCGTGCGTGTTAACATCCAACGATGCTGTCGGTTCTGCGAAGGACTTTTTGCGTCTTTTGCACGGAGAAGGCTTTTTCTCGAGCCAGCAGCGCCTAAGCTGGAAGAAGCGTCTTTGGGAAAAAGGGCAGGACGAGAATTCCGGTTCCACCAAATTGGACGGCGATCCCTTTTTTTTGTGCAAATCCAAACGCGCCGGACCGAACGTAAAACAAAGGAAAGGCTTAAATGAAAATCAGAAAATATGCTGCTGCCGCGGCGGCAGTGCTCGTGATGGGCGTTCTTGCTGGCTGCGGAGACGATGCAAAAACCGACGCGGCAAAGACGAGCGCCGCGGCGCAGACGACAGTGGGACTCGTGCAGCTTGTTGAACATCCGGCGCTCGATGAGGCCAATCGCGGCATTGTAGATGCCGTCAAGGCTCGAGGGCTTAAAGTCGCTTTCGACCAGCAAAACGCTCAGGCCGATCAATCTAATCTCGGCAACATTGCGCAGCGCTTCGTGACGCAGAAGTATCCTCTGATTTTCGCCATCGCAACGCCCGCCGCGCAGACTGTGGCCAATGCTACGGACAAGACTCCCATCGTGGCTACAGCTGTGACTGACTTCGTGGTTGCCAAGCTTGTCAAGGCCAACGACAAGCCGGGCACGAATGTGACGGGTTCATCGGATTTGAATCCTGTCGCCGCGCAGCTTGATCTCATCTTGAAGATCGTTCCCAACGCCAAGCGCATCGGCACGATTTACAACAGTTCTGAAATCAATTCTCAGTATCAGGTCGGCATTCTTAAAGAGGAAATTTCCAAGCGTGGTCTGCAGCTGACCGAGCTGACGGTCTCCTCGGTGAACGACGTGCAGCAGACAGCACAGAGCATGATCGGCAAGGTCGACGCCATTTATGTTCCCACCGACAACATCATCGCCTCTGCGATGCCGATTCTGACCAAGATTACGACGCCGGCAAAGGTTCCCGTCATCAGCGGCGAGGAAGGCCCGCTCAAGGGCGGCGCTCTGGCGACGGTGGGCGTTGACTACTACAATCTCGGCCGCATCGCCGGCGAGATGGGCGCCGATATTCTCGAAGGCAAGTCCAAGCCGCAGGATATGGCGATTCGATACCAAAGCGAATTCAAGGCCAAAATCAACGAGACGGCTGCCAAGGCTTTGGGGATCGCAATTCCTGAATCGCTTAAGGACGCCGAGGTCGTGCGCTATTAGCAGCAACAAAAGATAGGGCGCAGGTTTTCTCCTGTCAGTGAAGACGTCTTCGTCTTGAGGGCGATGCGCTGAGCGGAGGTCTGCGCCTTTTCGCGCATTGTTTTTTTTATTTTTTCTTCTTGCGCTTGAATCCAGCCTGTGTTTTGCATGGAAGTGGCTCAATGCCTTTGGCGGCTGAAAATCAAGCATCCTATCTATGATTGACATTCTTGTGCCGACTGTAGCGCAAGGGCTCTTGTGGGCTCTGCTTGCGCTTGGCGTCTACATTACGTTTCGAGTTCTTGATATCGCCGATTTGTCTGTCGAAGGAAGCTTTCCTTTGGGAGCAGCGGTGGCAGCCACCGTATTGGTTTCCGGCTGGGGCATTGCAGCAGCCTTTCTTCTGGCTGCTGCGGCAGGCGCTCTTGCGGGCGTCGTGACCGGCATTCTCACCACGCGGCTTCGCATCCCCGCGCTTTTGGCGGGCATTTTGACCATGATTGGTCTTTATTCCATCAACCTTCACGTGATGGGAAAGGCCAACGTTGCGCTGCTTCGCGTCGATACCGTATTTACGAAAGCTGAAGCCTTTGGACTGACGCCTGCTACGGCGCTTTTGGTTGTAGGCATTGCAGGTGCTGTGGTTGTCGGCTGTCTGCTTTATTGGTTTTTCGGCACCGAGCTCGGCACGGCCATTCGCGCGACCGGCAGCAATTCTCAGATGGCTCGCGCACAGGGCGTCAACACCAACCGCATGGTGCTCTTGGGGCTTTTGATCAGCAATGCCTTGGTGGCGCTTTCCGGAGCGCTCGTTGCCCAGTCCAACGGATTTGCCGATGTCGGCATGGGAACGGGCACGATCGTCATCGGCTTGGCTTCCGTCATCATCGGCGAAGTGCTTTTCGGAACCAGAAGCTTTAAAAACTGCCTGATTTCCGTGATTTTGGGTTCCATCGTTTATCGACTCGTGATCGCCGTCGTGCTGCAGCTGGGGATGCCGCCCAATGATCTGAAGCTCTTTACGGCAATTCTGGTTGCAGCAGCTCTTTCAATGCCGCTGATTCGTGAAAAGATCCGCAGCCGCAAGGCTCGCAGCTGACAACGTTCGACAAGAGAGTGATAAAGATGCTTAGTGCCAAGAATATTCACAAGACTTTCTTTCCGGGCAGCGTCAATGAAAAGAAAGCGCTGCGAGGCGTCGATCTGACGCTTGAGGATGGGGATTTTGCAACCGTCATCGGATCAAATGGTGCCGGAAAATCAACACTTTTAAATGCGATTGCCGGCGTTTTCCCAATCGATCAGGGTTCGATTGAAATCGACGGCGTTGACGTCACGAGGATGCCCGAACACGAGCGCGCCAAGTATATTGGGCGAGTTTTTCAGGATCCGATGAAAGGGACGGCGGCCAATATGATGATTGAGGAAAACCTCGCCATGGCAAGCCGCCGCGGACGCCGCCAGGGTCTGTCTTGGAGCTCAAAGCCTGAGATGAACGTCAAGTTCAAGGCGCTGCTTGCAGAACTTGATCTGGGGCTGGAAGAACGCATGAGTGCGCATGTCGGTCTGCTTTCAGGGGGACAGCGTCAGGCTGTAACGCTTTTAATGGCAACGCTCGTGCGGCCGCACCTGCTGCTTCTCGACGAACATACGGCGGCGCTTGATCCCAAGACTGCCGAGAAGGTGCTTGCCATCACCGACAAAATCGTTACCGCGCATCAGCTGACGACGCTCATGATTACGCACAACATGCGCGACGCTTTGCGCTTCGGCAACCGGCTCATCATGATGCATGCCGGCCGCATCGTCGTTGACGTAAAGGGCGAAGAAAAGAAAAATTTAACCGTGCCCGATTTGCTTGCCATGTTTGAAAAGGGCGCAGGCATGGTGAGCGACGCCATGATGCTCTCGTAGGGCAGACTTTTTTGAGAACTTATAGAGCAGTCGCCCCGAGACGGCGGCTAGATCCTGCTTGAGCGCGATGCTGCCAGTCCTGCCGCCGTCCAGCAGAGCACGGCGGCAGCGGCCAGACCGAAGGCAAGCGGCCAGCTGCTGCTTTTTTCAAGCACCCAACCGAAGGAAATCGGCCCCAGGCCTGCTCCGATGTAGCCAATGCCTTGAGCGAGCGCCGACATCGAAAGCATCTGACGCGAGCTGGCTGATTTCTTTGCCATCAGCAGGAAGGCGACCGAGAGCATGCTTCCTTGACTGATGCCCGCCGAGATGCTCGCCGGCAGCACCCAAAAGCCGCCTGCCAGCCATCCGGCGATGCCGGCAAGGTATAAAACGCCGAGAATGACGGCAGCGCGGGCTTCGCTTTTTACTGCGCGCATGAAGTTGGGCGTAAAAACAGAAGCGGGCAGGCCGCTGGCGAGAAATACAAAAAACCAAAAGCCGGCTTCATCGTGCGGCAAGCCTTGTGCGCTCAGATACGGCGACAGCCAAGCGCCTACGGTATAGACCAGAAGCGACTGCAGTCCCATGACGAACACGAGCGCCCAGGCCGTTGGGTTTTTGAGCAGTCCCAGCATGCCTTCAGCCGCGTGCTGCTGCGCGGCTGAAGGCTGCGCGTCGATATTTTTTGCCGGCGCAAAAAAAATCCAGACAATAGCTCCGATAAAGGCAGCTGCCGCCCAAAAAAGCATGGCTGCCGCAATGGATCCTCCGAGTTCATAAAGAGGCACCGAGCTCAGTCCTCCGAACGCGCCCGAAAGACCAATGACGCCCGTATAGACTCCCATCATGCCGGCTGTTTTGCTGCCGAACCAGTTTTTAATCGCAACGGGCAGCATGACGTTTAAAAGCGCAATGCCGGCTCCGACAATCAGACTGGCAAAAAGAAAACCGAACCAGCTTGAGCAAAGTCGACCGGCGGCACCTGCACACACAACCACAATGGCCGACAGTGCGGCGGCTTTGATGCCCAGACGTGAAGCAAGCGGCGCGGCGGCAAAGGAAAAAAGTCCGAAGGCGGCAATCGGCATGGCCGCCAGCGTTCCGTACTGCGTATAGGAAATGTCAAAAACGTCGACAATGGCTTCTGCCAGAGGGCCGATAGCCGTCACCGGCCCGCGAAGAAGCATGGCGGTGAAGACAACGGCAATTGCGGGGGCCAGAAAAGAATGAGCGGACATCGATTAGAAAACACAAAGGCGGCAACCGACTAAGAAGTGTAGGCGCGTTTTGCTAAAGAAAGGATTTTTGTTGCGCATGCGCGTTGAAACTTGCCATGTTTTTGTCTTGCTGGCTGAAAGGAAATCAGGTGTGCAAATCGAAACAGGCCTCAAAAATATGAGGATCAAACATTAAGGCATAACTACTACTGACAGTGATCAAGATCAAAATCGTCGGACTTTCCCTAAAGAAGTTTGAGACTTTTCTTTACTGCGTGCTAGTGTGGCCAAGTGAAGGTCAAAACGGCCGACTTTTTGTTTGAAGCGAGGCGCTTTGCCTGCTTTCGGCAAAAAATCAACAATAACGGCCCCGTGTTCTTTGGCATGTTCCTGCGTCTAGTTTAGCGACGGCGTATGGAAGCAGATCGAAAAGCCCCGGCCGGGACATCTCCCGGTGTCCGTCAAACAAAGGAAATAAGAAAAATGGACCTGATAAAGAATTTCAAACTGCACGCTCTGGCGTTGGTCGTCGTGATCATCGCTGAGTGGATCGGCGTCGTTCGATTCGGCTTGGTCATGTTCCTGCCGCTTTTCTATGCTCTGGTGATCGGCGGCATCATCAGCTACCCCTCGTTCAAGATCATGAAGCTGCCTGAAATGGACCGCGCGGCTCGCGTGCTCTCCGTCGGCATGCTGATTCTGGTGACGAAGATCGGCTTGGGGATCGGTCCAAATCTTCAAATGCTTGCCAATTCTTCACTGGCTTTGCTCGTTCAGGAGTTCGGCCATTTCTTCGGGACGCTGATCTTCGGTCTTCCTGTGGCTTTCTTGGTCGGCATGAAGCGCGAAGCCATCGGTGCGTGCTACTCAATTGACCGCGAGCCCAACATTGCCATTATTGCTGAGCGTTACGGGCTCGATTCGCCTGAAGGGCGCGGCGTCATGGGTATGTATATCTGCGGCACGGTGTTCGGCGCTCTTTGGGTGTCGATTCTGGCCGGCATCATTGCTCAAATGGGCATTTTCCATCCGCATTCGCTCGCAATGGGTGCAGGCATTGGAAGCGCATCCATGATGGCGGCTTCAACTGCCTCGATTGTGGCCACGCATCCGGAGTGGGCAGAAACCGTCCAAGCCTACGCGGCTGCAGCCAACCTTCTCACAACGGTGTTCGGCATCTACTTTGCACTCTTCATTTCGCTTCCGGTGACAGTCAAGGCCTACGAATGGCTTGACTCGCTGCGCGGCAAAAAGTCGGCCGCCTGATGCGGCCGGGCCGACATCCTGCAAACGAAGTGAAACTTAAAAAACAAAAGCAAAGGATATTGAATCATGTTTATGCAGATTTTTGAAAAAATGAAGGACATGGTGTTCATTCTTCTGGTCACCGGATTCTTCAGCTGGATTGCCAACATCATCAACATCAATCCGCCGCTGGCTTCGAGCGCCGTAGGCGTCTTCGTGCTTGTGGTTTTGGCAAGCATCGGCATTTTCCTTTCGATGGTGCCGGTCTTAAACAAGCTCCCCATGGTGTTTTGGGTCTCGATTGTGGCCGTTGCGGTCTCGGTGCCGGGATTCCCGGGCGGTGAATTCGTGATGCAGCACACCAACAACGTGAGCTTTCTGGCGCTGACGACGCCGCTTCTTGCCTACGCCGGCCTGTCCATCGGCAAGGATATGGAAGCCTTCAAACGTCTGTCCTGGCGCATCATCCCCGTGGCTCTTGCCGTTGCTGCGGGCAGCTTTATTTGCGCAACGATTCTTGCTGAATTCATGCTGCATCTCGAAGGCGTGTTCTAAGATACGACCATGTAGTCATTCAGATTTCCCCCGCAGGATCCTTTCGGTAAGGATGAGGCGGGGGCGATTGTTTTTTTTCTTTTGGAATTTTTTACCATGACCAAGGAAGAACTCAAGGCGCGCGTGCATGAAGCGCTGCGTGCCCGCCGCGCTGACATCAAGGCGGTTGCTGAGAATATTTTTGCCGAACCGGAGCTGGGCTTTAAGGAGACCAAGACCTCGGCAAAAGTGCAGAAGGAATTTGAAAAGCTCGGGCTTTCTTTTGAAACCGGCTGGGGCATTACGGGCGTCAAGGCGCGCATGAAGGGAAGAAAGAGTCTCAAGACGGTTGCTCTTCTGGGTGAATTGGATGCCATTGTCTGCCGAGAACATCCGCATGCTGATCCGACGACGGGCGCCGCGCACTGCTGCGGACACTTCATCCAGATCGCCAACATGCTTGCCGTGGGCATGGCCTTTAAGGATGCCGGCATCATGAACGAGCTCGACGGCGACTTGGTGCTTTTTGCCGTGCCTGCCGAAGAGTATGTGGAAATCGACTACCGCAACAAGCTGCGCGAGTCCGGCAAGCTGCGCTATCTTGGCGGCAAGCAGCAGCTCATTGCCGAAGGGGCTTTTGACGATGTCGACATGGCCATGCAGATGCACGCCAATCCCACGGACAATCCCAATGGATACTTTGATGTCGGCGCCAGCTGCAACGGATTCATCGGCAAGCTGATGACGTACCGCGGACGTGCTGCGCATGCTGCCGGCGCTCCCGACAAGGGCGTCAATGCCCTCAATGCCGCCATGCTCGGCGTCATGGGCGTCAATGCAATTCGCGAACGCTTCCGCGATTCGGACTATGTGCGCTTTCATCCGATCATCAACTCGGGCGGCGACCTGGTCAACGTCATTCCTGACTACGTGACGATGGAAAGCTATACGCGTGCGGCAAGCGTTGAAGCGCTCAAGCGATACAACGCCGACATCAACCGTGCGCTCAGAGCAGGGGCTGATGCCGTGGGAGCAACCTGCGAAATCAAGGATCTGCCGGGATATTTGCCGCTGCGTCCTGACCCTGAGCTGCGCAATCTGCTGCGAGCCAATGCAGAAGCTGTCTTTGGTGCCGAAAATGTTGGGCTTGCTGAACACCGTGCCGGTTCAACCGAAATGGGCGATGTTTCACACCTGATTCCTGTCGTGCACCCCTGGGTGGGCTGCGTCAAGGGCGTTCTGCACGGATCCGATTTCTGCCTCGACAACGAGGAAGTTGCCTATCAAAAGACTCCTGAGGTGCTTGCCTCGACGATCATTGATCTGCTCTACGACGAGGCTGCCGAGGCCAATCGCATCTGTGCGGCATTCAAGCCGGTGCTCAATCGTCAGACGTACTGCGAATTCCAGGATGCAATTGCACAGGGAAAATAATCAGACGCGCTGACTTCATGTAGGCCAAAGAAGCGCCGCAGATCCGTTTTTGTCGGTTCTGCGGCGTTTTGCGTATGCAGCAAACAGCTCGAAGGCTTGATTTCCTGACGCGCAGACGCTTCAATTTGCTCTCGCTTTGTTTTTTTAGGTCAAAGCAAATGCAGTCCTGATGAATTCGTCTGCAAGACGTTTTTATAGCTTCTCAAGCGGCTGTGGGGCCCAGATAATCCCAGAGCGTTTTGACAAAGAGCAGGCACAAAACGCAAACAATGATGGGACGCACCACTTTTGCGCCGTTTTTGACGACGAGGCTCGCTCCGATGTAGTGGCCGGCAATGCCGAACATGCCGGCAACAAGCCCAAGTATCCAGTCGACCTCGCCGGCAGCTGCAAAAGTTGCCAGTGCGGCAAGGCCGCAGGCAAGGTTGGCAACTTTCATCTGGCCTGCGGCGCTGCGTACGTCAAGGCCTGCAAAAGCAGTGAAGGAAATCAAAAGGAAAGTGCCCGCGCCAGGGCCGTAAAAGCCGTCATAGGCGCCGCATGTCAGGGCGCAAGCTCCGAGGATGAGCATGCGCCGCGAGCGCTTCATGCTGCAGGCGGGAGCGTCGGTTTTTTTGCTGCGCAGCACGATGCAGGCAACAACCGGCAGCAGAATAAGCAGGATGATTTTGAATATTTCAGCTGGAAGAGAAAGCGCAAGCAAGGCGCCCCCGGTGCTGCCTAGGAAGGCGGCGAGGGCAGGCGATGGGGCCAGGCTCCAGTCGACGAATCCGCTGCGGGCAAGCTTCCATGTCGAGACCGCCATGCCAAGCGTGCTTGAAAGTTTGTTGGTGCCGATGGCCAAATGCGGCGGCAGGCCGGCAATCAAATATGCCGGTAGCGCAATAAGACCGCCGCCGCCGGCAATGGCGTCGACGAAGCCGCCTAGAAAGACCAGAGGACAAACTAAAAGCAGAGCAGAGATGTCCATGGGATAGCACTGCCGGAAATTTCGCGGTCTCGCCCGGCCTGAGAAAGATGAAATTAGAAAAAAATAAAGGCTCCCCGCAGGAAGCCTCTTATTTTTGGTGCGCCAGGCAGGATTCGAACCCACGACCCCCTGGTTCGTAGCCAGGTACTCTATCCAACTGAGCTACTGGCGCACATCTTCGAAACAGACAATCATTATACGCAAAGAAAAATAATTTTTCAAGGGCCTCTAAAGAAAAATTTTCAACTGCTGACGCTTCGGGCAATTTCAATTGCACGATCGCGTACGGCGTTGGGCGTTGTTTCGTCCCAGACCATGGAAAGCTCAATGCATGGTTCGACATCGGTGAGCCGAACGGCGACGACTGAATCCGGCAGCAGGCTTGCAAAGAATTCCGGCACAAGCGCCAGACCTTGGCCGCAGCTTGCATAGGCAATTTGCTGCATGGTGGAGGAAACTTCATGGCGCACCAGTGGTGAGAAGCCGTGATCAATGCAAAGAGCCGTCAGCCTGTCGACGTACCGGACAGAAATGTCGCGACCGGGAAATACCCATTTTTCTTCACAAAGAGATGAAAGCGAGGCGGCTTTGCAGCGTCCCAGCCAATGGTCACGAGAAGCCACAACGACAGGAGCCTCACGCGTGAGCACAAGTTTTCCCCAAGGAGAGTTTTGCGGTTCGGGAATGTAGCCGATGGCCAGTGCCGCGGGGTTCTGCCGCAGCTCATCGGCAATGTCGCCCGAATCAATTTCCTTGGCAAAAACCGAAAAGGAAGCTTCCTCAGACTGAAGCTTTTTGCGAAATTTCGGCACCCAGCTCAGCATTGCTTCGTGCACCGAAGCAATCGTGATGAGCGCACGATGGCCGTTTTGCACTTGCTTGACGGCAAATTCAAGCTCTTGGGCTCGAGAAATAAAACGCACGATTTCAGGCAGCAAGGCTTGCGCTTCAGGAGTGGCTTTGACGCCGCGCGGGCTGCGCTCGAGCAAACGCAGCTTGAGTCTGGATTCAAGCTCGTCGATTTGGGCTGTCAGCGGCGGCTGAGACATATTGAGCCTGCGTGCGGCGCCGCGAAAGCTTTTTTCCTGCAGTACAACGGCAACGAGCAGCAGCTGCCGCACGAGACGATAGTCAAAGCGATTGAGCATGAGAAAAAAAAGAAATGTCAGAGTGATATAAAAATAGTATCACTGCTTTTATTTTGTTTTCATTATATTTGGCGCATTGAGCTTGAGCACTGCGGCAGGTTTGGAATATTTTTTGACGAAGCTGTGCGCAAAGGTCATATCAAAATGCAAAATCTTTGGATGTATTTTCTGGTCGTGCTTGCAACGTGCGTCACGCCGGGCGCCGGCGTGCTGATGACGGTGAGCAATGCCTTTCGCTACGGAAAAAAGCATGCATTCGTTTCGCCCGTGGGCAATGCTTTCGGCGTTCTCTGCATGTCGGTTGTTTCGGCTACGGGATTGGGCGGCATTATTACGGCAACGCCCGAACTTTTTTACGGCATGCAGGCGCTCGGCGCACTGGTTCTTGTGTATTTCGGATTCAAGAGCTGGCGAGCCAAAAGTCTGGACTTGAGTCTTGTCGCTCAAACCGCAGCAAATCGGCCGCATCAGGAGACTTCTATTTTTTGGGGCGCTGCATCCCTTCAAGTGACCAATCCGATGCTGCTCGTGTTTCTCATTTCACTGATGCCTCCTTTTGTTGATCCAAAGGCCGACTACGTGAGCACCATGGCTGTTTTGATCGGCATATTGGTCGCGACGTGCTTGGCCGTGCATCTTGTCTACAGCTATACGGCATGCCTTGCCGGACGCTTCCTAAAGGGGGCTCGGTTCGGGTGGTGGCTCAATCACATCAGTGCAGTGCTGTTCTGGCTGATTGCTGCCGGCGTTGCGGCTTCAATGATTGAAAAGTTTGCCGCTTGAGGCACAAAAAAAGGAGGTTCCGATGTCTAGGAACCTCCATTGCGGATGCTAAGAAAAAGCGCGCAGCTTAAGCGGCCATTTCAAGTCCCGAGGCAATGCGTTCGAGCACGACCTTCTTGCCGAAGAGTTCAAGCGTCTTGTCAATCTGAGGCGTTCTGTCGGCATTGCAGACCAAAACGCGCAGCGGGGTAGCGACAGGTCCCATCTTGATGTTCTGAGCCTGCATGACGCTCTTGATGGCTTCGTAGATCTTGGGAGCAGTAAAGTCTTCAAGCGGCTCGATGGCTGCGGCAAAAGCCTTGATGGCGGCAAGATTTTCACCTTCGAGCGCGGTTTTGACCGTCTCAGGATCTCTCTCAAGAGGCTTGTAGAAGAAAAGAGCTTGATCGGCGAGAGTCTCAAGCGTAGCTGAACGCGTTTTGAGCAGGCCGCATACGCCGACAAGGTCGGGGCCGCCTTCGACAACGCCGCCACGCTTTTCAATGCGGGCACGCACCAGAGAAGCCAGGCGCGCATCGTCGGCTTCCTTCATGTACTGCGCATTGAGCCACTCAAACTTCTTGAAGTCCAGACGTGCAGCCGCGCGCGAGCAGTCGCCGAGTTCAAAAACTTCGGCAAGTTCTTCACGGCTGAACTTTTCCATATTGCCGTGACCCCAGCCAAGACGGGCCAGATAGTTGAAGACCGCTTCGGGCAAAAAGCCTTGAGCTTCGTACTCCATTACGGAAACGGAACCGTGGCGCTTTGAGAGCTTCTGTCCGTCGGGACCGTTGATGAGCGGCAGGTGCGCAAACACCGGCACTTCGGCGCCAAGCGCCTTGTAGAGGTTGATCTGACGAGGCGTGTTGTTGATATGGTCGGCGCCGCGGATGACATGGCTCACCTTCATGTCCCAGTCATCGACGACAACGGCAAAGTTGTAGGTAGGAATGCCGTCGCGCATGATGATCAGATCATCGAGCTCACGATTGGAGATCGTGATCGTGCCGTAAACGGCATCGTGCCAGGTGACGTCGCCGTCGTCTGGGTTGCGGAAGCGGATGACTGGATTGACGCCTTCGGGAATGGGTTTGCCTTGGCAGTTCTCGGGACGCCAGCGGCCGTCATAGCGAGGCTTGAGGCCGGCCTTGCGCTGTGCTTCACGCATTTCATCGAGTTCTTCGGGCGTTGCGTAGCACTTGTATGCGCGGCCGTCGGCAAGCATCTGTTCGACCACTTCACGGTAGCGGTCAAGACGATCCATCTGGTAGATGGGACCTTCGTCGTAGTCCAGATTGAGCCACTTCATCGAGTCGAGAATGACTTGCGTGGCCTCTTGAGTGGAACGCTTCTGATCAGTGTCTTCAATGCGAAGAAGAAATTTGCCGCCAAGATGGCGGGCGACGGCCCAGCAGTAAATTGCCGTGCGGGCGGTTCCCAGATGCATCATGCCCGTGGGAGAGGGTGCAATACGCGTGCGGATTTCTTTCATGGAAATAGAGGCCGGAAATGCCCTGCAAACGGGTCCGGCGTTTAAAGCCAAAGTCAAAGCGGCAATTGTAAGCCATACAAAGCTTTGCGGCCAAAAAGCATGCTCGGCTGAGATTGCCTCAAGCAAAAATCAACCCGCAGGATCCGAAAGCCGAAATCCTGCGGGTCGAGAAAAGTCGTGCAAAGTTCGTCGAACAAGGCCGATTTTGCGCCTCTACCAGACCGGCACGACGCCGCCTTGGTACGTGTCGATCATGAATTTCTTGACCTTGTCGCTTCTGAGCGCTTTGACCAGCGCCTGCACGCCCGGTTTGCTTTCATCACCCTGCCGGGCGGCCACAACGACGGCATAGGGACTGTCTTTGTCCTCGAGGTAAATGGAGTCCTTGACAGGATTGAGGCCCACGCCGATGGCGTAGTTCGAGTTCACGACAGCAAGCTCGACATCATCAATCGTGCGCGGCACTTGCGCAGCTTCGACTTCGGTAAAGCGCAGCTTCTTGGGATTGTCGGCGATGTCAAGAACGGTGGCCGTGGCGCCGGCGCCGTCCTTGAGCTTGATGAGGCCGGCGCTTTGCAAAAGCAGCAGGGCGCGGCCGCCGTTGGCCGGGTCATTGGGAATGGAGACGTGGGCGCCTTCGGGAAGATCCTTAATGTTTTTTACTTTTTTCGAATAAGCAGCCATCGGAAGAATGTGAATGGGCGCGACGCTTGCTATCCTCAGGCGACGATTTTTAACTGCATCATCCAAAAAGGGCTTGTGCTGGTAGTAGTTGGCATCTACTTCGCCGGCATCAAGTGCGATGTTGGGGCTGACGAAGTCGGAAAATTCCACGATTTTGAGGTCAAAGCCCTGGCTTTTGAGTTCTGGTGCGACCAGCCGCAGGATGTCGCCGTGAGGAACCGGCGTTGCGGCAACAGTGAGAGTTTGTGCTGATGCAAGCCCGCTTGCGGCGAGCAATGCGGCGGCAGCGGCGCTAAGGATGAAATTTTTCATATCGATGGCTCCCTAAAGGTGTTGGTCACAAGAGAAATGCTGCGGCATCTTTTTTGAGAGTATGTTGGTGCTCTGCAGCGCGCGGTTCGGACAATATACTTGAGAAAGTTCGGCTGCGTCAGAACTTTTTGGCCTGTTTATGAGGTATTACTAGGCACGCAAAAAAGCCCGAAGGCTCATTTGAGGAACCTTCGAGCTTGTGCAGAGCCGGCGAAAGGATTCTGCGGCAGAAAACCAAACCTGCCGCCCGGCTTTCATCAGCAGCGGCGAGCGAGCTCAGGCGCTTTGCCGATGTAGGTGGCCGGCGTGAGTTCGCGCAGACGCTGCTTGGCGTCTTCGGGGATTTCGAGCGTTTCAATAAACTCGTGAATGACTTCGGGCGTCATGTGGCCTTTGCCGCGAGTGAGCGCCTTGAGCTTTTCATAGGGCTTGGGAACGCCGTAGCGGCGCATCACCGTCTGAATGGCTTCAGCGAGCACTTCCCAAGATGCATCAAGGTCGGCGGAAACAGTCTCTGCGTTGAGTTCAAGTTTTCCCAAGCCGCGCTCAAGCGAAGCGTAGGCAACGAAGGAGTAGCCGAAGGCAACGCCCAGATTGCGCAGCACTGTCGAGTCGGTCAGATCGCGCTGCCAGCGGCTGATCGGCAGCTTGCCTGCGAGGTGTCCGAAGATGGCGTTGGCCAGTCCCAGATTCCCTTCAGAATTTTCAAAGTCAATCGGGTTGACCTTGTGCGGCATCGTGGAGCTGCCGACTTCGCCTTCCTTGAGCTTTTGCTTGAAAAAGCCCATTGAAATGTAGCCCCAGACATCGCGGTCGAAATCAATGAGCACGGTGTTGGCTCGTTCAATCTGGTGAAAGAGCTCAGCCATGTAGTCGTGCGGCTCGATCTGAATCGTGTGGGTGTTGAAGGTCAGCCCCAGAGCATCTTCGATAACGCGGCGGCTGTGCGCTTCCCAGTCATAGTCGGGGTAGGCGATGAGGTGCGCGTTGTAGTTGCCTACGGCGCCGTTCATCTTGGCATAGAACTTGACGGCCTTGATTGCGTCAATAATGCGCGTCAGGCGCACGGCAACGTTTGCCATTTCCTTGCCGACGGTTGTGGGACTTGCGGTCTGGCCGTGGGTGCGGGAAAGCATCGAGACGTCAGCCCAGCGATGCGCGAATTCACGGATATGCGCGGCAATGGCTTCAAGCCTCTCGACGAGAGCTTTGCGGCCGGCCGTGAGCATCAGGGCGTGGCTGGTGTTGTTGATGTCTTCACTCGTGCATGCAAAGTGCACGAACTCGCTTGCTTTGGCCAGCTCAGGGTCGTGGGCAACTTGATTTTTGATCCAGTACTCGACAGCTTTGACGTCGTGATTGGTCGTGGCTTCGATTTCCTTGATCTGCGCACAGCTCTCTTCGGTGAAGTTGTCGGCAAGAGAACGCAAGAACTTGATGCCGTGTTCGCTGATGGGCTTTAACTCGGCAAAGCCTGCGTGGGAAAGCGCAATGAGCCATTCGACTTCAACACGCACGCGGGCGTTCATGAAGGCAGACTCGGAAAAGATGCCGCGAAGAACTTCGCACTGTCGCGCATAGCGGCCGTCAAGGGGGCTGAGCGCAGTGAGGCTGGAAAGAGTATGCATTTTGGTAAAGATGCTCCGAAAAGAATAAAGAGCTTTGGCGCCAACAGGCGCGCAGCTTCGTCAAGTCGCTTTTGGACTTGACGAAGACGGACAGAAAGCCCGCAGGCGGCAACAAGCTTGCAAGAGCGTGATTTTAGCAAAACCCGCCAAGCCGCCCGCGGAGCTTGGAAACTTGCGCATACTTCGGTCAACCTGCGTAACAAAATATGTCTAAACAAGCGGTTTTGACATGTTTTGCAATAGTCGTTTGCTCAAGGGCTATCGTCCAAAATCGCGGAGCCTTACATTGTTCACAACAAAAGAGAGCGCAGAAAGACAAGCCCCAAGGCAAAGCGCTCAGGCTGATCTTTCCAAGCAATCGAAAAACTAGCGCCTGCCGCAGCAGCTGTCTTTTCGTACAGAGAGAACTCAAAGCTGCAGCAGGCCGTTAAAACAACTTTTTAGGAGCAACGACATGTTAGCTAAGACTTTATTTGCATCCGCCGCATCCGTCGCCGTGTTTGGTTTGTTTGCTGTTTCGATGCCTGCCGCGGCTCAGAAGGCTCCGAGACCTGCTGCAGGACCTGAAGCAGGCTCCGTGATGGCTGACGTTCAGGCCGATTACCGCGCCATGGGCGAGGAACTTGGCCTCAAGGGCAATCAGCAGGCGGCCTTTGACCGCTACGCGCAGGCTGTTGCCAAGGCCGAAGCAGATCATGTCCAGTGGCATGAAGCCAATCAGCCTCCGCGCCGCGGCGATCGACAGGCTCGCGTCAAGCACCGCGCCGATCATGAGCAGTTCCGCGCTCAGCAGTTTGAGACGCTTGCCGGCGCCCGCGCCGAACTCATCAAGGGTCTCAATGCCGATCAGGTAGCCCTGCTCGATGAAATGGAAGACGGCTATCGCTTCGCGCCTGCGCCTGGTCCGCGTCGCGGCTATGGCTTTGGTCCTGGCCCCAGAGGGCCGCGCGGTGACGGTTATTGGGGACCGCATCATCGCTGGGGCGGCTGGGGTCCGTGCTGGGATGGATATGGTCCGCGCATGCACCACCGCCGCGGTCCGGGATGCGCCTGGGGCGGAAACTATGGGTATGGTCCCGGCAGCGGCTGGGGATGCCCGTGGCGCTAAGGAGCTGGCGACCTGCTTGGGGGCTGCGCATCGGAAGTCCTAAAATAGCTTTTGGATGCGCAGTCGGCAAGAAGCGTCGGACAAGCTTCTGACGCAGGTGAAATTTTTTCGGCAAGACCGGCGCAAGCCGGTTTTGCCGCATCTGCGCATTCTGTTGCGTCAATGTTTTGCGGCTGCAGCGGCTGCCGCTGGTGGATGCGTGTTTTATGCGAATCTTTGAGGATGCCCTCACTGAGCCTTTGTTTGACGATACGGCCCCTTCGCATGCGCCGGTTCAGGCGCAGCCGCCTTCGCGCGAACTCGTCCGGCTTGGTGAAAAACTCCCCCGCGGGATCTATCTGGGAACCTCAAGCTGGAATTTTCCTGGTTGGAGGGGCATTGTCTGGGCGCCGATGAGCGGGACAAAGACGCTTGCCAGGGACGGACTTTCAGCCTACAGCCGCTACCCGATTTTCAAGACGACGGGCATTGATCGAGCCTACTATCGGCCGCTGACGGCGGCCCAGTATCGGGCATTTGCCGATCAGGTGCCGGAAAATTTTCGCTTTCTCGTCAAAGCGCCTCAGCAGGTGACCGACTATGCACTCAGAGACGAGCGCGGACGTGCAATCGGACGCAATCCGGATTATTTGAACCTGCAGCTTTTGCAGGAGCAGTTCGTTTGGCCTGCCGTTGAGGGGTTGGGCAAAAAAATCGGAGCCCTTGTGCTCGAGCTTTCGCCGATTCCGCGCGAAGACATTTCAGATATAAATAAAAAGCACGCGCAGATTGATCGGCTCGGCGCCTTTGCGCATGCGCTGCCGACTGAGGCGCTCGAAGGAAAAAGACTGCTTTTTGCCGTTGAAATGCGCACCCGATCGCTTTTGACGCGGCGCTACGTCAAGGCGATTCGCGACAGCGCCGTCAGGCCGGTGGTTTCTCTTCACCCATCGATGCCGAGCATCATGCGCCAAACGGAAATGGTGCACTATCTTGATGCTCCCGACGTAGACGGCGGACCATGGAAGCTCAGGGGCGACATCGTGATTCGCTGGTCTTTGGCAGCCAACGGCACCTATCAGTCTCTCAGACGCCAGTGGCATCCCTTCAATGTCTTGCAGGAGCCCGATCTGGTGACGCGCGAAGGCATCGTGTGGCTTTTGAGCCTGGCTGCGAAAAGCGGCGTAAAGGCCTATGCAGTGGCCAACAACAAGGCCGAGGGATGCGCTCCGCTCACGATGCGGGCAATCGCTGAGAGCCTCACGGGATTTAGAGTCGACAGCGGCGGAAAAGAACAGCTTTAAGGCAGACTGCCTGTGCTGAATTTGCTTTGAAGAAAAGTTCAGAGCAAAAGCGAGATTTTCAGCACTGCGGAGCTTCCCAAACCGAGAGGACAGGTTGTCGATCTTCGGGCATGGGCTTGGGCGCATCCGGCTTGGGCGTTCCGATGGTGATCCAAGCGACGAGCTTTTCGGCGGCATCTCGGCAGAAGGCGCTCTGCAGGCTTGCGTCTGCAAGAAGCGATCCCGACAGAACAATGCCGCCGAAGCCCGCCGCAGCAAGCGCCTGCATGAACTGACCGAGCGCAGCGCCGGCTGTGAGAAGCGCTTCGGTTCCGCCGGCTTCTTCCTGGGGCGAGAGGCGCACGATGAAGGCGGCAATCATCGGGCCTTTGAAGGCCTTGGAACGCGCTTTGGCAACTTTGTCTTCGCAAGCGCCGAGATTTCTTGCGGCTTGTTCGTAGAGGCGGGCAAGCTTGTCGCGATCCTTTTCTTCAACGACGACAAAGCGATAGGGGATGCTCAGATTGTGATCAGGCACTCGCATCGCCGTCTGCACCAGCTTTGAAAGTTCCTGCAGGCTTGGCGCCGGCGTGCAGAGATGCTTAGGCTTGATGCTGCGGCGGCTTGCGAGCGCCTGCAGCAGTACTTCATTGGCAATGCTCATAGATAAAAAACGGCTCTTGTTGACTGCCGCACAAGAAAAAAGGCGGCAGGCTTGGGTTGTGCTCTAAAGTTTGTCTGCAATGATCAGCATAAGCCGGGCTTTTCCGCAGTGCGGCGTGCAGAGCCCGCGCGCTAAACTTGCCGGACTGATTTTAGACTTTTCATAGGCGGGCATATGCACAAGTTTTTTGAAGTTCCTGTTCTTATTCGTTTTGCTCACTGCGACCCGGCCGGCATCGTCTTTCATCCGCAGTATTTCACGATTTTCAACGGCGTCGTGGAGGACTTCTTTCGCGAAGTGGTGCATATTCCGTTTATGGAGCTCTTCAGACACGGCGTAGGGCTGCCGGTGGCGGGCATTCGCTGCGACTTCGTCAATCCGAGCCGCCCTGGCGATGAGTGCGTGGCCAGACTCTGGGTCGAGCGTCTGGGCAGAAGTTCAGTGCGTCTGGCGATGGTGCTTGTCTGCGCTGGTCAGGAAAGGCTGCGCATGGCCGAGACGATGGTGTGCGTCAAGGTCGACGGGGCGTTGAGTCCGGCAGAGATTCCTCAGCACCTCAGAGAGGCCATGGCGCCCTATACGGCAGGACCTGAGGAAGAAAAGCTCATGCTTCGCGCCTGAGGAAAAAGGCTACACCGCAAGTTCGGCAATGTTCTCGGCTTGCGGCCACAACCGCAGCAGTACGTCTTTGTGAAGAACGGCTTTTTTGATGAAGAACTGCTCTGCGGGCGAGGCGTTGAGCGTTCTTGCCGCGCTGATTTGCCTCAGGCGCGTGTGCGCGACGCAGGCCACGGCTGGTCCCGGCTCAATGAGTTCCACTTCGGGGCCGAGGATGTCGTGCAGGACGTCGGACAAAAACGGATAGTGCGTGCAGCCCAGTACGAGCTTGTCGATGCCGGCCTTTTGCATGGGAGCAAGGTACTTCTGAGCCAAGGCTCTGGTCCTTGGACCGGTGAAGTCCCCCTTTTCGACGCACTCCATCAGTCCTGGGGCGCCAGTGGAGAGGATGCGCACGTCATGGCCGAAACGCTCTGTAAGAAGCCTGTAGCGGCTGCTTTGGATGGTGCCGTTGGTGGCAAGAACGCCGATGACGTGAGAGCGGCTTTGCACTGAAGCGGGCTTGACGGCAGGCTCTATTCCCACAATCGGCAGAGCGAACTCAGAACGAAGCGCGTCGGCGGCAAGCGCAGTTGCCGTGTTGCAGGCGAGCACGATCATTTTTGCATGCATGCCGATTAAAAAGCGGCAGATCGCGCGGCAGCGGTCAAGCACGAAATCTTGAGTCTTGTCGCCCCAGGGGGCATTGCCGCAGTCGGCGCAGTAGACGAAATCTTCAGCGGGAAGCTCAGCTCTGAGCGCCTTCAAGACAGAAAGACCGCCCAGGCCCGAATCCAGAACGCCTACCGGCGCACGGCTAAGCTGTGTTTGGCTCATGTGTCGAAAACCATGATCAAGTCCGCATCAGGCGTTCTTGTCTGCGGCCGCGCGCCCGAGTCTGTCGTTGACAGCCGCCCAGTCGGCCGTCTGCGGAGGCTCTTCGACGAGAATGCGCGAGCAGTGCGCTTTGTCGAGCTGATGCAGCGCCTCGTAGAGGATATGCGCATAGCCCTGAGGCGTGTCGGGCGAGGGCAGGAACAAAAGCGCATTGGGGTGAGTCTTTCTCGGGTCAAAGCTCGCCATGACGGCTGCGGGCTGCGGGCTGAGCTCTTCAAGGCGAGACTCGATCTGATCCCTTTTGAGGATTTCGAGCTTGGTGCTGGGCGCATAGTGGCTTTTGAGTCGTCCGGAAGCGCGCGGCGCATCGCTGCCGGCGTCAGGCACTTGGCAGCCGAGCACTTCTTCGAGCATGGCGCGGGTGACGGCGCCATGGCGCAAAATCTCGGGCCGGCTGCCCGAAAGATTGATGATGGTCGACTCAACGCCCACCTCGCAGGTGCCGCCGTCCAAAATGTAGTCAAGCTTGCCTAGAGGCTTGACGCCCAAGTCTTCACGAACATGCGCGGCACAGGTCGGGCTGATGCGGCCGAACGTGTTGGCCGAAGGAGCTGTCAGCCCTTTGTGTCCCTTGCCGGCAAAGCGCTCCAAGAGCGCGTGCGTCCAAGGGTGCGAGGGACAGCGAACGGCAACCGAATCCTGCCCGCCGGTGACGAAGCTGCCGCAGCGCTCAGCCTTGGGAAGAACCATCGTCAGGGGACCGGGCCAAAAGGCGCGGGCCAAGTCAAGAGCCTGCTGCGGAACGACAGAGGCCCAAAAGGGCAAAGCCTCGACGCTTGCAACATGCACGATCAGCGGGTGATTGGTCGGGCGGGACTTGACGGCAAACGTATTTAAAACTGCCTCGCGGTTGTCGGCATCAGCCGCCAGACCATAGACGGTTTCAGTCGGAATCGCCACAAGCCCTCCGGCCTGAAGCACTTTGCAGGCATGGTCAAGTGCTTTTTCATCAATGCGCGGATACATGACTGTCCTTTGTTCGATCTCTACCAAGGCTGCGGCAGACCAAGCACGCGGGCTGCGGCCTTGGCGCGCTCAAGAGCCTCTTCAACGGTTTTGCCGATGACCGTGAGGTGCCCCATCTTGCGGGCGCGCCGCGCCTCTTTTTTGCCGTACAGATGCAGCTTGACGCCGGGCAGCGATAAAACTTTGTCCCAGGCAGGCTCTCGCTTTTGGTCGTTTTCATCAAACCATGCGTCGCCCAAAATATTGAGCATCACTGCCGGCGTCACGAGCGTCGTTTCCCCGAGCGGCATGCCCGTCATTGCGCGCACCTGCTCCTCAAACTGGCTCGTTTCGCAGGCTTCGATGGTGGCGTGACCGGAGTTGTGCGGGCGCGGCGCCATTTCGTTGGCAACGACAGAGCCGTCTTCGAGCACGAAAAACTCAATGCAGAGCACGCCCTGATACTGCAGCGCGCGGGCAATGTCGGCGGCATAGGCGCGGGCTTTGCTGCTGACGGCTTCACTGACGCGCGCAGGAATCACGGTCTGAGCCAGAATGCCGTTGCGGTGATGGTTTTCGCAAACCGGGAACGTTACGGTTTGTCCGTCAAGCCCGCGGCAGACGATGACCGAGACCTCGTTGGCAAGGGCAAGCCGCTTTTCCAAGATGCAGAATTTCTCCCCCATGGCCTTGAAGGCGCGCCGCGCGTCATCCTTATTGGCCACCACCGCCTGTCCCTTGCCGTCGTAGCCCAGACGCGTCGTCTTGAGAATGCCGGGAAAGAGCGCTTCATCGAGATTGTCGATGTCTTCGATGCTGAGCACGGCTGCATGCGGCGCAACGGGAACGCCTGCAACTTTTTCCAAAAACGTCTTCTCGTCGAGCCGGTCCTGGGCAATGGAGACCGCGTATGAAGCAGGCGCAGTAAGGCAGCCGGCCTGAGCCAGGCTCGAGAGCGATTCTGCGGGGACGTTTTCAAACTCGGTCGTTACCGCGGCCGTCATTGAACTGAGCGCCTTGAGCGCTTCGGCCTCTGTATAGCCGGCATCGATATGCATGGCGCTCACTTCGCTGGCCGGGCATTGGCCCTTTTCAAGGACGACAACCTCATAACCCATGCGGGCTGCGGCTTGCGCAAACATGCGGCCAAGCTGTCCGCCGCCCATTAGTCCGAGCACGGAGCCGGGCATCAATGGAAAAGATGCTTTCATAAAAAAGAATTTCTCTGCGTTGCTATAGAAAAGAAATCAGGCCGCAGGCGGCAGCTCCATGGCGCGCGCTTTGGCGTTTTGATTGCGCCGGAACTGCTGAAGCTTCTCGTAGAGCGTCTGGTCGGTCACGGCAAGAATCGAGACGGCATAAAGAGCTGCGTTGGCTGCTCCAGCCTCGCCGATGGCAAAAGTTGCCACAGGCACGCCCTTGGGCATCTGCACGATGGAGTGAAGGCTGTCGACGCCGCGCAGGTACTTGGATGGGATGGGAACGCCGAGCACGGGGACAACGCATTTGGCCGCGAGCATGCCGGGCAGGTGGGCTGCGCCGCCTGCGCCGGCAATGATGCAGGCCAGACCTCGCTCTTTGGCGGACTCGGCATAAGCAAACATTTCATCGGGCATGCGGTGAGCGCTCACCACTTTGGCTTCGTAGGCAATGCCGAATTCTTCAAGAACGGAGACGGCGTTCTGCATGACGGCCCAGTCTGAATTTGAGCCCATGACAACACCTACCAAGGGTTTCTCTGCACATTGAGTCATAAAAAATCCTGCTCGTAAAAACAGCAAAACCGGCGCTCAGACTGCATGTCGCTAAAAGCGCTGCAAGTCTGCATCTGCGCCAGCTGTACGGGTTCCGCACGACTGGCGGAACCCGATGCCAGAAAAATTAGGCGACGTCGGTGCCGGTGAGGCGCACGAGCGCTTCGCGGTACTTTGCGCTCGTCTTTTCGAGAATTTCCTGCGGCGGGATCGGAGCCGGAGGCGTCTTGTTCCAATCCTGAGTTTCGAGCCAGTCGCGCACGAACTGCTTGTCAAAGCTCGGCGGCGACATGCCGACGTTGTATTGATCCGCAGGCCAGAAGCGCGAGCTGTCTGGGGTGAGCACTTCGTCCATCAAGCACACGTTGCCGTTTTCATCGAGGCCGAACTCGAACTTGGTGTCGGCGATGATGATGCCGCGCGTGGCTGCGTACTCGGCAGCGCGCTTGTAGAGAGTGAGCGTGAGGTCGCGGATCTGCGAGGCAATGTTTTCGCCGTACATTTCGCAGACTTTTTCGAACGTGACGTTTTCGTCGTGCACGCCCACTTCGGCTTTGGCTGCGGGGGTGAAGATCGGTTCAGGGAGCTTTTGAGCCTGCTTGAGGCCGGCGGGCAGTTCAATGCCGCACACCTTGCCTGTGGCCTGATAGTCCTTCCAGCCGCCGCCGATGATGTAGCCGCGTGCAACGCACTCGACAAGAATGGGCTTTAAGCGCTTGACGACCATGGCGCGGCCGCGCACCTGTTCGGCTTCTTCCGGTGCAACGACGCTTTCCGGGTCAATGCCGGTGAGCTGCGTGGGCATGTCGCCGGCAAGCTTGTCGAACCAGAATTTGGTGAGCGCCGTGAGCACCTTTCCCTTGTAGGGGATGGGCACGCTCAGGATTACGTCAAAGGCGCTGATGCGGTCGGTGGCGATCATCAGCAGCTTGTCGTCTCCGACGGCATAGCATTCGCGAACCTTTCCGCGATACACAAGCGGCAGGCTCTTGATGGAGGTTTCCATAAGTCCGGACATGAAAGACTCCCTCGGATTGTAAGAGTGGTGAAAATTGGGCTTAATGATTGTAAGGCTTTTGAAGCGGTGCTGCGGCTTGAGCCGCACATCTTCAGCCGCACATCTTCAGCCGAAAGCGTGATAAATGAGAACGGCCCAGCAAACGGCGGCGCCGAACAGCGAAAAGAGCACGGCGCAGCTGCCGACGTCCTTGGCAAATTTCGACAACGGATGAATTTCAAGTCCAATGCGGTCGATGGCGGCTTCGATGCCCGAATTCAAAAGTTCAGTCACCAGCACGACGATGATCGAAAGAAAAGCGATGAGCTTGAGCGCGGCATCAGCCTCGATAAATAAGAGCGCGGCTGACAGTACGGCGCCAAGCACGCATTCTTGCCTAAAGGCATCTTCGCTTTTAAAGGCGGCGCGAAAGCCTTGGGCCGAGTAGCCCGCGGCGTTGACAAGGCGTTTGAGCCCTGTTTTTCCCTTGAGTTCGGAAGCGTCTTTTGCTGACATGATGTGGATTTTTTTTGGGGAGAAACGGCCCGAAGAACAAATATTCTCCGGGCCGCAGCAGATGGACGGACGAGCGCGCGCTCGAGTGCGGTGCGCAGCCGCTTTGGTTTAGATGACCTTCTGGCTCAGTTCGCCGCTTGCATAGCGCTCGGCCATGACGGTAAGCGGCAAAGGCTTGATGCGGGCGCCCTGACCTTCGCAGCCGAACTCAAGATAGCGCTGCTTGCAGAGTTCATAAGCGGCCTGACGCGCTTTCTTGAGATAGTCGCGCGGATCGAACTTGCTCGGATTTTCCACGAGGAAGCGCCGGATGGCGGCAGTCATCGCGAGACGAATGTCGGTGTCGATGTTGACCTTGCGCACGCCGTGCTTGATGGCTTCCTGAATTTCAGGTACGGGAACGCCGTAGGTTTCGCGCATGTCGCCGCCGAATTCGCGGATTTCAGCGAGGTACTCCTGCGGAACGGAGCTCGAGCCGTGCATGACGAGGTGCGTGTTGGGGAGACGTTCGTGAATTTGCTTGACGCGGGCAATCGAGAGAATGTCGCCGGTGGGCTTGCGCGTGAACTTGTAGGCGCCGTGGCTTGTCCCGATGGCAATGGCCAGGGCGTCGAGCTGGGTGGCGCGCACGAATTCTGCAGCCTGATCCGGATCGGTGAGCAGCTGCTCGCGCGTCATCGTGCTGTCGGTGCCGTGACCGTCTTCCTTGTCGCCCTTCATGGTTTCAAGCGAACCGAGGCAGCCCAGCTCGCCTTCAACGGAAACGCCGATGCAGTGAGCGTTTTCCACAACGCGGCGCGTGACGTCGACGTTGTACTCGTAGCTCGAGATGGTCTTTCCGTCGCTCATGAGCGAGCCGTCCATCATCACCGAGGAAAAGCCCATGCGCATGGCGATTTGGCACACGGCCGGACTCTGACCGTGATCCTGGTGCATGCATACAGGAACCTCGGGCCAGGTTTCAACGGCTGCTTCAATCATGTGGCGCAGAAAATCCTGACCAGCGTACTTGCGCGCTCCAGCGCTTGCCTGCATGATCACGGGGGCGCCAACCTCGGCGGCTGCCGTCATGATGGCCTGAACTTGTTCAATGTTGTTGACGTTGAAAGCGGGAACGCCGTACCCGTTTTCAGCTGCATGATCAAGCAGCTGACGCATGCTGACGAGAGCCATAGATATCTCCGCGTGTAGAAAACTGGTGTTGTTTCAAGGTACTCGCAAAAAGCGAAAAACGCGCAAGCCTGCACCTTGCCGTGCGCAGCACGAACAAACAAGCTTTGCGTTTTGCCGCAGGCAAAACCCAGCCGCAACGGCAAGCGCGCTTTTTTTACTGATGTCCGCAATTCTACCGCTTGATTTCTTCTGGTTTTGGAAGCCTTTGGGCGCAATTTCACTCAAAGGCAAAGTTGTGATGCGCTGTCGGTTAATGTCTGCGGTCTTCAGAGGCTCTGACATGCGAGACGTACAGGGCCAGTGCCGAAAGCGAAATTCCTGCCAAAAACAGTCCTACGCTGGTTGCTGCCCAAAAGCCTGTCGCACCGTATGGACCGCCGAAAGATTCGGCATAAAAGCCAAGGTAGTAGCCGCCTCCGAGACCAACGCACCACAAAAGCACGCCGTACATGATCATGGGCAGCACCGTGACGCGATAGCCTCGCAGTGCAAAGTTGCTCACCGACTGACAGGCATCGGTGACGTGGTAGATGACGCCGAAAATTAAAAGCGATGCGGCCAGTTTCTGCACGGCGGCATCCGGTGTGTAAAGGCTGACGAGTTCGCCGCGGAAGATGTACAGCAGCACCGCATTGGTGGCGGTGATCAGGATGGCGCACTTGAGCGTGCGCAGCGTAATGACGCGCGCCTGATCCTTAAAGCCCGCGCCCAGACATTGCGAAACCAGCACGCACACGGCGATGGCAAGCGACAGCGGTACTTGATAGAGCGTAGCGGTGATGTTGCCCACAATCTGGTGTGCGGCCACATCGATTGTTCCGATGCGCGAAATGAAGATGGCCATCAAAGTAAAAGAGCTCACCTCAAAGAATATCGTCAGCCCAATCGGCACGCCGAGCTTGAGCTGAGCGGCAATTGCCTTGATCTGCGGCCAGAAGAACCGCTCGGGCCGCATGGCGTCGTAGAAGTGATCAAACCTCCAGATGAGATAGTAGGCAATGAGCGCGATCCAGGAGTTGACGCTCATGGCAACGGCGGCTCCTGCGCCTCCCATGGCGGGAAAGCCGCACCAGCCGTACATGAACAGAAGATTTAAGGGAGCTTTTGAGGCCAAAAGCGCCAGCGAGATGTACATCGACACGCGAGGCCGGTTGATGGCTGCGTTGAGAGCGATGTAGCAGCGCATGATCACGGCCGCAGGCAGCCCCCAGGCGCTGGCGTAGAAAAATTCGCGGCTCATTTCGGCAACCCTGCCGGATACGCCGCCGAAATCAATCCAAAAATCGGTCTGCAGGATCAAAACGACGGCAATGACGGCAAGCACCAGCGCAAGCCACAGCGACTGGCTCAGTTCAAAGCCGATCAGGTTGTACTTGCGCGCGCCGAAGTGATGTCCGGCGATGGGACTGAGTCCTTGCAGGATGCCGACCAGGCCGAAAAGGACCATGACGCTCGTGGCGCCGCCTAAAGCAACCACGGCCAGATGTTCGGCTCCAAGGCGGCCGGCCATGATGGTGTCGATGGTGGCGGCCCCCATGATGGCGAGGTTGGCGACGAACAAAGGCGTAGCAAGCTTAAAGAGCGCCCCAAGACTCACATCGGGCGCTGCCGTGTGGTGCGGATGACGCAGAGCGTCATCGGCTTCGGAGGCTTGTTTGGCTTCAGCGGGGGGCGCGATGAAGTTTTCACTGGCTTGATCGCGGTCATTTTTGTGTTCTTGCTGAGTCATTGTTGCACCAAAATGGTTTTGGTCTGTTTAGCGCCCGGCACGGCAGACGTTTTTGCATACGGCCGCGCACAGCACTTGTGCGCTGAGCTTCGATTGTAGAGGGACTTGTTTGCCGTTGCGTTTCATTTCTCCAGATGCCTCGGACAAAGCATCTGGTCTGTCAAAAAGCGCCAGGCAGTCAAAAAAGAGCAGGCGGCTAAATGTTCAAAATCCAACGTGGGAGTCCAAAGATGAGCTCTTATTGCACTCCCATCAATTTCAAGGTTCAGCCAAGTTCTCGGAACCGCCATGCTCGGCAAGCGAGCGGGTAGCAGGAAGTTCAGACAGGGGCAGCATCCTAAGGCGTTGCAAAAAGCCGAAACCGAAACGACTCGCCCCTTCTTGTCAAAAAAGGCCTGCCGGCCGAGATAAGGGAGCAGTTAAAAATCGAGAGAACCACTGGATGTCTGAGTGCCTTGCTGGAGCGGTCTGCAGCAGGCAGAGCGCACAAGCAAAGGGCTGCGCGGCAGATTTGGCAATCTTCTACAAACGCAAGCCTTTTTGCCTCATGCTCTTTCTTTATCCTGATTGGGAGCGCGATTTTTCAGTGAGCTCAACTCTCGTCGCTTAAAAGTTCGTTGATGTTGTGCTTTTCGGGAGCGATCGGCACAACGTTGTCTTTGCTGCTGTCGTGATGCTGGTAGGCCTGGCCGCTCACGATGGCCCGCAGACCTTCGAAATCCATGATCTGTACATGCTTTTGGTTGACAATGATGAGATTGTCGTGAGAAAAGCGAGACAGTACGCGGCTGACGGTTTCCAGCTTCAGGCCCAGATAGGAGCCGATTTCGGCGCGCGTCATGCGCAAAACGAATTCGCTGCGCGAATAACCGCGCTGCTCAAAGCGCTGCGAGAGATTCAGGATGAAGGCCGCGAGCCTTTCTTCGGCGTGCATGGAGCCGAGAAGAAGCATGACGCCGTTTTGGCGCACGATTTCCATCGAAAGCAGCCGCTGAAAGTGCAGGCTCATGGCATGCATGCTTTGGTTGACTTCAAGAAGCTTCTGATAGGGAAGCAGACACACTTCGGTGTCTTCAAGCGCAATCAAGTCGCTCGAGTACACCATGCCTGCCAGACCGTCGAGACCGACGATGTCGCCAGACATATGAAAGCTCGTGACCTGCTCGCGGCCGTCGGAACTCATGACGGCGCTTTTCAGAAACCCCAGACGAATTGCGTAGAGCGCTTCAAACTTGTCGCCCGCGCGGTAAAGGGCTTCGCCTCGCTTAATGCGCTTGCGCGTGCTCACGAGCTCTTCGAGTCTTTCGATTTCCTTCAGACTCAGTCCGAGCGGCAGGCACAGTTCCCGCAGATTGCAGTTCGAACAGGCCACACGCAGGGTAGCCATGTTGATGTTGGGGTTGTTCATCATAGTCAAAATCAGCCTCTTAAAGCCGCGTCGTCATAGGCTCCAGCGGTGCGTTTGCTTCGGATTCAAGGACTGTCGGCCGCAGCCGATAATTATGAAATAATCTTGCCCGTTTAAACTGCTGCGCAACCGCACCGTCACTGGTATGAACGACAGCAAAGCGCGCTGCTTTGGGAAATGACCTTCGCGCGCGCAGCTTGATGTTTTCAAACTCAAATGACAGCTGGAAAGCTTGACAAGGATCAATGTTTTTCCAATTTTGAGCGAATCATATCAGTTGGTTTGCGTTTTGTCATAGAAATAGAGGTGATATACACATGCTCAATCCGGCTACCAGCGGCGTCGAACTGCCTGACGACGCGCTTTTAAAGAAGTTCGACGTTCCCGCGCCGCGTTATACGTCTTATCCGACTGCCGACCGCTTTCATGCCGGCTATACGGCGGCCGACTACGAGGCGGCGCTTGAGGGCCGCGGCGAGGCAGCCAAAAAGACAGGGCTGTCGCTGTACTGTCATATCCCGTTTTGCAACGACGTGTGCTTTTATTGCGGCTGCAACAAGGTCGTCACGCGCGATCACGAGCGTTCGGCCGAGTACATGCGCGTCATGCTCGAGGAAGCCGATCTCGTCGGCGAGAAGCTCACCGGCAGCCGCACGCTCGAGCAGCTGCACTGGGGCGGCGGTACGCCGACCTTTCTTACCGATGACGAAATTCTCTTTTTGATGGGAGAGATTCAAAAACGCTTTCCATTTGAGGCCGACGGCGAGTTCTCCATTGAGGTCGATCCCAGAAGCTGTCCTGTAGGCAAAGTCAAGACCCTCAGACAAGCCGGCTTCAATCGCATGAGCCTTGGGGTGCAGGACTTCAATCCTGAAGTTCAGAAAGCGGTCAACCGCATTCAGCCCATCGAGATGACCCGGGAGGTTCTTGAAGCCGCGCGCGCCGAAGGCTTTGAGTCAATCAACATGGATCTCATCTACGGCCTGCCCAAGCAGACGCGCGAGAGCTTCAAGCGAACGATCGAGCAGGTCATTGAGCTTAGCCCCGACAGAATTGCGCTGTATCACTACGCGCATCTGCCCAACATCTTCAAGCCTCAGCGCCGCATCATTCCGGCCGATCTGCCCAATGCCGAGGAGAGAGTCAACATCATGTTCGATTCGATCCGCACGCTGACGGCCAACGGATACCGCTATATCGGGATGGATCACTTTGCAAAGGAAGACGATGAGCTCTCCATTGCTCAGCTCAACGGCACGATCCAGCGCAACTTCCAGGGCTACTCAACGAGAGCCGAATGCGACATGGTGGCTCTGGGTGCGAGCTCGATTTCTTTCGTCGATGGAAACTACGCCTGCAATCCGCGCGAAATCGAGCCGTATTACGAGGCAATTCGCGCAGGGCGTCTTGCAACTTGCCGCGGCTTTAAGCTCAACGACGACGACAAGCTGCGCCGTGCGGTGATCATGACCATCATGTGCCGATTCGAGTTGGACAAGCGTGAAATCGAGGCCGAATTCGGCATTAACTTCGACGAGGTCTTTGCGCACGAACTCAAAAAGCTTCAGGCCTATGCCAAGCATGAGCTCGTGGAGCTTACGCCTGAAAAAATCACGGTGAGCGCCAAAGGAAAGATTTTTGTGCGCGCCGTGGCCATGCAGTTTGACCGGTACCTTCGTGAATCGAATCGAGCAGGCGGCTACTCAAAGATTGCCTGATCGGTGAGGCTGACGGGCGCACGCTTTGAAGAGCCGGATCTCTTGCGGCAGGTTTGCTTTTGGTGCGCCCTGTTGCTAGTCTGAGGCCGTGTTAAGACAGGCGCAAGGGCGGTTTTCCCAGGTTTTGCCTGAATGCAAGGGGAGGGCGCCCGCGCGCAATGCGTGTATTTTTTTGATTATGCAACCGACACCAAGCTTTTACTGGCACGATTACGAAACCTTTGGTCTGAACCGCCGTACGGACCGGCCGGTGCAGTTTGCCGGCTTGCGCACGACGTTGGATTTTGAGCCTCAGGGAGAAGTTGACGTTTGGTACGCCAAGCCTGCGCTTGACTATCTGCCGCAGCCGGAATCTTGTCTCATCACCGGCATTACGCCTCAGCAGGCGCTCCAAAAAGGGCTGCCAGAGGCTCAATTTGCTTGCAAAATCTACGAGCAGTTCAATACGCCGGGCACGATCGTCGTGGGCTACAACAATCTTCGCTTTGACGACGAGGTCACCCGCGCCATGTTCTGGCGCAATCTCTACGACATGTATGCGCACCAGTATAAAAACGGCTGCTCGCGTTGGGACCTTTTTCCTTTCGTGCTGGCCGTCTGGGCGCTTAGAGACGAGGGCATCAATTGGCCGTTGAGGGAGTCTTCCGATCCAGAGAAAGCCAAGCTTGTGAGTTTTCGGTTGGAAAAGCTCACGCAGGCCAACGGCATCGAGCACGGTCATGCGCATGATGCCGGAAGCGACGTCTCGGCCACGGCGGCTTTGGCGAAATTTCTCGCGCACAAAGTGCCGCGGCTGTGGCGCTGGGCGCTGGAACACAGAAGCAAGGATCATGTGACGGCAACGCTCGAAAGCGGCCGCCCCTGCCTCTGGGTGACAAGCACGGCCGGTCAAAAGGCTGGTTTTTTGCGGTTTCCCATGCCGGTTGCCGTCAATCCAGGCAACCGCAATGAGTACATTGTCTGGGACTGCAGAAGCGATCCCTCGGTGCTTCTTGAATTGTCCGTTGAAGACATAGCAAGACTAGCTTTCGGACCTCGCTCCGCGCTCAGGGAAGACGAAACGCGTCTGCCTTTGTCTAGGCTGCGGGTTAATACCTCGCCCTTTGTCTGCGGAGATCTTCGTACCGTCAACGCCCGCGTGCAGTCGCGCTTTGGCATTGACCCCAAAGAGATTGTCGCCAACGGCGAGAAGCTTACGGAAATCGCCCATCTGCTTGCCGGTCCGGTGCTTGAGGCGCTGCGGCTTGTGCAAGGAGATGAGGAAGGCCGGCCTCAGGACGACTCCGAGCCGCTTGACTGCGACTTGGCCATGTATGCAGGGGGCTTCATCAACGAAGCCGACAAGGCCCTGATGCGCGAGGTGCATGCCATGACGGCGCAGACAATGGCCGAACGCGCGCGCGAGGGACGCATTAATTTTGACGATCCGCGGCTCAATGCAGTGTTTTTCCGCATGCGGGCCAGAAGCTGGCCGGAACTTCTTGATTTTGAAGAAAAAGCACGCTTTCAGGAGCATTGCCGCGCTGTTCTTGAAGGGACGGCAGCCGGCAGCATCGGCATTGAAAAGTATTTTGAAAGCATTGACGCCAAAGCTGAGGAGATTGCCGGCCTTCTGGAGGCTGGAAGACTTTCCGAGGAGCGGGCCGAGCGCATGGAACAGGTTCTGCACGCGCTCTACGATTGGGGTGAGTACGTGGCGCAGTGCGTCGAAAATCTCGATGCCGATCCCGAGGTAAGCTCTGGTCAAGTGCCTTGAGCTTGAGGGCAGAGCGAAACTTTGTGCTCATCACGCCTGCGGCTTTCTGACGAAGCATGCCTGCATTGCGCATTTGATTGCGAAAAGCCTGTGTGCTGATGCGGTAATGCATGTCGCCGACAAGCTCAAAGCAAGCCGCTCCGACGGTTGTCTCATTCAAAAGCAAACCCGCAGACGCAGCCTGCAGATGCACAGGCTGACGACTTTCAAAGGCGGTCGGCGAAAGAGCAATCAAGCACCTTGCTTATTAACGAGAAGGTATAAAAGTTAACAAACTGCAGCCGCGTAGCGCACGGGTTCAATCTCAAAAATTTTGAGTA
>CALXQS010000004.1 GCA_944390715.1 uncultured Duodenibacillus sp. | reverse complement strand
TGGTTGTATTTCCAGTGAAAGTAGGTCACTGCCAGGCTCTCCATTTCAAAGCCCTCGGTTGTTTGCTCAGCCGGGGGCTTTAACATTAGGGCTCTTGATCGGTTAACGCCGAGCTGCTGCAGTTTCCGTTCCGGTGAGCTAATGCGCTAAAGCGTTTGCAAAGTTGCATTGTCGCAAAACCAGTCAAGCGTACTGGCGCTGGGTTGCCCCTGTCGCTGCTTTTGGCTTGCGCGATGTGCGCGGTAGAATAAATACTCTTTAGTTTGTAGTAAGGTCACCATGACGCAGGAGCCAGATCTCTTTGGTGCAATAGAATCCTCTGCGCCTGTCAAAGCGAATGCCCCCGAACGCAGAAAAGAGACCAAGGCGAACAAGGCTTCTTCTAAACCTGCATTTCAGCCTTTGGCCGAACGCATGCGTCCGAGAACTATTGATGAAGTCATCGGGCAGAAGAAGCTTTTGGGCCCTGGACAGCCTTTGCGCGTTGCATTTGAGACCCATCGTCCGCACTCCATGATCCTTTGGGGACCGCCGGGAGTTGGGAAGACGACGCTTGCCCGTCTGATGGCCGATGCTTTCGATTTGGCCTACATCAGCATTTCTGCCGTGCTGAGCGGCGTCAAGGAGATCCGAGAGGCGGTGGATGAAGCCAAAGTGCGCATGGCGCAGACCGGCAGGCCTACTCTGGTTTTTGTTGATGAAGTGCATCGGTTCAACAAAAGTCAGCAGGATGCCTTTTTGCCGCATGTCGAATCCGGACTATTCATCTTCGTCGGCGCAACAACAGAAAATCCTTCTTTTGAGGTGAATTCCGCACTTCTGAGTCGTGCCGCGGTTTATGTGCTCGAAAGCTTGACTGCAGAAGAGGTCGGAGAATTGATCGAGCGCACGTTTGCGCGCGAATACCCTCAGCTCTCCTTGACGCCTGAAGCTCGAAGCATTCTTGTCGAATTATCCGACGGAGACGCTCGCCGATGCTTGAACTCCATTGAGGTCTCCTGCGGCATGGCTCAGGATCGAGCAATGACGCAGCTCACCGCAGAGTTTCTTCGACAAGCCCTGCCGGCTACCTTCAGGCGGTTTGACAAGGGCGGAGAAAATTTCTACGACCAAATCAGCGCTCTGCACAAAAGCGTGCGTGGTTCCGACCCTGATGCCGCGCTCTACTGGATGTGCCGCATGCTCGACGGAGGGTGCGACCCGCGCTACATCTCAAGACGCTTGATCCGCATGGCGATTGAGGATATCTCCCTTGCCGATCCCAGAGCAACTGAAATTGCCTTGAATGCAGCCGACATCTATGAGCGCTTGGGTTCGCCCGAGGGCGAGCTTGCGCTGGCGCAAGCAGTTGTTTATCTGGCGGTCGCAGCCAAGAGCAATGCTGTTTATTCAGCATTCAACAGCGTTCGCAAATTCATCAAGGAAGACGGCACGAGGCCCGTGCCGATGTATCTGCGAAATGCCCCCACAAAGCTCATGGACGAGCTCGGCTACGGCGACGGCTACCGCTATGCGCATGACGAGCCCAATGCATTTGCTGCCGGCGAGATCTACCTTCCCGAGGGACTCGAAGGTCGACGCTGGTACTTTCCTACGGAGCGCGGGCTGGATGCACGCATTCGAGAGAAAATGGCTCAGCTCAGGCGCTGGAATGAAGAAGCCTGGGAAAAAGGCGAGGGGAGAAAGCGTTAGTCGGCAAATGAGACCGTTCAAGTCTCTAATGCAGGGGAAAAAACAAAAAAAATTGGCCCGTAGCTTTTGTTTTTGGCTAAAAAAGGGTGAAAATAATAAGATTCGTTTTTTGCGCATGAATTTGCGGTTTTTGCTTTTTGCCGCCGCAGCCGTTTGTGCGCGCAGATTTTTGTATTTAGCAAAGGGAACGTATGCTCGATATTAATATGCTGCGCAAGCAGCTTCCTGAAGTCATCGCTCGACTCAAGACTCGTCCGTTTGACTTCCCGGAAAAGGAATTCAATGCGCTTGAAAACGAGCGCAAGGAAGTTCAGACAAAGACCGAAGAGCTGCAGGCGCTTCGCAACCAGCTCTCCAAGCAGATCGGCATTGCCAAAAAGTCTGGCGGCGATGCTTCGGCATACATGGCCGAAGCCGCAGCGATTCCCGACAAGCTGAGCCAGCTTTCGGCTCAGCTTGAATCCATTCGCGAGCGTCTCAATGATCTGCTCATGAGCATCCCCAACCTGCCGCATCCTTCCGTGCCGGTCGGCCGTGATGAGCGCGACAATCAGGAAATTCTGCGCTGGGGCACTCCTCGTACGTTCGACTTCCCGATCAAGGATCACGTCGACGTCGGCGCTCCGCTTGGATTGGATTTTGACGTTGCCGCCAAGCTTTCCGGCGCGCGCTTTTGCTACATGAAGGGACAGGTTGCTCGCCTGCACCGCGCTCTGGCTCAGTTCATGCTCGATGAGCACACGACCAATCATGGCTATACCGAGTGCTATACGCCCTACATCGTGACGGCAGATACGCTGCGCGGCACCGGTCAGCTGCCGAAGTTTGAAGAAGATCTTTTTGCAGCCAAGAAGGGCGGCCAGGAAGGAAAGGGCGACAAGATGTATCTGATCCCGACAGCCGAAGTGACGCTCACAAATTCGGTCTCGGGCAAGATGCTCAAGGAAAGCGATCTTCCGATCAAGATTACGGCGCATACGCCGTGCTTTAGATCTGAAGCCGGCGCCTACGGGCGAGATACCCGCGGCATGATCCGTCAGCATCAGTTCGACAAGGTTGAAATGGTGCGCATTACGCGAGAAGACGACAGCTACGAGCATCTTGAGGAACTGACGGCGTGCGCTGAAAATATTCTCAAAAAGCTCGGCTTGCCGTATCGCAAAGTCTTGCTGTGCACGGGAGACATGGGCTTTGGTTCAGCCAAGACCTACGATTTGGAAGTGTGGCTGCCCGCACAGAACACGTACCGTGAAATCAGCTCCTGCTCAAACTGCGAAGCCTTCCAGGCTCGCCGCATGGGCGCCCGCTATAAGGATGCACAGGGCAAGACGCACTATGTGCATACGCTCAATGGCTCGGGACTTGCCGTTGGCCGCACCCTTGTGGCCGTGCTCGAAAACTATCAGAACGCCGACGGATCGGTGACCGTTCCTGAAGCGCTGCGTCCCTACATGGGCGGTCTTGAGAAGCTGGTGCCGGCATCGGCCTGATAGGTACTTTGGCTTATTGCCAAGCACCTGCGCAGTCATGTAATATGGCTAACGCATTTCGAGGTAGGTGCTTGCATCAGAGCCCTACGCCAACCTGCCTGCCCGGGCAAGGTGGAGACGCTAAGACAGCGAATGTGGCCGTATAAGGCAACTCAAGCGGGTCTCGACGGAGTCGTCTGGATCGAAATGATTCGGGCGGCTCTTTTATTTTGTGTTGAAAAAACAATTGAATCAGGGTGGATTTAGCCGACTTGCCGGACCCGTCCACTGTGGACAAACTCGGACTAAACAGGAGAACGCAAGCATGAGCAACCGTTTGACCATCAAAGGACAAGTAACCATACCTAAGAACGTGCGCGACTTTTTGGGGCTGACTGCAGGCTCTTCGGCCATTGATTTTTTCATTGACGACAATGGCGACGTGCGCATCCGCAAAGCCGTCTCGGTCAAGCCTCGCGGCGCAGTTCGCAGCGGCCTGCAGAATCGGACGAGAACATTTGACCGCAATGGCTGTGATCGCGTGCTTGCGCTTCTTTCCGGCAGCTTTGCCTGAAACCGTGCATCAAAGGAATAAGAATCATGACCGATCTGATAGAAGCGCTTGTCGAAATTGTGGGCAAGTCAAACGTGCTCACAGACGATGCCGATACGGCAGGCTACCTTGTCGACTGGACGAATCGATTCCACGGAAAGGTTCAGGCTGTCGTGCGGCCGGCCACAACCGAAGAAGTCTCCCGCGTCATGAGGCTCGCGCACGAGACGAATACTGCCGTTGTGCCTCAGTCGGGCAATACGAGTCTTGTGGGCAGCGGCACGCCTGATGAAACGGGGCGTGCGATTTTGCTTTCGCTTTCACGCATGAACAAAATCGAAAGCATTGACCCCATCAACGATACGATGACCGTCGAAGCGGGCGTGGTGCTTGAAAAAGCCCAGCAGGCGGCTAAGCAAGCAGATCGGTTGTTTCCTCTGAGCTTTGCCGCCGAAGGTACGGCTTGTCTGGGCGGATGCCTTGCAACGAACGCCGGGGGCACGGCCGTGCTTCGCTACGGCAACGCGCGCGATCTGGTTCTGGGCTTGGAGGTCGTTTTAAGCGACGGGCGCGTGCTCAATATGATGCGCGGTCTGCGCAAGGACAATACGGGCTACGATCTTAAGCATCTTTTCATTGCAAGCGAAGGAACGCTCGGGATCATTACCCGCGCCGTGGTCAAGCTCTTTGCGCTGCCGCAGGCTGCCTTTACGGCGCTTGCGGGCGTGGGCTGCGTGCAGGATGCGGCCCGCCTTTTGGAACTTGTCAAATCAAAGGCAGGACCAGCTTTGACGGGGTTTGAGCTGATGCAGGCCAAGTGCATTGAACGTGTCGGCCAGACGATCGATTCAGTGAGCGTTCCGGGCGATGTTTCATCGGCTCCGTGGTGGTGCCTGGTTGAGCTTTCGTACTCAAGAGATCCCGGGACCAACCCGCTTGAAAGCATTCTGGAGGAGGCTTTTGAAAAAGAACTCGTGGTGGATGCCTTTTTGGCTAATTCGGTTAAGGAAAGTCGTGCCTTCTGGGCGATTCGCGAATCCATTCCGAGTGCAGATGCGCACGTCGGAGGCAATCTGCACAACGACGTGAGCATTGAGATTTCCGATATCCCGGCTTTCGTTGACGAGGCGCTTGAAGCTTTGAACAAACGGTTTGACTGGATTGATCCGTCCGTGTTCGGACACCTCGGAGACGGGAATCTGCACTTTAACATCGGTTCGATTCCCGCGCATCTTGCTTTTGAAAACGAAGAGGGCATCCGTGAGACGGTCTACGCATGCGTGCAGGCGCACAACGGCTCAATTTCTGCCGAACACGGCATTGGTCAGCTCAAGCGCGCGCATTTTCTGGCTATGAAGGATCCCCTTGAGCTTGAGGTCATGGAGCGCATCAAGCGTGCTCTTGATCCCAAGGGGATTCTCAATCCGGGCAAGCTTTTGCGCGACGCCGTTTGTCAGTAGAAAATTTCGTGCTTTCATGCAAACAAAATCAAAGCCTCGAGGCAACACCTGCCTCGAGGCTTTTTGAACAAAGCAGCCAGAGCCCATCTGAAGTCTAGTTGAGCATCATCTTTCTAGACTTCAGGCTCACGGCTTCGGTGACATAGCCGTAGCAGAGACCTTTGAAAAAGACGCGGCTGCCGACTTTGACGCGATCGCTTCTGGCTGCAGACGGATGGTAGGCAATGAGTTCAGCGTTTTGCACAATCCCTTCGAGCGCTGCGATCTTGACGCGGATTTGATCAAATGAGACGCCGGCAACCTCGCCCCAGTTGTTGATTCTGTTTGTGAGCGTGCCGGCGGCAATCAGACAGACCGGCTGATCAGGATCCCAAAAAAGGGTTTGTTCGACCGGAATGTCTGAGGGGCCATCATCGAGCAGCACCGAAAGCTGTGAACAGACGCAGTAAAACTGTCCTTTCCACACATCAAGCGAGCTGTAGGCAGTTTTCATGTACGGCCAGAAGATGTCGAGAAAGTTTACAACGGGGCCGCTGCGGTCATGTTCGTCGCACAAAAAGACGCTGAGGTTGCCGCAGAGCTCGTCGTTGGTTGCAGCCGCAGACAAAATTCTGAAGTTGCAGGCGCAGGATTCTGAAAAATAAGGAATGCCTACGGGCTGAATCAGTTCTCCTTCCATGAAGTCAATGCCTTCGGCTTGCTCGGAGTCTTCGCTCATGTTGTCAAGAGGCGGGGGCATGATTGACAGAAATGAGGCGTCCTGCAGCGGCTCTTGAGCGGCGCCGTAGCGCACAATCAGCCCATCGACGGGCGAGACATGGCCGTAGTGCATTGAGGGAAGCTCAGGGATAAACGGCGTGCTGTGAGAAAGAACAAAGACAGTTTCCTTGTGCACGCGCTCGGCTATTTCTTGCCTCATGCTTGAGGAGACGTCAAATGGACCGAGCCCAGGATGTCTCTTCATAAAGCGCGTGGTCAGCATCACGAACCAGAAAAAAAGGCGTCCGGACTGATCATTCTCGAGGTTTATCGTGTGCTGCTCCATAATCGGCTTGGTGCACAGGAACGGTCGGCAGCCAAGATACCCCCAAAGATCAAAATCCTTGACAAGCTCAAGTACGTCCTCATCAGAGCCTAGAGAAGAAGTGTCAAAGGCAGCCTGCGAACTCAGAAAACGGTGATTGGGCGCAGAGGTAATCTGTTCGCTCAGCCATTTTTTAAGTTTTAAGGCAGCCAGTGCCGTCTGTCTGAAATCACGTCTGGTGTTGTCATGGATTCGTCCGGGCAGCGCCCAGAAGCGGAAAAATTCCGTGACCAGCAGACCGCTTTCAGCCGACAGCATCGCGATAAGGTTGCATATTTCAGCAATGCCGCCGGCGACAGCGCGCGAGACGTACGTTTCCAAACGCTCCTCAAAGGTTGACTTCCAAACGTCTGGTCCCCAGAGAGCGTAGGCAGAATTCAGGTACAAGGCAATTTCGTAGTTCTTGAGGGTTGCGTTGTACTTGTCCAGCAACGAGTCAGGCAGGGCGTGCTTGTGTTTTATCCTTCGTTTGAAGGGGTCCTGATCGATGATGCGAGCCATGAAGACGCGCGCAGGATTGAGCGTGTTTTCGCCATGAGATGCCAAGGATACAGCCTGCTCGACTTTGCTCAGAGATTTCCGATCCAGTTCCCAGAGCTCGGATTGAGCCAGCAGCGGCTTGACGGCCAGGAACAAGGCGCCGGGGTTGGTGCCGTGGTGCGCAAACCAGCAGGCGGCCGCCCGAGTCATGTCGGGGGCGAGAAAGCGTCCTTCGAGGCCGGCTACAGCAATGACGTTGAAGGCCGCATGCTGTCCGGCGGAAATGTTTTTGGCAAGGATCTCATCGAACAAGCGCACGCAGCTTGGCTGCGTAAGACCAGGTTCCTTTTGCGGCGGCAAGGTCAACAAGTGCACGAAGTCGTCGGCAAGGGCGTATTTGAAGGTCAACGACAGAAACCGACTGTCTTTTTCATTGAAGTTGCCTGAAGCAGCAAAGGGCAGATGTTGAGCCATGAGCGTCGGATTCAAGCGCTCGTGCACGCCGAGACATTCAGCAAAGGGCTCAAGCGGAGCAAAGGATTCGACGATGAAGTAGCCTTGCGCCTGGAAAAAGTCTCCTTCAGCCAAGCCGCTTTCGAGAAGATGCTCTTCGCTCACGGCAAGATAGATCTCCGAATCCTTGTCGCCGGGCTGCATTCTGGCAAGCAAGGTCTGCATGCGCTTTTTCCCGAAAAGGGTGCGCTCGCCTCTTTTGCCGGCATAAAACCGCATGAGTATTTTGCCGCTTTTGAGACCGCTGTCAGCGACATCCTGCATGTCGTAGACGCCGGCCGAAGAAGCGCCTTGCGGATTGATTTTTTCAATTTTTGTGACCCAAAAGCCGAGAACGGCCTTGTAGGGTTCGTGCAGGCGAAGCATCTCGCCCTGATCGAGCCAGGATGAACAGATGGCGTGCACGCGGCCGTAAGGCGTTTTGAGCTCAAGCCAAGCCGAGGTAAAGGAGTTTGCAGACTCGGCGGCGCAGATTTCGACCACCTTGGTATTTTTCGGAGACTTGATGGCCGGGATGCCTGTCAAGGCTTGTTTTGGGGAAATGTCCGGATCGGCTGGCGCAGGCAGATAACAGGTGCAGAAGTTGTGGGTGCGGCGCGGCAGCCTGCCGCCTCTTGAAATGCCTCCGGATCGGTGCATGGCATACAGGGCAACGCCGCCGAAGGGCCATTTTTCGGCATGCTTTTCCCAGTAGTGCCGGGTGGTGAGGGCTTTGCTGCTGTCGATGCGAATGGGCGTAGGGGCGGCAGCCGTCACCGAATCCAGACTTGAGAGATTCCATGTGCGCGGATCGTAGTGCACGCGGTGGGGAAATTCCTTGTCGGCCGGCAGCCTCTCAGGAATGTAGAGTCCGTGCTTGCGGCTGCCGGGGTCGTCCTGTTCGAGAAGTTCAACCCATGTCGGCCATTCGTAAGTCTGCGTCAAAGAAAGCCTTGAGGAAACGAAAGGATGTTCCAACGGCTTGACGGGCGCAGGGCACTTTTCGGACTGAACAAACTGCAGAATATTTTTCCAGGCGGCCAAAAGCACCTCTTCGACAAGGCCGTCGGCCTGAGGCAGGCGATGAGGGGCGCTGCCAAAGCGCGCAGTCACCTCAGAGAAAGAACCTCCCAGAGAAAGGAAGGCTTCTTCGGCAAAGGCTTCAAGCAGCGAGAGTCCGACCATGAGACTGCGGTTGCGCGTGCGGCGCATGATGTTGTCCTTGTCGGCGGCTTCGTCGGCTTGAAGCTTCACTTGCCGGCTGACGGCGTTTTCAAGTTCTTTGAAGTCCTCGCGCAAGGCAAAGGCGCTGATGCCTGCCGCACTGAAAAAGGAGGCGCGCAGGTGCTCGGGCTGCTCGTCAAAGGAAGCGTCAATCCAGAGTTTGCCGCAGGCAAACACAACAGGCTTGCGAAAGACAAGACTCGGAGATTGATCGCTTGCCTCAACGGGAAGATCCTCCGGACCCATGGCGACGACGGCAAGTTTGGATTTGAAAAGATCGGCCTCTATTGCCTCAGGAAGTCCCGCAGCGAGTAGTTCGCGGATTTTCTTTGTGCGCTTGCGGCGCGTGTACTGGCTCACTGACTGGGTAGAGCGGGTTCCCGGCAAATAGAAAAAAGAGGTGGACATGAAAAAAGCAAGCTGAAAAAATGTTCTGAGTTAGTTAAAAAAGGAAGAATCAACCGGCAGACTTAAGTTGGCGAAGGGTCGCGAGAACTTCTTCAACGTGCCCGGGAACCTTGACGCCGCGCCATTGATGCGCGATTTTTCCCTGCGGATTGATTAAAAAAGTGGATCTCACGATGCCGCGGCATTGTTTGCCGTACATGATTTTGGGCTTGATGACGTCGAAAGCCTGACAAAGGGCTTCCTCCTTGTCGGAGATGAGCTCAATGCAAAGTTCCTGACGCGTGCAAAAGCCCTGATGCGTTTTAACGCTGTCGCGCGAGACGCCGACGATGTAGGCGCCTTCTTTCTCAAATTCGGCTTTGGCTGCGCTAAAGCCGCGCGCTTCAAGCGTGCAGGCCGACGTATTGTCCTTGGGGTAGAAATAGAGCACGACCCAGCTGCCAAGGTGTGCGCTCATGTCAAATTCTCCCAAGGTGGAGGCAGCCTTGATGCTGCCGACGTCATCGCCGAGGTTGTACATGGGCAAAAACTCCAAAATAATAAGAAAATTCAATGGAAAAAGCCCAAAACTTTTCTATAGGGCTCGTTTGGCCGATATTTTGCCCGAAAAGATCATGAATCCATGGCGTTTGTCGGTCAGATTCGCGCCAAAAGACGCAGAAAACATGCTTTAATTAACGAACGTCCGTCCGCCTGCATTGACGAAATGAAACGATAAAAAGGCAACAGCAAGCCGGAAGGAAAAATTTCTTTGTGCCCAGACAGTTCGGAGGGTTTTTATGAATACGGATTTTTCGCGCATCAAGCGCCTGCCGCCATACGTCTTTAACATCACCGGCGAACTGAAGATGGCGGCGCGCCGCCGCGGCGAAGACATCATCGATTTTTCAATGGGAAACCCGGATGGACCGACTCCGAAGCACATTGTCGACAAGCTCATTGAGGTTGCCAGCCGCGACAATACGCACGGCTACTCCGCTTCGCGCGGAATTCCGCGCCTGCGCAAGGCCATTTCCAACTGGTACAAGCGCCAATTCGATGTGGACATCGATCCGGCAACCGAGGCGATTGTGACGATCGGCTCCAAGGAGGGCATTGCACATCTGATGCTGGCCTGCACGGACCGCGGCGACACCGTGCTCGTGCCCAATCCTTCGTATCCGATTCATATCTACGGCGCGGTGATTGCCGGCGCTGACGTACGTTCGGTGAAGATGATCCCGGGCGTGGATTTTTTAAGCGAGCTTGAGCGCGCCATTGTTGAAACAGTGCCGCGTCCCAAGATGATGATTCTGGGCTTCCCGTCCAACCCGACTGCGCAGTGCGCAGATCTGGACTTCTTTGCCAAAGTGATTGCGCTCGGCAGACGCTACGGCATTTGGGTCGTGCACGACCTTGCCTATGCCGATATCTGCTACGACGGCTACAAAGCGCCCTCCATCATGCAGGTTCCGGGCGCCAAGGATGTGGCCGTGGAGTTCTTTACGATGTCGAAGTCCTACAACATGGCAGGCTGGCGCATCGGCTATATGGTTGGAAACAAAGATTTGGTGCATGCGCTTGCACGCATCAAGAGCTATCACGACTACGGGACGTTTACGCCGATTCAGGTGGCGGCCATCGAAGCGCTCGAAGGCGATCAGAGCTGCGTGGATGCGGTGCGCGAAAAGTACACCAAGCGCAGAAACCTGCTCGTGAAGGGCTTAAACGACATCGGCTGGCCGGTTGAGTGTCCGAAGGCCTCGATGTACATTTGGGCCAAGATCCCAGAGCCGTATCTGCATCTGGGCAGCGTCGAATTCAGCAAGCAGCTGCTTGAAAAGGCCAAGGTGGCCGTCAGTCCCGGCATCGGCTTTGGCGAGTATGGCGACGATCACGTGCGCATCGCGCTCATTGAAAATGAGTACCGTACGCGTCAGGCTCTGCACGGCATCAAGCAGATGTTCCGTCAGGACGGACTCATCAATCCGGATGCGCCGCATGGACAATAAGCGCAGGCAGTGCTTCTCGCAGCGCGCGGGCGCGCAATAAGGATGCGCAAAAAACGGGGCGGCGTCGCGAAACATTCATCGCGGCGGCGTCCTGTTTGCGTCTGAGGCTACAATTTTCTATAACAGCAGGAACAGGGGCGGCCCGAGGCGGAAGTTCTCGAAAGCCGTACGGCAGGCCCGAGGAAGAAAATATGAAAAAAATCATCCAAATTGGCATGGCAGGGCTCGGTACCGTAGGCGGCGGTACTTATGCTGTGTTAAAGCGCAACAGCGACGAGCTTTATGCACGCACGGGCTCAAGACTTGAAGTCAAGACCGTGGCATGCCGCAATGTTGAGCGGGCTCGCGAGCTTGTGGATGCCTCCGTCGAAGTGACGACGGACGTGATGGCGCTTGCCGCAGATCCGCAAATCGACATTGTTGTCGAAGTGATGGGCGGCATTGAGCCGGCCAAGTCGCTGGTGCTTGCGGCCATTGCTGCGGGCAAGCATGTCGTGACGGCCAACAAGGCGCTGCTGGCGATCCACGGCAACGAAATCTTCACGGCAGCGGCCCAAAAGGGCGTCGTTGTGGCCTATGAGGCAGCTGTCGCCGGCGGCATTCCCATCATCAAGACGCTGCGTGAAGGACTTGCGGCAAACCGCATCGAATGGGTTGTGGGCATCATCAACGGCACGAGCAACTTTATTCTTACCACCATGCGCGAAAAAGGGCTTTCTTTTGAGCAAGCTCTGTCGCAGGCGCAGCAGCTCGGCTACGCCGAGGCAGATCCGACCTTCGACATCGAAGGCGTGGATGCCGCGCATAAGATCACTTTGCTCAGCGCGCTGGCCTTTCATACGCCCGTGAACTTCAAGGCTGCCTACATTGAGGGCATCTCCAAGCTTGACGCCGAAGATATCGGCTATGCCGAAGAGTTCGGCTATCGCATCAAGCTGCTGGGCATCACCAAACGCAAGCAAAAGGGCATCGAACTGCGCGTTCACCCGGCGCTTGTGCCCAAGCGCCGTCTGGTTGCCAATGTTGAAGGCGTGATGAATGCGGTGGTCGTCAAGGGCGATGCCGTGGGCACGACGCTCTATCACGGGCGAGGTGCCGGCGCCGAACCCACGGCCTCCGCCGTTGTCGCCGATCTGGTCGACATCGTGCGGCTCATGAACGGCGAGCGGGCCGATCCGGCCGTAAGCACGATCGCGCCGGAAGCTGACGATTCTTTCTGGCTGCCGATGTCTGAAACGGTTAGTTCCTATTACATGCGCATCGGCGTCGTCGACAAGCCTGGCGTTCTGGCCGATGTGGCCCGCATATTTGCCGACAACGATATTTCGATTGAAACCATGGTGCAGAAAGAGACTGCGCCTGGCGAGGACAGCACCGAGATCGTGATCCTCACGCACAGCGCCGTGGAAGGAAACGTGCAGCAGGCTGTCAAAGCCATTGAGGCGCTGCAGACCGTGCACGGCTCTGTGGTTGTTTTGCGCAAAGAAGAACTCTGCTAAAGGAGAAGAGCAATGCCGATCGGATATATGACTTATGTTTCAACCCGCGGCGAAGACACCGGAGCGTTTTACAGCGACATCGTGCTCAAGGGGCTTGCAGCCGACGGCGGGCTGTATGTGCCGCGCGAGTATCCCAAGCTTGCCCCGCAGAAAATCTGGAGCTGGAAGGAGCTCTCGTATCATGAGCTCGCCTTCAAGATCATGAAGCGCTTTGCCACCGATATGGATCCATATCGTCTTGAGGTGCTTCTGGAGCGCACTTATCGGCCGGATCGATTCTGCAACGGGCGTGCGGGCGAGGACTTTTCTCAGATTACGCCGGTGCGCTTCATTGATGAGGGCAATATCGGACTGCTTGAGCTGAGCAATGGTCCGACGCTTGCCTTCAAGGATATTGCAATGCAGTATCTGGGCGGTCTTTTTGAGATGCTTCTGACCGATCAGGGCAAAGAGCTCAATATTCTTGGCGCTACCTCGGGCGATACGGGGTCGGCTGCCGAGCATGCCATGCGCGGCCGCAAAGGCGTGCGCGTCTTCATGCTCTCGCCCGAAGGCCGCATGAGCGCATTTCAGCGCGCGCAGATGTACACGATCAATGATCCGAACATCTACAACATCGCCGTACGCGGCTCCTTTGACGATGCTCAGGACATTGTCAAGGCCTGCAGTTCCGACGCCGGCTTCAAGGCGATGTACAACATTGGAACCGTCAACTCAATCAACTGGGCGCGCATCTCGGCGCAGGTGGTCTACTACTTCAAGGCCTGGCTTGCCGTTTCTCAAAGCCCGGTCGACGAAGTGGACTTTGCCGTGCCCTCGGGCAATTTCGGCAATGTTCTTGCCGGCTGGATAGCCAAGCAGATGGGACTTCCCATAGGCAGACTCGTCGTGGCGACCAACGAAAACGACGTGCTCCATGAGTTCTTCACGACAGGCGCTTACCGCGTTCGCGATGCCGAGCACACGTACGTCACAAGCTCGCCTTCGATGGATATCTCCAAGGCAAGCAACTTTGAGCGCTACATTTTCGACATTGTGGGACGCAATCCCGCCCGCGTGCGCGAACTCTGGACGATGGTGGCGCTCAACGGCGGCTTTGTGCTCAATGAAGGAGAACGCCGCAAAGTGGCCCAAAGCGGGTTTGTTTCAGCCCGAAGCACTCACCAAGACCGTCTGCGCACGATTGCTGAGCTGTGGCAAAAAGAGCGCTTCATGGTCGATCCGCATACAGCCGACGGCATCAAGGCCGCGCGCGAATGCCGCCGTCCCGGCGTGCAGATGGTGGTGCTTGAGACGGCGCTGCCGGCAAAGTTTGCCGATACGATCCGCGAGGCAACAGGAATCGATCCTGAGATTCCCGCAGCCTATGCAGGCATCGAAGCTCGGCCGCAGAAGGTGACGGTGCTCGATGCTGACGAAGCGGCCGTCAAGCGCTTTGTCAGCGACGCGATCAAGGCCTGAGAATCATAGATAAGGAGTTGCACAAGGCGGCACGGCGGTGCCGCCTTGTGCTGTCAACAGACAATGAAAACCATACGACTGCTTTATCCGGATTATTTGAGCGGCGGGCTTGAGACATATCATTTTGGAGCGAAGCTCTTATCCCACATGCTTCCCGAAAATGCCAGCCAGCCGCTTTTTGCTGTCGATGTTGCAGCTCCCGGCAAAAGAACGCATGCGGCTCAAGAAGGCATCAACGATCTCAAGGAAGTTGTCTCGGGCATGCGTTCTGCGGCAGAAATTCTTGAGCGCGAAAGGCCCGAGCGAATCATCACCATCGGCGGCAACTGCATCGTGTCATTGGTGTCCTTTGACTATCTGCACGCTCTGTACCCAGATGCAGGCATTGTGTGGATTGACGCGCATCCGGACGTATCAACGCCCGAAGACGGATATCCTTTTGCGCACGCCATGGTGCTCGGCTCTTTGCTGGGCTCGGGCGCTGCGGCGCTCAGAAAGCGCATGAAGTCCGCGCCTTTTGATCCCCAAAAGCTGCTCTATGTCGGACTGCAGGATCTGCACGACTATCAGCAGCAGACGCTCAAAGAGCTCGGAGTTGATTTCCAGGTGCAGACAGAGCGCTTTGTCGAAGATGAAACAATCGTCAGTTTTGCCCGCAAGTCTTCTCATCTGCTGGTGCATCTTGACATCGACGTGCTCGATCCCAGATTTTTCCATTCGACCTATTTTGCCAATCCTGAACTTGTGGGAGATGGTTCGGGAGGCGGCAAAATGTCGATTGAAAAGCTCTCGCAAGTGCTTGGCCTTATTTTTGACAATGCTGAAGTGGTTGGCCTCACGCTGGCCGAGTACCTTCCTTTTGACGAGGAACGGCTAAGCCGCATGCTTTCGGGGCTGCCCGTTTTTCATTGACGATGCAAAGAAGAAATTTTGTCAGGGCCGCGGGGTGTGCGGCGGCGTTTGCATGGACAGCGGGTTGGACAGCTCACAAGCCGCGAACGATCTGGAGCAAAGAAGCCTTTGACGCCGCGCGCCCAGCTGCCGAGGCCGTGCAGCGGCATCCCTTCGTGACGGGTGTTTTTGCCGGAACATTGAGAAAAAGCGCTTTTGTCAGCTATCTTGAGCAGAATTTGTTTTATCTCTCAAGTTATGCTCGTGCGCTCGATGTCGTAGCAGGACGTTTGGGAGAGCTCTCAGGCTTTAGCAAAGAAAGTCAGGACTTCGCGCGCTGGGCGCAGGAGACGCGTGATCTGCGTCAGTGGACGATTGATTTTGCCTCGAGCTTGACGGGCAGTCGAATCGATGAAAAAGCGCTTTGTCCGGCAGCTGAAACGCTCGCCTACATCCATCTTGAAGAGCGCAGCGCGGCTCATGAGGAGCTTCCTGCAGCCGCAGCGGCCCTGCTGCCCTGCTTTTGGATTTATGACGAGTTTGCCGGAGCTCTGCGAGCAAGGGCTGTTCTTAAAGGCAATCCTTTTCGGCAGTGGATTGAGCCGCTTGGCAGCACTGATGCGCATCAGTCAGCGCTGCGCGCGGCTGCCGCGGTCGACAGACTCGCAGAAGCGGCATCTGCAGGCGTTCTTAGCCGCATGAAGGACCTCTTCGTTGCCGGCTGTTGGCACGAGTGGTCGCTTTTTGAAGCAGCTTTGCGCAGCTGACGACCGCGTGAAGGAAAACGCGCTTGATCCGATTGGCATCGAATCAAGCGCGCTTTTGATCGTTTGCTGATTTGGTTTTTGGCTAAATCAATGATTGAGAATCTTGGAGAGGAACTTTTGCGCTCGATCCGTATGCGGGGCGTTGAAGAACTCTTCGGCCGGCAGATTTTCAATCACTTCGCCCGCGTCCATGAAGACGACGTGATCGGCAACTTTGCGTGCAAAGCCCATTTCATGGGTCACCACCATCATGGTCATGCCGTCGCGGGCGAGGCTCACCATGACATCGAGCACTTCATTGATCATTTCCGGGTCAAGTGCGGAGGTGGGTTCGTCAAAGAGCATGCAGACCGGATCCATGGCAAGGGCTCGCGCAATGGCCACACGTTGCTGCTGGCCGCCCGAGAGCTGTCCCGGGTACTTCTCGGAGTGCTTGAGAAGACCTACGCGGTCCAAAAGCTTCAGACCTCTTTCTTCGGCTTCTTCCTTGCCTCGTCCTAGGACTTTGATCTGGGCAAGCGCCAGATTTTGCCGAATCGACAGATGCGGGAACAGTTCAAAGTGCTGAAACACCATGCCGACGCGGCTTCTCAGGCGCGGCAGGTCGGTTTTGGGGTCGCCTACCGAGATGCCGTTGATGGTGATTTCGCCCTGTTGAAAAGGTTCAAGAGCATTGACTGTTTTAATCAGCGTCGATTTGCCCGATCCCGAAGGACCGCAGACCACAACCACCTCGCCCTTTTCAACCGATACCGAGCAGTTTTTGAGAACTTGAAAGTCACCGTACCACTTGCTGACGTTTTTGATTTCAATCATTGCCATAGCAGAAAAATCCTTTTTGCGAAACGGTCTCAGGGCTTAGCGTGCAGCGACGGCGATTTTGTTCTGAAGCCGCCGCACCAGCATCGAAAGAGAAACAGAAACCGAGAGATAGCAGACAGCTGCAAAGCTGTACATCAAGACGAGCTGACCGTCGCGCTGAGCGATCTTGCTGACAGCCCCCATGAAGTCGTTGCCGCTGATCACGTAGACAAGACTCGTGTCCTGAAACAGAATGATGGTCTGCGTGAGCAGCACCGGCAGCATGTTGCGCACAGCCTGAGGCAAGACCACATAGCGCATGGTTTGCCCGTAGCGCAAGCCGAGCGCCATGGCCGCAGACATCTGACCTTTGCTCACCGACTGTATGCCTGCGCGCATGATTTCGGCAAAATAGGCCGCTTCGAACAGCACGAACGTAATGATGGCCGTCAGGTCGGCGCCGATCATCACAGGATGATCGAGAGCGAACATGATCTTGAGCACTTCAGGCATCAAAAGGAAGAACCAAAAGAGCACAAGCACCAGAGGGACGGCGCGCATCAGGTTGGTGTACAGGCGCGAGAATTCCGACAGAATGCGGGAGGTCGACAATCGGCACAGAGCAAGCCCCGTGCCCAGCGCAAGTCCCAGGACGGCCGTGATCAGCGTGAGCTCGACCGTATACAGAGCGCCTTCGAGGATGTAGCTCCAGGAGGCCGTGATGGATGAAAAATCGATGTTCATGACCGCTGCCTCCTTCTACTTGGCAAGAATGAGGCCGGGAACGGCGCTCTTTTTCTCAACGACGCGCATGAAGCCGTTGACGGCAAGCGCAATCACGATGTAGATGAGCGTGGCCCAGATGTAGGCGGCAAAGAACTGGAAGGTGTTTTCTCCCATTTCATTGGCGCGCATCGTGAGCTCCGGCAGACCGATTGTGAGGGCAACGGCGGTGTTTTTGACAAGGTTCATGGCCTCGCTCGTAAGCGGCGGCACCACCAAACGCATGGCAAGCGGAATAATCACATAGGCATAGGTCTGCACCTGCGTCATGCCCAGTGCCTTGGAAGCATTGGGCAGTCCCTTGGGGATGGATGCAATGCCGGCGCGCACTTGCTCGGCAACGCGCGAAGAGGTGAAAAAGCCCATGCAGATGAAGGCCGTCAGAAACTGCGAGTAGACAGGGTCGACGCGAATCATCCACTCCTTGTACCAGGGAATGAATTCGGGGACGACGAAGTACCAGACAAAGATCTGAACAATGAGCGGGATGTTTCGAAACAGTTCGATCCATGCTTCGCAGATCAGACTGACGGTGCGGTTTTGCGATGTTCGCAGAGTGCCGACAATGATGCCCAGCACCAAAGCAAGCGCAAAGGCGCTCAGCATCAAGCCGATGGTCCAGCCGGCGCCGCCCAGGATGTACTGCCACCAGGGCATGTCAGCCAGAAGTGCGGGCTCAAACAATGAGTCCAGATTGAAGTTCAAAGCCATGGTTTCTTCCTCTTTTCAGCCGTGCCGGCGGCTTGAGGCTGGAGTCTTCGAAGACCTAAGCCGCCGAGCTCATAGGGCTGCGGGAATTGCTATTGAATGAAAAAACCGGGAAGGTCCACCGCTAGCCTTTGTAAATGACGCCTCCCGGTAAAACCGTTTTAGATGCCCTTGTCCGAAGGATTAGCAAAGAGCTGCTTCGTGTAGGAGTTCATCTTGAAGTTGAGGTTGACGTTCTTGGGCGGAATCGGATTTTCGAACCACTGCGTGTAGAGCTTGGCGAGTTCGCCGGACTTGATCATGCCCGTGACGGTCTTGTCGACAAGCGCCTTGAACTGGGGATCATCCTTGCGGAACATGGCGCCGTAGGGCTCAACAGAGAGCGCGGCATCGAGAATCTTGAAGTCGTTGGGATTCTTGAGATTGGCAATCTGACCGGCGAGAAGCACGTCATCGAGAACAAACGCATCCGCGCGCTTGTTGGCGACAAGCTGCATGGCCTCGGCAAAGTCCTTGGTCATCAGATACCGAACGCGAATGCCGTTTTGCTTTTCAAACTTCTTCATGAGCGCAACGGAAGTCGTGCCGGAGGTGACGGCGATCGTTTTGCCGTTGAGGTCCTTCATGTTGTTGATGCCGCTCGACTTCCAGACTGCTGCAGAAACCTGAATGCCGAAGTAGCTCGTGCTGAAGGCGGCTTCGCGCTGGCGCACAAGAGAGTTCGTCGTGGAGCCGCATTCGATGTCGACCGTGCCGTTTTGAATAAGAGGAATGCGGTTGGCCGAGGTGACAGCCTGATACTTGACGTCGAGCTTGGCAAGGCCGAGCTCCTTTTGGGCGGCCTCTGCTACTTTCTGGCAGACGGTAAAGGCATAGCCCGTAGGCTTGCCGTCGGCATTGAGATAAGAAAACGGAACGGAGCTTTCACGATAGCCGAGCGTGATCGAGCCGGTTTCTTGAATCTTCTTGAGCGTGCCGGTAAGTTCAGCGGCGGTCGCGGCATTGAGCGCAAGCACGGCGCCGGCAACGGCGGCAAGGGCAAAGCGGGAAACAGAAGTCATGGCAAGCTCCTTATGTCATAGGGAATAATTTTTCTCAACAGGGTGGGGGAATGCGCTTTGTGGGGGCAGTCCTCTTTTGATTAAAAAAGAAGCAATCTTCGTGCCAGTTTGATCCGTCAACGGAGAAAAAATGAAAAAATTCCAGTTGTCTAAGGAAATTGCAGTAGAACTTCTACGAAGTTGTGACTAGATTTTTCAACAAAAACCAAGAAGCCTTCACCATTTTGCTGATGCTTAAGAAAAGCGAAGAAGTGCTTCAAGAAGGGAAGCAAAAGAAGATGTGCACCGAAGTGGTGCCTATCTAAGCAAAAGGCCCGCACCAAAATGGTGCAGGCCTTCAGAATTGAGATGGGGAGCAACTGCTCAAACTTGCACTGCAAAAGGATCGTTGTCGGCATCTTCGTTTGCGGTGTACTCCATGCGCTCGGCAATGGCTTGGGCTTTCGTGCGCCCGAAGTTCTCTCGAACGAAAGCCAGAGCCATGTCGGTTCCTGCTGAGACGCCGGAGGCTGTCCAGAATTTTCCATCTGCTACCCAGCGTGCGCGGGGCTGCCAGAAAACCTCGCGTCCAAAAGACGTCGCCCAGGCCCAGGAACGCTTGTTGGTGGTTGCACGCCGCTTTTCCAGGCAGGAGGCAGCAGCCAGAAGCGCCGAGCCCGTGCATACCGAAAGCACCGTTTGGGCGTTTTCGGCAAGGCGGTGCAAATGATTAAGCCACGCATCGTCTGCCGACAAGGGCCGTGTGCCCATGCCGCCGGGAAGCAAAAGGATGCCATTGGAGGCGATTTCCGAAAAAGGCTGCGTTTCAACCCGAAATCCCTGCCTGCAGCCGACGAGGCCTCCATTCAATGAGAAATAGCCGAGCCTGCAGTCATCCAAGTCCCCCAAAACCTCAACGGGACCAAAAACGTCAAGCGGCTCAAAACCGTCAAACAGCAGGATGGATATGGGGGTTGCAGACATGATTTGACTCCTGATTGCTGAGACAAGCGTGCATGCGAGTGATTTTATAGAGGCCGCTGCCGATTTAAAAAAAAATCGAAAAACCCTTGCAATTTTTCAAAAGCTCTGTAAAATGCGCATCTCTCGGGACGATGAGTCTTGAGTGAAAATCTGGTTGCCGGTGTAGCTCAGCTGGTAGAGCAGCGCATTCGTAATGCGAAGGTCGGATGTTCGAATCCTCTCACCGGCACCACATTCCTTCATTAGAGGGAATGAGAAAAATGCCTCAAAGCCTGAAGGTTTTGAGGTTTTTTTATGAGAAAAAATGCGTAAAGTGTTGATTTTTCAAGGACTTACGCATAAAATCACAAACTTTCGTATCCTTGCCACACCGAAAAGACGCTCGGGTGGCTTATTTCCGTAAGGAGGAAATCAATGCGTCATTATGAACTGTGCGTCATCGTGCATCCGGATCAGTCCGAACAGGTTCCCGCGATGATCGAACGTTTGAAGAACCTCGTCATCGAAGAAGGCGGTCAGGTTCACCGCGTCGAAGACTGGGGTCGCCGTCAACTCGCTTACCCGATTCAGAAGCTTGTCAAGGCCCACTATTTCCTGATCAACATCGAGTGCACCGACTCGACGCTGGCGGAAATTGAAAACGGCTTCCGCTTCAACGACGCAATTCTGCGTCACCTCGTCGTCAAGACCAAGAAGGCTGAGACTGCGCCTTCCGTCATGATGAAGACGGTTGAAAAGGAAGAGGCCAAGAAGGTCGCTGTCGAAGCTGCTGCCCAGCCCGCTCAGGAAGCTGAGGCTCCCGCTCAGGCTTAATGGATTAGTGCAGGTCGATTTTGGAAAGTTCGCCCGCCAATGAGGTTTTGATCCGCGCTGCGCTGCTTGAAAAAAAGGAGCTGCGCTATACGCCGGCGGGCATTGCAGTTTTTGAGGCAACGTTTCATCACAATGCCAAAGTCTACGAGGCCGGAGCACAGCGCCAGGTACAGTTTTCTTTTACTGCGCTGGCATTTGCCGATGCGGCTCTGAGACTGGAAGACATTGAGCTCGGACAAGAGCTTGAACTGAAAGGTTTTCTTGCAACGCGCTCGTTGAGAAGTTCCAAATTGACCGTGCATGTTACGGAATTCAAAATAATTAGGAGTTGAAAAATGGCTTTTGGTGCAAAAGGTAAGGGCAAGCCCCGCCGCAGCAACCAGCAAAATGCGCTCTTTAAGCGCAAGAAGTTCTGCCGCTTCACGGTCGAACACGTCGAACAGATCGACTACAAGGACATCGACACGTTGCGCGACTTCATCCAGGAAAACGGCAAGATCATGCCGGCTCGTCTGACCGGTACGAAGGCTCGCTACCAGCGTCAGCTCGACACCGCGATCAAGCGCGCTCGCTTCCTCGCTTTGCTGCCCTACACCGATAATCAGGGGACCCGTTAATCATGCAAGTCATTCTTCTCGAAAAGATCAATCACCTCGGTGAACTTGGTGCTGTCGTCAAGGTTAAGGACGGCTATGCCCGCAACTTCCTGATCCCTCAGGGTCATGCAAAGCGCGCCACCAAGGCCGCTATCGCCGAGTTTGAAACCCGCCGCGCCGAACTCGAAAAGGCTCAGGCCGAACGCATTGCCGCTGCTCAGGAAGTTGCCGGCAAGCTCGACGGCCAGGTCATCGAGATCTCCAGCAAGGCTGGTGTTGACGGCCGCCTGTTCGGTTCCGTCACCAACGCCGACATCGCTGAAGCGATCGACAAGCTCGGCTTCCAGATCAAGAAGAGTCAGGTTCGTACCCCGCTGGGCGCCATTAAGAGCGTTGGCGAGTACACGATCACCATTGGTCTGATGACCGACATCACCGCCGACGTCGTGGTGAAGGTTGTGGCTGAAGCCTAATATTCGGCTCTCGCCGCAGCAAAAATCTAAAAACGGCTGCTAAGCCAGCTGTGAATGTCCCCGGAAAGCGAGATGTTTTCTGGGGATATTTGTTTAGCAGGAAAATTTCTGCAGACCTTCGCCGCCAAGTTTTGTTCGTGCTTGAGCACGGAGGCGCCATCGCAGCTCAGCTCAAAGTCTGCCTGGGCAGAGCGAGAGAAAGCCGACGGCGCTTTGAGCAAGGCGACCTTGCTTGGCGAGATCACGCACATCGATCATGGGCGAGTCGCGAGAACGCCTTGCTTGCTCTGTGAGACAATGAGTTTTGTCTTGACCGCGGACAAGCCGCTTGCATGCGCATTGGCAAAGCTTATTGAAGACAGTCCGATTCTTGATGTAGGGACTGCGCTCAAACCGCCTCTCTTTTGTCGCTGCCATCAAAGAAGCAAACATCATCGGCAACGAAATACAATACACTCCAAACTGATCGCCAAATGCGTGCGCTTGCGCCTCGAAGAGGAATCCGCATCGGAGTCAAGCGGCTTAGAGAGGTTTTGCGCGTCAATGAGATCGTCGGATGCCGACGCTTCAAACGAGTGGTCGGAAAAACGGCTTTGATCCTCGCGGCTGCGTCTGCTGCTTCATTCTTCGACAAAAATTCTTCGGCAGGCGAGGCATTTTTTATGTCGATTGGAGTGCATCCCCGGCGAAAGCATAAAAATTCGGAGTTGTTCCAAAAAGAAACGTCAGAACGAGAAAAATCGCTTTTGTATTTGGCCATGACGCGCGCCGAAGCGGAGCTTGCGTTCGTAATAAGGCAGCGGGACTATGCGGCATTTGCTCAAGCATTTTGAATTGTCCGCTGCATACAAGCACAACTCAACAAGACAAATGCCAAATACGGAGTTGAAGGAGAACGAAAGGAGACGGGATGATAGAGGCTGTTTTGCATTCCTTGACGGCAGTTACCGTGCTGGTTCTTGTGGCTAGCGTAGGCTGGCTGACGGCGAAAAAAGGGTGGTATGACGATCGCGGGCGAACCATGATGGCGCGTCTTGTCAATTTGGCGCTTCCATTTTTTCTGTTTTACTCCATGACATCCAAGTTTTCGCACGATCAGCTCATTGAGCTGCTGCAGATGGCTTTTTTGCCGATTCTTGTGGTGGTCATCAATTTCTGCATTTCTCTGGTGATTGTGCGTCTCGGACTGGTGCGAGACGAAGTAAGAGGGACGTTCTTGGCCTGCTTCAGCGCTTCAACCGTGCTTTTTGTCGGCGTGCCGGTGACTCTTGCCATGTATGGTGAAGTCGGGATTCCCTATTTGCTGGTGTATTTTTTTGCCAATGTGATCTACATCTGGGTGGTGGCAATCTACAACATCAAGCTTGACGGCGTCAGGCGGCAAGGAAGAGCTCAGCCCAGGCTTTTGTCGAGGCAAAGCCTCAAGATGTTTACTTCGCCGCCTCTGCTGGGATTTTTAGTCGGCTTGGTCTTTGTGCTGTGCTCCCTTCCTTTGCCGCGGTTTGTTTCCATGTCGACGCACATGATCGGGCAGCTCGCTACGCCTTTGGCGCTTGTCTTCATCGGCATGACGGTGCAGAAGGTGGGTTTTTCTCGGCTTCTTCACATGCATCGGGAAGTGTGGCTTATTCTCGTAGCATGTTTTTTGATCAGGCCGTGTCTGATGTATTTGTGCATGCTGCCTTTTGATGTTGAGCCTCTTATGCAGCGAGTGTTCATTCTTGCATCTGCTCTGCCAGTGTCTTCTGCCATTGCCGTACTCGCACGTCAGTATGGTGCGGACGAGGAATATGCCTCGGAAGTGGTGAGCATGACGACTATCGGTTTGATTTTTGCTGCGCCTTTCTGGCTTACTCTGGTGAGCTTTCTTTAACAAACATTTTTTGCGTTTGCCTTTGAGAACTTCTGAAACATTTTGATCTCGGACCGACAGGCAAAATCGGTTAAGATTTTCCGCCTTCAGCAAAAATGAAACGCAGAAAAGAATCCTTTCCTTTTCGGTCGGCTTTGCTGAGAATTCTCTAAACGCATATGGCCGGCTGCGGGCTGAGCCCGAGTGCCGAACTCAATAACACCTGTTTGTTTTGCCGCCGCTGCCGCTGCCGGCGATCTGGCGCAGAACTGTTTCATTCATGAGCGAAGACTTAAGCATGATGGGGCTTGATGCGCCCGACCCTGAAGTTGCTGCCTTAAGAAGGCCGCCTCAGTCCATTGAAAGCGAGCAGAGCGTGCTGGGCGGATTGATGCTCGACAACAACGCCTTCGACTTGGTGGCCGACGTCCTTGTGCCGGAGGACTTCTACCGGCGCGATCATCGCATCATCTACGAAAAAATCCAGGAGATGTGCAGCGCCGGTCGTCCGGCGGATATTGTGACGGTCTACGGCGAGCTCGATGCCGAGGGCAAGAGCCAAGAAGCGGGCGGCATGGCTTACCTCAACAGCCTGGTCAACGCGACGCCCGCCGCGGCCAATATCCGCCGCTATGCTGAAATCGTGCGCGACCGCTCGATTTTGCGTCAGCTCATTACTGCCGGCGACGAGATTGCCACTTCGGCTTTGTCGCCCGAAGGCGCCGACGTTGCGCAGCTGCTTGACTCTGCGCAGGCTAAGGTTTTTGCCATTGACGAGCGTTCAAACAAGGGCAAGCGAGGCTTTCGCGTTCTGAGCGATCTTGCTGGAGACGTGACTAAGGAGCTCCAGCAGCTCTATCAGATGCACTCCAAAGACGATGTCACAGGACTGCCGACCGGTTTTCGCATTCTCGACAAGATGACCTCCGGCCTGCAAAAGGGCGATCTCATCATCGTTGCCGGACGTCCCTCCATGGGCAAGACCTCTTTTGCCATGAACATCGCCGAGTATTCGGGGCTGACGCTCAAGATGCCTGTGGCCGTCTTTTCTATGGAAATGAGTTCGGTGCAGCTCGCCAAGCGCTTGATCTGCTCGGTCGGCCGCATTGATGCGCAAAAGCTCAGGCGCGGCAGACTTGATGATGCCGACTGGGCGCGCTACACGGAAACGGTGGGTCTCATGAGCAAGGCGCCGTTTTATATCGACGATACGGGGGCGCTTACGGTCAATGAGCTCAGAAGCCGCGTGCGGCGTCTGGTGCGCAAAACTGGTCCCCTGGCGCTTGTCGTCGTCGACTATCTGCAGCTCATGAGCGGCTCGGCAACGAAAAACAATTCGGAAAACCGCGCCACGGAAATTTCTGAAATTTCCCGCGGCCTCAAGAGTCTGGCCAAGGAAATGGACGTCCCGGTGATTGCGCTCTCGCAGCTAAACCGCGGCGTGGATGCCCGTACCGACAAGCGGCCCGTCATGAGCGACTTGCGTGAGTCTGGCGCAATCGAACAGGACGCCGACATCATCATGTTCATCTATCGCGACTGGGTCTATCACAAGGATACGGCAGATCCCAATGTGGCCGAAATCATCATCGGCAAGCAGAGAAACGGTCCCACCGGCACAGTCAACATGCGCTTTGACGGCCAATTCACGCGCTTTGACAATCTGGCTCAGGATGTGGATGTTCCGCCCGAGTATGCCTAAAAACAATCAGCTTTTTGTTTAGGAGAGTCTTCAGACATGCTTGAAACACTTGCTTCCATCGACTGGCTCAACATTGTGCTGTGGATTGTGGCCGTTGCTTCAATCGTGATCGGCGTGGCCGGCGCTGTTGTTCCTGCGCTGCCCGGCATCCCCATGATTTTCGTGGGAGCGCTCATTGCAGCTTGGATCGGCGATTTTGCGCACATCACCTGGGTGACGCTCGTCGTGCTGGGCGTACTTACCATTATTGGGCTTGCCGTCGACTGGGTGGCTCAGACCATGGGGGCGCAGAGGGCAGGAGCGACCAAGTACGGCATCGTCGGCAGCATGGTGGGTACGGTGCTGGGGCTTTTCATGGGAATTTTCGGCATTCTCTTCATGCCGCTTATCGGCGCCTTCGTGGGCGAGTACATTGGTCAGAGAGACTTGCGCGTGGCCACAAACGTCGGCTGGGCTACCTGGGTCGGCATGCTTGTTGGAACGGCGCTCAAGCTTGCCCTTTCCTTCATCATGATCGGCATCATGTGCTTTGCGCTGTGGTTCTAGAGATCTGAGCGCTTTGCAGACAAGCAAAAACCGGGGCCCTGTTTGGGCCTCGGCTTGCATTGCGGTCCGTATTTTAGAGTACGGCGGAAGCGCTAGAGAATTTCGCTTGCGTAATCTGCCAGACGGCTGCGCTCGCCGCGCTGCAGCGTAATGTGTCCGGCATGCTCCCAGCCGCGGAAGCGGTCAACGACATAGGTTAGGCCCGAAGAACCCTCAGTGAGGTAGGGCGTGTCGATCTGAGCGATGTTGCCCATGCAGACGATCTTCGTGCCGGGGCCGGCGCGCGTGATGAGCGTCTTCATCTGCTTGGGGCTGAGATTTTGCGCTTCATCGATAATGACGAACTTGTTGAGGAAAGTTCGACCGCGCATGAAGCTCATCGATTTGATGCGGATGCGGCTTCGGATGAGGTCGGAGGCTGCGCTGCGCGCCCATGTGCCGGTCGAGCGGTCCGACTTGTTGAGCACTTCAAGGTTGTCCTCAAGCGCGCCCATCCACGGCGTCATCTTTTCTTCCTCGGTACCGGGCAAAAAGCCGATCTCTTCACCAACGCTGACAGTGGCGCGAGTAAAGATGATCTCTGTAAAGCGTCGAGCATCAAGCGTCTGCGTGAGCGCTGCGGCAAGCGTGATGAGAGTTTTGCCGGTGCCGGCCTGGCCCAGCAGCGTGACAAAGTCAATTTCAGGATCCATCAGCAGATTCAAGGCAAGCGACTGCTCGATGTTGCGCGCATGCACGCCCCAGACTGCGTTTTTGGGCTGCATGTAGTCTTTGAGCGTGGCCAGCGTTGCCGTGCCTGCACTCTTGACTTTGACCTGGGCGGCAAAGCTGCCGTCGCTGGTGGTGACGAATTCATTGAGCGACAAACTGCCCGCAAGCGGTCCTTCGAAGCTGTACCAAGTGCGGCCGTCGGCCTGCCAGCTCTGGAGATTTTCGACCTGCTTTTCCCAAAAATCCGGCTCAACCACCGTGCGGCCCGTATAAAGAAGGTCAGTGTCGTCGATCGTCTTGTCGTTGAAGTAGTCTTCGGCGGCAAGCCCGAGAGCCGTCGCCTTGATGCGCATGTTGATGTCTTTGCTGACGAGGACAATGTTTTTGTCCGGAAAAACCTCTCCGAGGGCTTTGACAACGGCCAAAATCCGATTGTCTGCCTTGTCCTGATCGAGTCCTTCGGGAAGGCGCGCGGCAATCGAGCTTGTCTCAAAGTAAAGACGTCCGTGCGCTTCTCGGCTGCCCAGAGCATCAAGCTTGACGCCTTTGTCGATGCTGTCGGTGCCGGCTTCGATAAGCTGATCGATGGTGCGGCTCACCTGACGAGCGTTGCGCGCGATGTCGCTTGTTCCTGTTTTGTGGTTGTCGAGCTCTTCGAGCGTCGTCATGGGCAGAAACACATCGTGCTCTTCAAATCGAAACAGACAGGTTGGATCATGAAGCAGGACGTTGGTGTCGAGAACAAAGACGCGAGGTCCGACGGAAGCGGCCGTGGCGCGAGGCTTTCTGAGCCTGCTTGCGCCGGGCACCACCGTGATCGGAACTTCAGCGCGCTCAGAGCGCATGTCGGCTTGAGTTCTTGGGGCTTGTTTGTCGGAAGACTTGCGGCGCGAGGCGGCCGCCGTTTTGGTGCGGGCGGTTTTTGCCTTGGTTTGAGAGGCTCTTTTGGCGGCAGGTTTTGCCGCTGTTTTCTTTGCAGGGTCGGCGGCCGGCGCGGCTTTTTGTGCCGCGTTTGCTTGAGGCGCCTCGGGCAGGGAAGGCGCTGCAAGCTTCTTTGTGCGTGATTTGACAGTTTTTTTGTTCGCAGAGCCTGAGCTCGGCGCGACGGCCGCAGAGGGAGCGGCTTCACCGTAGGAGGCGGGATTGACCGTGTCGGCGGGTTTTGTTGGTGCGGGAGGCAATGGCATGATGTGCTACGTTCCTGATCTGTCAAAAGAAAAGGCGGACAGTTGAAAACTGCACCGCCTGCTGGATGAAAATTTCTATGTTTGCCGCAAAAGTGAAGGATCCTTCTTGATGGCCGTGCGGATTCCGTTGAAAATCGCATTGGCAAGCTTGCTCTGGTGCCGCGAGTCGCGCAGACGCCGTTCTTCGGTCGGGTTGCTGATGAAGGCGGTTTCAACCAGAATCGATGGAACGCCCTGAGCTTTTAGAACGGCAAATTCGGCGTATTCAACGCTGGACTTGTGCAGGGGACCGAGTTTGGCGAGCTCGCTCAAAACCTCATCTCCCAATTGTATGCCGTAGCGCAGCTTCGTCTCTGCCAGCAGGTCGACAAGCGAGCTGCGGGCCGACTCGGCCACATCCTTCATGACCTGCCCGCCGATTTCGTCGGCACGGTTTTGCGACTGAGCAAGCCAGCGCGCCTGAAGCGATGAGGCTCCGCCGACGCTGAGCGTGTAGACCGATGATCCATGCGCATCGGCTTTAATCCAGGCATCGGCGTGAATGCTCACGAAGATGTGAGCTTTTTGCTTGACGGCAATGCCGGCGCGCTTGCTCAGAGGCAAGAACACGTCGCGGCTGCGCGTCAGAATGGCCTTCATGCCTTTTGTGCGGTTGATTGTCGAGGCAAGCTTTTTGGAAATGGCCAGGACGACGTCCTTTTCCTTGGTCTTGCGGCGGCCTACGGCTCCTGGATCTTCGCCCCCATGGCCGGGGTCAATGACGACGATGAGGGTTTCGGTCTTGCCTTTTTTCTTGACGGTTCTTTTGTTGACCGTCGTTTCCTTGACCGTATTGGGTTTTTCCGGCTTGGTGCGGGCAACCTCGGTTTTGGCGTTTGCGCCCGTGCGTTCAATCACCTGCTTCATCAGATCCGCATTGGTGGGCGTGATGTTGATGATGATGCGATGCTTGAAGTTGGCCACAGGCTTGGAGTAGTTGACTGTGGCATTGACGTCGGCCTTGAGGTCGAAGACGAGCCGCAGCACGTCGGGCTTGAACTGGCCGGGACGCACGGCGGCAATGAAGTTGTCCTTTGTCTTTAGATTCTTCAGGCCCTGGGCAAGCGTATTGGTCAGCTGCATGCCTTCGATGTCGAGCACGAAGCGATAGGGCTTGGAGCCGCGCAGAATCATGTGGCTGAATTTGAGCTTGCGCTCGGATTCAATTGAGATGCGCGTGCTCTCATCATCGGGCCAGATGCGCAGATCAAGCTTTTGGGAAGCGGCAAGCGCGGACAAAGGATTGGCGCCTGCAAGGGCTGCGGCTGCGCCAAGAATCAAATCGCGGCGTTCAAGCTGCATGGCCCAGCACCTCGTTGAGGACTTTCTTGCCCGCATCAGACAGGGCGGCAAGATGCGCGCGGCGCGCGGCTTTGTCTACCGTCAGCGTAATTTCCAAATCAGCCGCAGGCAGGTAATCGGCCGCCTTCTCGCTCCATTCGCATGCTGTGATGCGTCCCGAACCAAACATGTCGCGAAACCCTGCCTCCTCAAACTCGCGCGGACTCTCAAAACGGTAGAAGTCGAAGTGATAGAACACGCACCCGTCGAGCACGTCGTATTCTTCGACAAGTTCAAATGTGGGACTGCGCACGCGGCCGGCTACGTCCAGCGCACGCAGCAGCGCGCGCGTAAAAGTGGTTTTGCCCGCCCCTAAGTCTCCGGTCAAACGCAGGTTGAAACCCTGCGCGAGGATGTCCTCGCGCAAAACACCTAAAGCCGAAGCGAACCTTTGAGCGATCGCTTCGGTCTGCGTTTCATCGGCGAGAAAAACAACGGCGTCTGTCAGACTTGAATTCATGGCAGAAAGTTTAATGGTTTGCTGTCTCATGAGGCAGGCTTTTAGTAAAAAAATTGTGAAATCCTGCGACTTTTGGCGTGCTTGAAAACAGCGGCAAAAATGTGCCGTCGCGGGGGGCGGCTGAAATAAACTGAACGCGTCTCGGGAAACCCCGCAATCTTGGTGGGGATTCCTTCTTATTGGATGGGCGTACAATCGAATAAACAGACTTATTGTATGCGGATACAATATTTTTGCAGGTACGTTGTATGAAATCAACTGGCAAAGATATGGCGCACAATGCCGGGCAGGCGCATGAGGGTGCGCACGGCGCCAAGATGCGCGACAGACGAGCTGCCGAAGACAGACGTCTGCAGATACTCAAGGAAGCGCTCAGCTGCATGATGCAAAGCGCAGACGGCGATGTGTCGCTTGCGGCTGTCGCCAGCCGCCTCGGCATATCCCGCAATCTGGTGTACTACTACTTTCCCAATCAAACGTCGCTTATTTCGGCGATGATTGATCAGGAGTTTGCAGAGCTTGCCGAGAATATGCGGCAAGCGCAGCAAAGCCAAGGGCAGGTGCGGGTCGCTTCGCTCGTGGCGCTGTACGTTGAGTTCGTCATGTGCCGGCCCGATGTCGAACGTGTTTTGCTGCTCTCGCACAAGACGGGCTGCTTGTTTCGGCACAAGATCGAAGAGAAGCAGAAAGTCATGGTCGATTGGCTACTTGAGGCCTATGCGAAGGAGCGGGGCGGACCGTGTCTGCTCAAGCTTGACCTGATGCGCCATGCTGCCGATGCAGCCATTGAGTTTCTGCGGCTTTTCGTCGTGCTCGAAGCAGGGCAAAAGAAATGCACTCAGCAGCAAATCGAGCGCTACTGCACCGATGTGGTGATGTGCAGTCTTGATGAGGCGGCAAAGATGGCGCTGACAAAGACAAACAAAAACGCAGGCCTCGGCGCAAAGCCGCAGCAGCCGGGCGTTTGCGATTTTGCAGGCAACGAGACTAAGCAAGTAAATAGAGCATAAAAAAGAGCCATGTATTGTTTAGGCATTGACTTAGGGTCGACAACGATCAAATACGTCCTTCTTGACGAAAAGGGGCAGACGCTTGCCAGAGACTACCTCCGGCATCAGAGCGCGGTTGTTGAGACGCTGCGGGGCATGCTCTCTGAGCTTGAACGCCGAGTTGATCTTTGCGGACAGAAGCTTCGCGTCGTTTTCTCCGGTTCCGGAGCGCTAGGGGTGGCTCAGCAGGTCCAGGGAGCGTTCGTGCAGGAAGTCGTGGCAGCATCGGTGTTTTTGAAAAACCGGGCGCCGGGTCTTGATGCCGCCGTTGAGCTCGGCGGCGAGGACGCCAAGCTTTTATATCTTTCAAACGGCGTCGAGCTGCGCATGAATGAAGCCTGCGCAGGCGGTACGGGCGCTTTTATTGATCAGATGGCCAGCCTTCTGGATACCGATGCAGCAGGACTTGACCAACTGGCGCTGTCGGCATCAGTCTCACACCCGATTGCTTCACGCTGCGGCGTTTTTGCCAAAACCGACGTGGTTGCGCTCTTTAACAACGGCGTTCCTAAATCGGAAGTGGGGCGTTCGGTCTTTGACGCTGTTGTTGAGCAGACGGTGAGCGGTCTTGCGTGCGGACGTGCTCTAAAAGGGCGCATTGCGTTTCTGGGCGGGCCTCTGTCGTTTTTAAAAGGCCTCAGACAAGCTTTCGAGCGCAAGCTGCAGGCTCCTGGCACGGAATTCGTGCAGTTTGAAGATGCGCATTTTGCCGTAGCCTGGGGCGCGGCGCGCCAAGGCTTTGATGAAACCAGTCAGGAAATCGCCGGTTCGCGCTTGTGGCAAGGCGTGGGCGAACTTCAAAAGATTCTCAAGGACATCAAGCTGGCAGTCGCCAATGAAATTGAACTCGTGCCGCTTTTTGACAACGAAGAGCAAAAGCAGGCATTTTTGAAGCGTCACGCCGCGCACAAGGCTCCGAGAGGCGATCTCGCTCAGGCTGAGGGAGATCTGTTTCTGGGCATTGATTTGGGCAGCACCACCATCAAAGGAGTCGTTCTTGACGGCAACGGCCGCATCGTCAGCTCCTGGTACGATCAAAACGAAGGCAATCCGCTTGAAAAGCTCTTTGAGCGCATGCGAAGCCTGCTGCAGAGCATCCCGCAGAAAGCTTGTCTGCGCGCGGCTGCGACGACAGGCTATGGCGCGGATTTGGCGAGGGCTGCCGTCGGCGCGCAGTTTTCCGAAGTTGAGACCCTTGCGCATCAGCGTGCAGCCGTGGCTTTTGATCCTCAGACAAGCTACGTCATCGATATCGGCGGACAGGACATGAAGTGCCTTGACGTGCGCTTGGGCCTGATTCGCAGCGTCAAGCTCAATGAAGCCTGCTCTTCGGGGTGCGGTTCGTTTTTGCAGACGTTTGCGAGGCAGCTTGACTTGTCGCTCGAAGAGTTTGTCGAGGCCGCCATGCGCAGCCGTCATCCCTGCGATCTGGGCACGCGCTGCACTGTGTTTATGAATTCAAAGGTGCGTCAGGCGCAAAGAGACGCCGCACCGATTGAGGACATTGCCGCAGGCTTGTGCCGCTCGATTGTGAGAAACGCGCTCTACAAGGTGCTTCGCATTCATGACGTGAGCGAACTCGGCAGTCACGTCCTTGTGCAGGGCGGCACGTTTCTCAACGACGCCGTGCTGCGCGCCTTCGAGCAGCAGACGGGGCTTGAAGTCATTCGCCCTGATATTTCCGGCTTGATGGGCGCCTATGGGGCGGCGTTGATTGCGCGCGAGCGCACGGCTGCCGACACCCCGGCGCTCGGCCTCATCGAAGCCGATCTTGACGCAAGCCGCGTCAAAGTCCGCGAGTTTCGCTGCAAAGGGTGCACCAACCACTGCCAGCTCAAGATGAACCGCTTCCCGTCCGGGCAGAAATTCTTCAGCGGAAACCGGTGCGACTTCGCCATGAAGTCAGGAGGCCTCAAGGGCAAGCAGGACAGCGGATTTGTGGCCTGGAAAATGCGGCTGTTGTTTGGAGACGACGAACCGCTGCCGACGCTGGCAACGATCGCTGCCGCAGCCCCCGTGGTAGGCATTCCGCGAGTGCTCAACATGTACGAGCATTTTCCGTACTGGAAGGCGCTTTTCACGGCGCTCGGCATGCGGGTGGTGTTGTCGCCGCCCTCTGAGCACGGCATTGGACAGCTCGGCAGCGATACGATTCCTTCTCAAACACTTTGTTTCCCAGCCAAGCTTGCGCATGGACACCTTGCGCAGCTTGTGCACGCCGGCGTGCGCGACGTGTGGCTGCCTTGCGTGCCGCGCGAAGGCGTTCCTTTCAAGGAGTCCGATGCGCGCTTTGCCTGCCCGGTGGTCGGCGGCTATCCCGAAGCTTTGAAGCTCAATACCGAAGAGGCTTACCCCGGTGTGCGGCTCTTGACGCCGTTTTTGGATTTGAACAACGACAAAACAGTCGAAAGGGCGCTTCTGGAATCCTTTCCGGATCTGCAGCTGCGCGACGTGCGCCGCGCCGTCAAGGCCGGGCGTCAAGCCCTTGAGATTTATCGTCAAAGACTGCGGGCCAAGGGCGAGGAGATTTGGCGCCGGCATGCGGCAAGCTCTCGGCCGCTCATCGTGCTTGCCGGCCACCCCTACCATATCGATCCGCTGATCAATCACGGCATTCCAGCGCTCATTGAGTCGATGGGCGCCGACCTCGTGACAGAGGATGCCGTGGCTCATCTGGCGCGCATGCCCGAGCACCTTGAAGTGGTCAACCAATGGACATTTCATTCGCGGCTTTACCGCGCCGCTCAGCTGGTCAAGGACTCGGACTGCGCCGAGCTCGTGCAGCTCGTGAGCTTCGGCTGCGGGCTCGATGCCATTACATCTGAACAAATCAAGCGGCAGCTCGAGTCGGCGGGAAAGATCTACACGATGCTCAAAATCGACGAGGGCGATACGCTTGGAGCTGCGCGCATTCGCCTGCGTTCGCTTTTGGCCGCTGTCGAAGATCGCCGCCTGCGCAAAAAAGGGCTTGCGCCTGCTGCCGACGGCAGCGACGACAAGCAGAGCTGCGGCGCGCTTGCCGCCAAGCGCAGAAAAATTTATGCGCCGCAGATGGCTCCTCTTCATTTTCCCATCCTCGCCGGTGCGCTCAAGTCTCTGGGCTGGGACGTGGAGGTGCTTCCAGAGGTCAGCGCCAAGGCAATCGAGCTGGGCCTTGCGCACGTCAACAACGATGCCTGCTATCCGGCAATTGTGGTGATCGGCCAGCTGCTTGAAGCGGCGACATCGCCTGGGTTTGATCCGCAGACAAGCGCGCTGCTGCTGGCGCAAACGTGCGGTCCGTGCCGAGCAACGAACTATCCTGGTCTTTTAAAGTGGGCATTGAAGGACGTGGGGATGGGCGATTTGCCCGTGGTGTGTCTTTCGGCGGCAAGCATGCGGGGCGTTGAGCACCTCGATCTTGGGCTCAAGGGCTTTCACCGGCTGATGCTGGCTGTGCTCTACGGCGACTTGCTGCAGCGGCTGACGCTTTACGTGCGCACCTATGAAACAGAGCGCGGCAGCACGCAGGAGCTCACGCGCAAGTGGATTGCCCGCGGCATTGAAGTTGCCGGAAGAGGGGATGCTGCGGCTTTTGCTCAAGACGCCAAGCGCATGGTCAAGGAATTTCTTGCCGTGGACATGACGGTGCAGAAAAAGCCGCGCGTGGGCATCGTGGGCGAAATTCTTTTGAAGTACCATCCAAGAGCCAATCTAGAGATCGTCGATGAAATCATCAACGAAGGCGCTGAGCCGGTGTTGGGCGACATCACCAACTTCATGCTCTATTGCCTCAACGACAATGTTTATCAGGCGCGCTCATTCGGCGGCAGCAAGATCAAGGGATCTGTTTCGTGGCTGCTGATCAAGCATTACGAGAGGCTCAGACGCCCCATGCTCGAAGCCGTGCGCGGCACGCCCGTTGAAGGAAGCATGGGATTGGCTCAGGGGCTCGACGACATTCGCGGCTTTATTTCCGAGGGGCAGCAAGCTGGGGAAGGGTGGCTGCTTACTGCCGAGATGATCGACTTCATCCGAACCGGCACGCCCAACGTTGTGTGTCTGCAGCCCTTCGGGTGCCTGCCCAACCACATCACGGGCAAGGGCGTCATGCGCAGGCTCAGAAGCGATTATCCGCAGGCCAATCTGTGCGCCATCGACTTTGAGGCCGGTACCTCGAAGTCCAATGTGGCCAACAGGCTTAAGCTTTTTATCGCGCAGGCAAAGGAAAACTTTGCCGCACGCAAAGATGCGTCAGGCGACAAAGCTCCCCGGGGACCTGATGCCGGCAGCGGCAGGCGCACGATCAAAATCCTGCAAAGGCGACCTGACAACGAGGCGCAGAGCGTGGATGGTCACCGTGCGGCGTTTGCCGGCCTGCGTTGAGCTCGCCGCCGATCCTGTGCATCTGCGGCGCGGCTAGTCCATCGTTTCCTTTTGTCCGGCCTGCGCAAGCGCAGCCGGCCGCTCGCGCATGCTGATGTGCCACAGCGCCAGCACGATGAGAGCGCAGAACGCACTGGCCGCGCTGTATTTCCATGCTTGTCCCAGCACCACAGGCACCCAGATCAGGGGACAAATCGAAAAGCTTGCCGTGCAGAAGAACTGCTGCACGGACGCCGCCAGCCCTCTGTTCTCGGCAAAGTAGTCAAGATTCATTGCCATCATGACGGGGCGCGCCAGCGACATGCCGAGCCAATAGAGCACGGGACCGATCAGGATGCAGGGAAAAGCGAGCGGATGAACAAAGCCTGCGGCTGCCGAGGCGAGCTGCGCGGCAATCATCAGTCCCATGCAAAGCGCAAGCATCAGGCCGTGATGCAGTTTCTTGAGAATTTTGGCCGAAAGCCAGGCGCCGATGATGCTCGTGCCGACAAGAGGCAGCGTGAGCCAGGCAAACTGATCCACGTCGAGCCCCATGATCGTGATGACGAAATCGGCTGCGCCTGCTGAATAGAGGATGCCGCCCATAAAGCAAAAGCCGTGACTGACGACGCCGGCCATGAAGGCCTTGTGCCCGAAGCATTTCTTGTAAAGCAATGCCGAGCGAAGAGGCGTGAGCGGCACGCGCTTGTCTTTCGGCAGTGTCTCGGGCATGACGACAACTGTGTAAAGCGCGATGGCGCACGAATAAGCAGCAAGAAAAACGAACACGTAGTGCCAGCCGCCGTGCAGCACGATCCAGCCGCCCAAAATCGGCGCCAGCGCGGGAGAAAGGGCAAAAAACATCGCAATCATGCCGTTCATGGCCGCGGCGTGCGCGCCGCTCCAGCGATCGCGAACCATGGCCTGCGAAACGACCTGGCCGACGGCAGCGCCAAGCCCCTGTACAAAGCGCCAAAAGCAAAGCGTGTAAAGAGACTGAGACAAAAGCGCGCCGATGCTTGCCGCAGCAAAAACCATCATGCCGGCCACCATTGTCGGCTTGCGGCCATAGGTATCCGAGAGCGTGCCGACGAAAAGACAGGAAACTGCGTAGGTGATGAGATAAATCGTCATCGTCTGCTGCACGGCAACAAGCGTGGTGCCGAAATCAGCGGCCATTTCGTGAAAGCCCGGCACATAGGTGTTGACCGAAAACGGCCCCAGGCTTGAGATGAAGCCAAGTGCGGCGGCGTCGCCCATTGTTGGCGGGCGCTTTAAGCTGGATGCGTCAGTCTCTGACATGACAAAATGAAAAAGAAGCGGCAGTACGTTACTTCTGCGAGCATAGCACCGCCGGCATGCTGACATTGGTCAGGGTCGATGCAAATGCAAAATCGCCGCAGCTGCTTGACTAGGAGCAGACTGCGGCGAACGTTTTTTAGTGCCAAGGCGGCGCAGGTGCACGCTAGGCCATCAGTTTGTCAACAATCTTCTTGACTGCCGCAACGGCCGGGGTTTCGTCGCTGAGCTCAAGCAGCGTCTTGCCCTGTGCGTCAAAGTTTTGCAGCGTTTGGTCGTAGGGAACGATGCCGAGCACGGGCAGTCCCACGAGTTTTTGCAGCTCCTCGAGCGTGCGGTTGTCGCCGGAGGTGCCGTCAAGAGCATATCCCATGTTCGTCACGCTGCCGCCGGTAGTATTCCCGGAAATGTCCTGACGCAGGACGCTGGCCATTACAAAGAGGGGACCATTGGCGTAGTTCACGGCGAGGTTGTAGACGTTGCCGTCGTCGCTCGAGGGCGAGCCGTCGTTGTTGGTTTCTTCACCGAGAGCGGCGTAGGCAAATACCGTAAAGCCAGCCATCACGGGCGAGACGTACAAAACGGAATTGTTGTGGCGCACCAGGCTGTCGTTGGCTTCGCCGTTGACGCCGGTCGAGCACGGGAAGAAGTAGGGCGAATGCGAAGAGCCCAAGCTCAAATCCGTCGGGTCGGTCATCGCAAATGTCAGGAAGTGAGGCGTGTACTGACGGCCGAACGAGAGCATGCCGTACTTGTTGTGATGCAGGCCGATCCAGGATTCGCGGGAGAACATGCCGTCTTCGCCGGCCGCGTCAGAATACGTGCCCTGATCAACGAGAATGGCGCTTTCGAGCTTGAACATCACCTGCATGTCGGGCGTCAGTTCTTCAGAACCCTTGATGCCCCAGAAGGAAGCCGATGCGCCGCCGCTTCGCATGGAGGTGTCGACGTCGCCGCCTTGATGGTTGACGGCAATGTACGTATCAAAAGTACCATAGAGCTCAACTTCTGCAGCGGTTGCGCCGCAAGCCATGGCGGAAAGGCAGGCCAGTGCCACTAAACTCTTCTTCATTTTTTCACTCCTTTGTTGCTGAAGCGGCAGCCTCAGCAGGGCCTAATTTATCGATCAATGTCCTGATCTTATGTTCGAGTTTTTGAGCAAACTGTTGGCTACTAGACAGTAGGGGGCGGCGGCTTGATTTTTTGCGGGTAATCCCGAGGACTCATCGTGTCGTCTCTGGCCACGCAATTCTCGAGACGGTGCAGCGCGTGGTCGAGAACTGCAATCGAGAAAGCGTCGGCTAAAATTGCGCTCGCTAAGAAACATGAAGGAAACACAAGCTTTGAACACCACCATCCGCAACAAGCGCGCCCTGCACGACTACACCATTGAGGAGCGCTTTGAAGCCGGCCTTGTGCTCAGAGGCTGGGAAGCCAAAAGCGTTCGCGCAGGACGGGCGACCATCAATTTGGCGCACGTCTACATTCGCGACGGCGAACTTTATTTATGCAATTCGAGCTTTACGCCCACGGATCAGACCTGCACGCACGAGCATCCGGAAATGACCCGCACGCGCAAGGTTCTCATGCATAAGAAGGAGATCGAACGACTTATTGGCAAAGTCGAACGAGCGGGATATGCTTTAGTGCCCCTTGATCTGCATTTCTCGCGCGGCCGCGTCAAGATGCAGCTTGCTCTTGCCAAGGGCAAGCGAGAATTTGAAAAGCGAGCCGACGAAAGCAAGAAGGAGTGGAAGCGCCAGCAGGAACGTTTGATGAAAAACGACATGACCCGCGGCAAGCCTAGACAAAATTTCAAGGATTAGAAGAGATGCTTGAATCAATTCCTGAAGACCAGCAGTTAAAGGAAGACGTCCTTTTTGAAGAGGACGTCTACATCGGAAAGCTTCTTCACGTCATGCGCCGAACGGTTCAGCTGCCCAACGGCCGCACGACGACGCGCGAAATGATTCATCACCCCGGGGCGGCAGCCATGGTCGTGATCGACAGCGAAAACCGCGTGGTCTTCGAGCGTCAGTGGCGCTCGCCGATGGATGCGGCCTTCTGGGAGATTCCGGCCGGGAAAATCGATTCTGGTGAGAACCCATTTGATACGGCCAGACGCGAGCTTAGAGAGGAGACGGGCATTACTGCTTCCAAATGGGTCGAGCTTGGCACTATTCACAATGCCATCGGCTACAGCGACGAGCACATCGTGATTTACCTCGCCAAGGGAACAATTGTCGGCGGCTCCCGCGAGCTCGACGACAACGAATTCATTGATGTGCACAAGATTCCCTTTGATGAAGCGCTTCGCATGACGCGCGACGGCCGCATTACGGACGTCAAGACCATCATCGGTCTGAATTGGGCCGAGCAGTATCTGCAGGGAAAGCTCGAGCAGGCAAAAGAGTTTTGATCTGCTCTTGCAGGAGATTGCGCAAGAAAAACCGCCCGAAGCATAAGATCGTCTCGGGCGGATGATTTTTTTTCCTGCCTGAAGCGGCAGAGCAATTCTTAATTGCTGCTGGTCTGCGTAGGCTTGTTCATGTCGATGATGCGCCTTGTGTCGGCTTCAAGATCGAACATGCCCAGCTCGTGATAGCTGTCGGCAATCAGCTCGAGCGCTTCATCGCGCATGGGCGTCTGCTGAAAGTCGGTGATGACGACCTTGGCGCGGTTGATGCAGGCGATGTAGGCCTTGCGGTCAAAGTAAAAGCGCGCAGTCGACAACTCATGGCGGGCGCCGGCGAGCACCAGCTCATGCATGCGGCGGCGAGCTTCCGGAGCGTAGCGTGAATCCGGATAGCGGCCGGCAAGTTCTTTGAAGATGTCAAAGGCGTCGCGCGCAGCTTGAGCGTCGCGATCGGCAATGTCCTGACGAGTAAACGAGCTGTACCAGCTGTCGCGCTCGTTGAGCGTGGCCAGCGCCTTCAGATAGAGCGCATAGTCGCTGTTGGGGTGGTTGGGATATGCACGCAGGAACCGGTCGAGCGTCTGCACGGCCGTTGGCGCATCGTCGTCTTTGTAATAGACGTAGGCCAGATCAATCTGCGCCTGCTGAGCATATGTGCCGAAGGGGTAGCGGGCTTCAAGCTTGGTATAGTAGTCCCTTGCAACTTCCCAGTTGGAATCGCTCATGGCGGCGCGGGCTTCGGTGTAGAGCTGATTGGCCGTCCAGTCACGGGTGGGATCGATTTCGATGCTCTCGAGCCAGGAGCAGCCGGCTGTCATCGCAACGGCTGCCGCAGCAATTGCGAGCCTGGCGGGCCGCAACATGGTTTGTAAATTCATGGCAACAACAAAAAATAAAGATTTGGGCGATTATATCGTTGAAAGTGATCAGCAAACGCAGCAGGCGTTTTTTGAAGATGATGCTGATGATACAGGACACAGCGAGCACTTTGAACTCGATTGGTCTCAGAACTCGGAGCGGTTGGACAAGGTGCTGGCGCGTCTAATGCCTTCGGTGAGCCGTGCGCGCATCCAAAAATGGATTGAGGACGGGGCGGTTTCGGTCAACGGCCTGAAGGCCGACAGCGTCAGACTCAAGGTCGCAGGGGGCGACGCGATCGACGTCGTCAAGCAGCCCTCGCCGCAGGAAAGCGCCTATGCGCCCGAAGACGGCATTGATTTTGACGTGGTCTATGAAGACGAAACAATCATCGTCATCAACAAGCCCGCGGGGCTGGTCGTGCATCCGGCTGCCGGGCATTGGTCAGGCACGCTTTTAAACGGGCTCTTGTTTCGGTATCAGGAACTTGCCCGAGTGCCTCGTGCGGGCATCGTGCATCGGCTTGACAAAGAAACGTCGGGCTTGATGGTGGTGGCGCGCACGGAGTCTGCGCAGACCGATTTGGTGCGGCAGCTTCAAGCGCGCACCGTAGGGCGCGAATATTGGGCGCTCGTGCTGGGGCTTGCTCCAGAGGCGGGCTTTGTCGATCGAGCGATCGGGCGCGATCCGCGCAATCCCTTGAAGTTTTGCTGCCGCGGAGGGCAAGGAAGCAAGCCCGCCATGACGCACTGTCGATTGATCGATGTCGCGCAGAGCGCCGGGCGGACCATCAGCTGGGTGGCCTGCCGGCTTGAAACCGGCCGCACGCATCAGATTCGCGTGCATTTGACGACTGTCGGACTGCCGCTTTTGGGTGATCCGCTCTATCGCACCAACGCTTCCAAGCTTCCCCCGGAGGCGGGGCTGGCTGCGGAATTTTCGCGTCAAGCGCTTCATGCGAGCCGCCTGCGGCTCAAGCATCCGGAGACGGGACTCGAGCAGGAATGGTTCGTGCCTCCGCCTGCGGACATGTACGAGGTTATGGATGAGCTTGGCTTTGGTCCTCTGGACGAGCCGGCGACGGTGTTCGAAGAATAGATGCAGCTTTCGGGGCGCTTTTCTTTTTGATGATGCGCCTTGGTCAACAATCAAAAAATACAACAAGCGAGAATTATCAAATGGCAATGGTCAAAAGTGAACTTGGATGCCTTGCCCCGGATCTGGGAAGCAGGGTGGGCGCTTTGTTTACCGAGCGCGTGGGCGGCGTCTCCTCCGGCCCTTGGGGCGGCGTTGACGGCATCATGGGGCTCAACGTCGGCAGCCGCGTGGGCGACAATGCCGGCTGCGTGCGCATGAATCGCTCGATTGTGGCGCAGCTCACGCCTGCGGCTCCGCGCTGGATGACGCAGGTGCACGGCACGCGCGTGGTTTCGGCAGACGATGTCGAAGACGAGTCGCTGCAGGCCGATGCGCAAATAACGACAACGCCGGGCGTTGTCTGTGCAGTGCAGGTGGCCGATTGCCTGCCGGTTTTGATTGCCGATGAAAAGGGACGCATTGCGGGAGCCGTGCACGCCGGCTGGAGAAGTCTTGCCGCGGGCATCATCGAAGATACGGTCAAGGAAATGCGCCGCAAGTGCCAAGCAGAAGAATTGCTCCTGAGAGCTTGGCTTGGACCGCGCATCGGATTTGATGACTTTGAAACGGGGCCTGAAGTTGTCGAAGCTTTTGAGAGGCATTTCGGCAAAACCCCCGACTGCATCAAGAGCGGCACCGAAGGAAAGTGGCATATCGATCTTGCGGGCTTTGCAAAGATTGCGCTTGCTTCCGCCGGGGTGCAAAAGGTGGAGGATTGCGGGCTGTCCACAGTTTCCGATGCCGCTCGCTTTTACAGTTATCGGCGCGACGGCGAGCACACGGGACGGCATGCAGCACTGGTCTGGATTAAGCCCGAGGAGGTCTGAATCATGTCCGAGCAAGCCAGCCGCGCACGCGCCCGCATTGGGCGAGTCGGCTTTGTCAGTCTAGGTTGTCCGAAGGCGCTGGTCGACACCGAGCGCATCGTTACCGAGCTTCGGGCTGAAGGCTACATCATTGCCGCCGACTACAAGCAAGCCGATCTGGTGATCGTCAATACATGCGCCTTTATCGATGCGGCAGTGGCCGAAAGCCTCGAAGCAATTGCCGAAGCCATGCGCGAGAACGGCCGCGTGATCGTCACCGGCTGTCTGGGAGGCAAGAAAAATGCCGACGGCACCAATTGGGTCAAGCAGCGCGTGCCGCAGTTGATCGGCGTGACCGGTCCCGACAGCCTCGAGGAAACGCTGCAGCTGGTGCATGCGCATTTGCCGCGTGCGCATGAGCCTTTTGATGAGCTGGTGCCCGCTGCCGGATTAAAGCTCACGCCCGCGCATTACGCCTATCTCAAGATCAGCGAGGGGTGCGCGCATCACTGCACGTTCTGCATCATCCCCGACTTGAGAGGAAAGCTCGTGAGCCGTCCGGTGGGAAGCGTTCTTCGAGAAGCTGAAAATCTGGTCAAGGGCGGCGTCAAGGAGCTTCTTGTCATCAGTCAGGATACGGGCGCCTATGGTCTTGACATGCGCTACCGAACGGGCTTTGTTGACGGACGTCCCGTCAAAACCCGACTGTTGGAGCTCGCGCGCGAGCTCGGGCGGCTCGATGCATGGGTGCGGCTGCATTACGTCTACCCTTATCCCTCAATTGACGAGGTGGTCGAGCTGATGGCCGAGGGACTCATCCTGCCGTATCTCGATGTGCCGTTTCAGCATGCGCACCCGCGCGTGCTCAAGGCCATGAAGAGGCCGGCAAGCGCGGAGAAAAATCTCGAACGCATTGAGGCCTGGCGCAAAATCTGCCCCAACATCACCATACGCTCAACATTTATTGCCGGCTTTCCCGGCGAGACGGAGCAAGAGTTTGAGTATCTGCTCGACTTTCTGCGCGAGGCGCGGCTCGACCGCGTGGGGTGCTTTGCCTATAGTCCGGTTGAAGGGGCGCAGGCCAACGCGCTGCCGGGCCAGCTTCCTGATGAGGTCCGCGAAGAACGACGCCGGCGCTTCATGCAGGTGCAGGCAGAGATCTCGACAGACATTCTCAAAGGAAAAATCGGCACGACGCAGCGCGTCATCATCGATGAGCCTGAAGACGAAGACGGCGTGGCGGTCGGCCGCACGACGGCTGATGCGCCCGACATCGACGGCGTGATATACGTCACCACGGACAGACCGCTTGCAGCGGGCGATTTCGTCGACGTGCTCGTCACCGACAGCCAAGAGCACGATCTGATCGGGCGAATCGTCTAGCGCCGTGTTTTGCCGGCTTTTCTAGCGGGACCTGCGGGTCCCGTTTTTGCACTTTTCGTGCTGCGCAGATGCGAGTAGGCCAAGATAGGAAAAACTCAGAGAATATTGGCCTGCTCATCTCTGTGTTGGTGGATGTTCATAGGTGCTTACCCTATGTCTTTGCAGTCTGAGAATTTCCTGCAAAGAACATTAAATTGGGCTTAAGCCCTGAAAATCAAGGCTTAAGACGATCTTAAGCAAGTCGGCGCGTTCTTTCTAGGCCAAGCTTTGCATTTTGTCGATGTTTTCGAAAAAAGAAGAGTTATGGAACAATCACACACTAAGCGAGCCTGGACACCCACCCCTTGTGTCAAAACATACAACAGGCCGCTCATAGGAGAAGAAGATGATGAACAAGAAACATTTGGTTCAGGCCTGCCTTGCACTGGCTGTTTCGATGGCTTTCATTCCAGCCTCTTTTGCAGCTGAAAAGGTTGACACCAAGGCCTGCGTGGCCTGCCACAGCAATATCGGCGGATTTCATCAGTCCGGCGCTCACAAGGCAGTGAGCTGCACGAGCTGCCATGATGGTCTCGCCAAGCATCTGAAGGCCCCGAGCAAGCAGACCCGTCCGGTGACGAGCATGGATCCTGCCAATTGCGGCAGCTGCCACAAGCCGCAGTTTGAGTCCATGTACAAGGTCAATGAAGAACGCGTGCCCCGCGACTCCAAGAAGAACAGCTACGGCATCGCTCCCAATCCGTTCTATGACCGCGCCATGGGTGCTCACGGCTTTACCAAGGAACACGATCTGCCCCGCAGCCACGCCTTTGCTGCTCTCGACCAGTTCCTGGTTGATCGTGCCTTCGGCGGCCGCTTCGAGCCCAAGGAAGGCTGGATGTATCTTTCGATGGGCGACGGTGCATTCAAGGTTTGGGACGTCATCAACGACAAGTATCCTGAAGACAATGCTCAGAAACCGCGCCGTGCAGGCACGGCTGCTGCCGGCAACCCTGTGTGCTGGACCTGCAAGTCGACCGATCTGATGCTCGACTGGTCGTATCTGGGCGATAAGCACCCCGAAGCCAAGTTCTCGCGTGAATCTGCCGTTGTCGACGTCATGCGCAACGTCAATCATGCGCTTAACTGCAACTTCTGCCATGATCCTCACTCGGCCAAGCCGCGCGTTGTGAGCCACGGTCTCATCCAGGCTCTGACCCGCACCGACTTCCCGACGCTCTACTCTCAGGATCCCAAGCACACCAAGATTGAAGTTGTCAACGCAGGCGTGCGCGGCTTCGAGCGCAAGATCGCCATCCTCGAGAAGGCCGACTCCAAGCTGATGTGTGCTCAGTGCCACGTTGAGTACAACTGCAACCCGGGCTTCGATCCCAAGACGGGCAAGGCCATCGGCATGACCGATCGCCGCACGAACATCTTCCCGTTCGTTGACGTCACCAAGATCGACGACTTCTACAAGCATATTTCCTTCAAGGACTTCAAGCATCCCGTGACGGGCGCTGCGCTCACCAAGATGCAGCATCCGGACGTCGAAACCTACTGGAATTCGACGCACGACAAGGCCGGCGTGGGCTGCGCTTCCTGCCATATGCCCAAGGTCAAGGGCAAGGACGGCAAGGTGACGACTTCGCACTGGACGACCTCTCCGCGTCACTACATGAAGGAAACCTGCCAGAGCTGCCACAAGGACAAGACGGTCAAGGAACTCAACCGCGTGATCGACGGCATGCATGCTTACTACAACGGCAAGCTGCGTGAAGCCGAATCCCGCATGAACGACATGTTCAACGCCTTCGACCTCGCAACGGTTGTCGGTGTGGACGACAAGGTTCTCAACGAAGCTCGTCAGCTGCACTCCGTGGCCCACACGAATTGGGAATGGTGGACGGCTGTGAACGGTGCATGGTTCCACAACCCGCAGGCTGCTCAGGCTTCTCTGGCCAAGTCTGCTGACGCTGCCCAGAAGGCAACCAAGCTTCTGCGCGACGCCATCGCCAAGAAGATGAAGTAAAAAATCATCCTTGCGGCGCGACGCCCTGAGCTTACCGGCGCAGGGTGTCGACAAGGAACATCTGCTGAGTGGGGCGACTCCAGAGTTTGGGGCCGCCCCATCGTTTTGCCCAATTTTTATCAGCGGCGCTTTTTGCAGAGGCAATCTTTGCAAAAGATTTCTCAGATACAATCGACGCGCTATGACGAGCGAATTCATCTTTTGGTGCATTGCCGGCTTGATGCTGGCGGCGGCTGCTTTTTTTATTGCAGCTGCCTTTTTGCGCACGCGCCTTTTTTCCGGCCAGGAGGAAACAAGCGAGAAGGCCAACCGCAAGCTTCTCAATGAAGAACTTGAGGTGCTTGAAAAGGAAAAGGCTGCGGGACTGATTTCACAGTCGATCTACGAAGAAAGCGTCGATGACGTGCGCCGCCGCGCGCTCGAGGAGCTTTCCGAAAAAGCGCCCGTGCAGACGCAGGAAAAGCACAAGACCGCCGTCATGCTCTGCGTTTGTCTGTTTGTTGTTGCAGGGGCGCTGGCCGTTTATCTCAAAATTGGTGCTCCCGGCATGATTCCTTTTGTGGAGTCGCAGCGTGCGCACGGCTTGATGCGGGCAGATGGAACGTTGGCTGCTGCCGCACCCCAGTACGATGCCGAGCTCATGACGGCTTACCTTAAGCGCAATCCGAATGATGAACGGGCATGGGTTTTGCTGGCGCGGCTCTATGTAAAGCAGCGCGATTGGAGCGCGGCAATCGAGTCTTATCGTGCTGCGCTCGATCTCAATCAGAAGGTCGTGCATGACCCTGAGGTGTGGATTGAATATGCCGCAAGCATCATGAGTCTTCCTGAGCCCGACGCCTACGAAAAAGGCCTGCCGGCTGCGGCAAAAGCGCTTTCGCTCGATGAGACCAATGCCAACGCCCATGAGCTCTATGCCATTGCCTGTCTAGAGACCGCTCGTTGGAAGGAGGCGCTTGAGCATCTCGAGTATCTGCTCTCGCGCCTGCACATGGATACGCCGCAGTACCAAAAGCTTGCACGCACCGCAGCTTTCGCCGCACAGATGCTGCGAGCGCACGAGCCGGACCTCGAAGACAACGAGAAGCATCCTGCGCAAAGCAACTAATCTGAATCTTTTCGCAGTGCCGTGATTGTGCAAGGTGCAAACAAAAAAGGAAGGCCTGCCGGACCTTCCTTTCAAGGAAATTAGAGCAGCTCTTTAGCCGAGAATGGCCTTGAGATCCTGCTCGGGCGTCGTGATGGGCTTGATGCCGAATTTCTCTACCAGAATATTAAGAACATTGGGCGATACAAATGCCGGCAGACTCGGGCCGAGCCGAATGTCCTTGATTCCGAGATAAAGCAGCGTGAGCAGAATGCTGACGGCTTTTTGTTCGTACCAGGACAGCACCAGCGAAAGCGGAAGGTCGTTGACCGAGCAGCCGAAAGCGTCGGCCAGCGCCGAGGCTACCTTGATGGCTGAGTAGGCATCGTTGCACTGCCCCATGTCGAGCAGTCTCGGAATGCCGCCGATTGTTCCCAAATCCAAATCGTTGAAGCGGAACTTGCCGCAGGCAAGCGTGAGCACGAGCGTATCGTTGGGCGTCTTCTTGACGAAATCGGCGTAGTAGCTGCGCCCAGCCTTGGCGCCGTCGCAGCCGCCCACGAGAAAGATGTGGCGCAGCGCGCCGCTTTTGACGGCATCGATGACTTTGTCGGCAACCGCTAGGACGGCGTTGTGCGCAAAGCCCGTCAAAAGGCTGGTGCCTGCGTTGGGCCCTGCAAAATGCTGCTCTTGCTGATAGCCGCCAAGCGCAAGTGCTTTTTCAATCACGCACGAGAAGTCTTTGTCTTCGCCAATGTGCGTCATGCCGGGATATTCAACGACCGAAGTTGTGAAGATGCGGTCGCTGTAGCTCTCCTTGGGCGGCATGATGCAGTTCGTTGTAAAGAGCACCGGAGCGGGAAGCCCTTTGAATTCTTTTTGCTGGTTCTGCCAAGCCGTGCCGAAGTGTCCTTTGAGATGAGGATGCTTTTTAAGCCCCGGGTATGCGTGGCAGGCAAGCATCTCGCCGTGAGTGTAGACATTGACGCCTTTGTCCTTGGTCTGCTCGAGCAGCAGCGCCAGATCATGCAGGTCGTGGCCCGTGACGACGATAAAAGGGCCGGGCTCAATGCTCGTCGTCACGCGTGTGGGTTCCGGGTGCCCATAGGTCTCGGTGTTGGCGCGATCCAAAAGCTCCATTGTCTTGAGGTTCACTTCGCCAGTCTTAAGCACGGTTGCCAGAAGTGCGTTGATGTCGCTTTCTCGGGCAATTGCGCCCAGAGCTTCAAAGTAAAACGCATCAATCTCATCGGACTGATAGCCCAAAATGCGGGCATGATAGGCGTAGGCAGCAATGCCCTTGAGACCAAACAAGATGAGCGACTTCAGGCTGCGGATGTCTTCGTCTGCCTGCCAGATGCTGTTGAGATCAAAAGCCGCGCTCGCTGCTGCCCCGTCTTTGGCAGTTTTTGTCAGGGCAAGAATGGACAGATTGTCGAAATTGACGTTTGTGAGCGTGGCAAAAAGAGCCTTCTCAATGAAGGCGGCGCTTTGCTCGTTGACGTCTGAAGCGCCGGCGTAGGCAATGACCGCACCGATCAGCTCGTCTTGCAGACGCGCCAGATCAGGCTTTTTGCCGCAGGTGCCGATCTTGGCGCAGCAGTTGCCTTTGGTGGTTTGTTCGTACTTCAATGCTAAAAATATGCGTAAAAATTTTTCTTGTCCGCGAAAGCGCTGGCACCGAAGCGATGGTAAAAAGACGTCACGCTTTGGGCTCTGCGGGCTGCTTTGAGGCCTGAGCGCGAGCTGCGAGTTTTTTTTGCTCCATCAGCCGGGTAAGAATGCTGGCCAGACAGCCGGCGATGAGAATGAGCGCCATGCCCAAGAGCGCGCTTGCCGGCAGCGTTTCCTTGAAGACTAAAACGCTGATGATTTCCGCGATGGGGATCGTTGCAAACTGAAAGCAGGCTGTGAGCATCATGTTGCCGTATGCATATGAGCGCGTGAGCGCAAGCTGAGCAAGTACGGCGGCAGTGCCCAAACCGAGCAGTCCAAGCCATGTTTCAAGATTGTGCAGCTTCAGTCCGCCCTCAAAGATCAGACAGCCTAAAAGACCCCAGACTGTGCCGACGAGCGAAAAATAAAAGACGATGCGCAGCGACGGTTCTCTGAGCTGTCCGAGCTGCTTGATTTGAAAGAAAATCACCGGGCCCATGGCGCCGGCAGCCAGGCCCACGAGCGCATACGGCAGCTGCTCGTTGTTGACCGAGGGCTGCAGCACCAGGCATACGCCGACAAAGCCCAGAGCAATCGCCGCGCCTAAATTCCAGGGAGCTTTTTCGCGATGACGCAAGGCAACGTAGATCAAGTAGCCGGCAATAAAAAGCGGAGCCGTATAGTTGAGCGTCGTGGCCGTTCCCAAAGGCAGGTGCCCCATTGTGGAAAACCACATCGTAAAAGAGATTGTTCCCAGCAGCGACCGCTTGAAGTGTCCAAATGGGTATTTGGTATGAAAGGAAACGCCTTTGACAAGCATGAGAACCGCGATGAAGAGCAGTCCCATCAAGGAGCGGTAGAAGACGATTTCAAATGTGCCCGCATCGGCAGAAGAAAATTTCACGAAAGCCGTCATGGTGGCAAAAAAGAATGCCGCCACGAGCATCCAACAGGACTGAAGCATGTCGAAACCTGGGTGTGGAAAGGTTTTTGGGAACCGAAGATTAGATTATATGCTCGACATTTTTCGCCCAAAAGACATGCTCTCAAAGCACCGTCGACTCAAACAAGCTTCGTGTAAGAATTCTCATTTACAGTCTGGAATTCTTTTGACCATGTCCCAAACCAATGACCAAGGAAGAAAATCAAGCCGCCGGCGTGCAGCCGCCAGTTTCCTCGCGCGGTGAAGACCGCATGAAAAGGCTCGAAAAAGGAGCTTTGTCGCGCGAAGCCCGAACGATCACTTCCATGATCGAAATCTTTTGCCGAGCCCGTCACGGCACAAAGAGCGGACTTTGTCCGGAGTGCGAAGAGCTCAATGCATACGCTAGAAAGCGCCTGAGCTGCTGTCCCTTTGGGCAGAACAAGCCGGTGTGCGCTAAATGCAAGGTGCATTGCTACAAGTCTGCGATGAGAGAAAAAATCAATGCCGTCATGCGCTACGCAGGACCGAGAATTGTTTTTGTTCATCCGTTTCTGACGCTTGAGCATTTGTGGAAGTCCTTTGCCGTAAAGCCGCCGGAAAAGCCGCGCGCTCAGCTTCGGACGAAAAAAATCACGCCGGCGGCAGGAGGCGCCGCCGGTTCTGAACAGCAAAAGAAGAACTAAGCAGAAAAATTATGTGGAGACTCGTTTTTCCGGTTTTATCCTATGTGCTGCTGGCTGCGCACGTCATGTATCACGGTTTTGGGCTTGGGGTGGTGGCGGCAGTATTGCTTCTTAACGGCTTGCTTTTTGTTCCGCGGCCCTGGGCGCGTACGGCAAATACGATGTTTTTGGTGCTTGCCGGCGCGGAGTGGGTGAGAACGGCCGTGGCGCTCGCGCATGAGCGCATGCTGATGGGACGAAGCGCGACGACGGCGCTGGTTATTTTGCTTGCCTGTGCGCTTTTTAGCTGGGTGAGCGCATGGCTGCTGCACAACCGCGCCCTTGGCGGCTGGTACCGTGCCGGCGGCGGCCGCTCTTAGGACAACGTGTTTGAAATCTTCATTTATTGATTGAAAGAACACGAAACAGCAGCTGCCGTCAGCAAAAGAAAAAAGCCCGGTGCGCAATCCGCGCAGCCGGGCTTAATCATGAGCAGCGGTTCAAAGCATCAGTAGCGTCCAGTTGTCTTGGTGAAGACGTTGTTGAGCGCATCGACGACAATCGACTCGAGCGCATCTCGTCCTGTGCCGCCGAGACTAAAGCGTCCGTTGCTGTAGGTAAGGTTGCGCACAGTGATGTCCTGCGTGACGACGTCTTCGGCCTTTTGCATGCGGCGGGCTGTGTTCTTATGCCCTGTTGCTTCGGCAATCTGGCCAAAAAGTCCAAGCAGAGCGCTTGTGGTTTTCACTGCTTTCTGCGCGGGCTCTTTGACGTTGAGCTCGCTGACCGTCACTGAGAGCGGATCGATCGAGGCAAGCTTGATTCCGTTGCCCGTGACCTGCTTCCAAGTCATCAGCGTCTTGCCCTTGGCGTTTTTGGCTTCAAAATCGTCTACAGCCAAATCGCCCGTCCAGCTCAGCTGCATCTTTTGGCCCGACTTCATGCTGAGCTTGCCGATGACGTCAGCTGTTCCCTTGGTAAGCGAAGCGCCTGAGATGGACTTGATCCAGGGGTTGAACCCGGAAAAGCCCAAACGGCTTGCATTGGTTGTCGCAGCAATTGAAAGGGGAGCCAGCGTCAAGGTGCCGTCCGAGGAAATCGTGCCGCCGTTGACTTTTGCCGAAACCGAATAGGTGCCGGATGCGCCCTTGGCGGAGCTGAAATTTTTGGCCGTGGCGGCAATGCCGGTAACTGAAAGCGATTGAGCAGGCTTGAGCCCCGTGTCAGTCAGCTTGACGACGCCGTTGGCGATGCGCGCTGAAGCAAGCGACCACTGCCAGCCGGGGGCTGAGGCAGAGTGCGCCGCATTTTTCTGAGCATTGGACTTGGCGGCGGCCTTGGTGCCGTCCTGAGGCTCGTCTTTAGGCTTGGCCGCAGTCTGCGCGCTGGAAAATGCGATATTGACTGAAGGCGCTTCAGCAACAACGCTGTTGACGTTGATTCTCTGAGCGTTGAGATCAAAGAGGCTCACGTCGACCGAAAGACTCTTGAGCGAAGCAAGCTGCGCGCCTGCGGGATCGAGCGTTTGGAAGTCTTTGAGCGCTGCCTTGCCCTTCCACGTCAAGGCCGTCTTGGCGCCGGCCTTGAAGTCAAGGCTGCCGTTGGCTTCAGCAGTTCCCTTGGGAATCGAGTAGCCGCTTGCCGTCTTGATCCAAGGGTTGAAGGAAGCCAGCGACAGTCCCTTCAGATTGGTTGAGGCGTTCAGCGCAAGCGGAGCAAGGGAAATCGTGCCTTCGGAAGAAACGCTGCCGCCGTTGACGAGGGCCGTGGCAGTGTAGGACCCTGAGGTGCCCGATTTCGAAGAGAAGTGCTTGGCTGATGCCGTCAGGCCGCTGATCGTGATGGTGCTTTTCGGTTTGACGCCGCTGTCGGTGATGCGCAGCACGCCGTCCGAGATGGAGGCTGAATCAAGCGACCAGTTCCAGCCTGTGGCGGCAGTCGTCGTGCTTTCGGCGGCATCCCCCTTGGGCGCAGTGCCCGTTGCTGCGGTCTTTTGGGCAGCAGGCGTACTCGACAGCCCCGAATCAATAGTTACGTCCGCTTCAGGCTTGACGACGGAAAAAGACTTGACCTCGATGCTCTGAGCGGCAAGATCAAAGCGTCCGATTTCGACGGAGGCCTGAGCGGCCTTGACGAAAGGCGCCCCCGTTTTGTCACGTACGTCAAGATTTTTGACTGCGGCCTTGCCCGAAGCAGTAAAGAGAGGCGTGCCCGATTTCGGCAGCACAAAATCGAGATTGACGTTGCTCGAAACCAGAGCGCTCTTGACGTCGTAGTCGATCGTGACGGGAAGAGCGCGCACGAGCTTGGCTGCATCAAGGTCAGAGACAGCAACGGAAAGCGAGGCTGTTTCTCCCTTCATGCTTCCTTTGGCATCAACAGGCTTGCCGTTGATTTTGAAGGAAAGCGCAGGGGCGACGCTCGAAGAGCCGGTGCCTGCAAGCGTGGAGATCACCGGCAGGCTGAAGTTGATGTCGGAAATGTTGACCTGCGCGCTTTTTGCAACGTTGATGAAGCGCACCGAGCTGTTTTTAACGGAAACGTTCGAGAGACTGAAGGCGGGCAGTCCGCCCTTGGTGCTTGGTGTTTGAGATGCACCTGTCTGCACGGCGTTTTTGGCCTCGGCATTGTTGATCTCATTGGCCGTAAGCTGCACGCGCAGACCGTCGATCGCGACGGCGTCAAGCACCGGAGCCATGTTGGTGAGGCTTGAAAAGCTCGCGTCAACGACAGCCTGATCGAGCTCAAGCATGTGGTTTTCGGGGCGATTGGCTGAGCTCACGACGAAATTTTTCAACGTGAGCGTCCAGTTCCACGGGTTGAACGATACGTCGCCCACGGTTGCCGTGCGGCCGGCTAAAACATCAGGCAGGATGTTGTTCATGGCCCAGCGCACGCCGGCAGGGACGCCGATGTATCCGGCAGCGGCGTAGACGCCAGCAAGCACGACCACGCCGACAATAGGCTTCACAATAAAACGCATGATCAAACGCTCCTTAATTGATCACCCTCGATAATGGGCAGAACTTATGCATATCCTAGCTCCTTTGCATGCAAACACAATCTGCGCAAATGCAATCAAATTTTGCAAGCTTTCCGCGTTTGATCCAGACATGAAAAAAGCCGCGCTGCAGTTGAGCGCGGCTTGATCAAGCACCTCAAGAAGCAAAAGATGAGGCTTGCGGCTTAAGCGGGCTTTTTCGCCATCACGATCAGACGCTGGCTTTGCCGCGTAAAGGGCGTGAAGCCGGGACCGAAAAAGCCAACGAGCTCAAGCCCCGCTTCCTTGATCATGGCTTCAAACTCTTCGGTCTTGTAGATGCGCACGCTGGCAACTACAGGTCCGCGGTAATCGGTGGCAGGGAAAACAACGCCTGCGCGGTGCGTTTCGGGATCCCAGTTTTCGGCAAGCATTTCACCGGAGGCGATGATGCGGGTGGCTTCACCGGCAATCACGCGGTCTGGATTGGCGACTTCAATGAGAAGCCTGCCGCCCGGAACCAGGCAGGCGGCAAAACGCCCGAGCAGATCTGCATTGCCTGCATCGGAAAAGTAGCCGAAGGAGCTCGACCAGTTGATGACAAGATCCATGCCGCCGGGCAGCTGAGCCTTGCGCATGTCCTCGGTTCTGAAGCTGCCCTGCAGTCCCGCGCGGTAGAACTTGTTGCGTGCAGCTGCTACGAAGTGCGAATTAAAGTCCATGCCCTCAACCTGAGCGCCCATGCGCGCGAGCGGAAAGCTGATGTCGGCCTTGCCGCATGGACACTCGAAAACGCGCACGCCGGGCTTTAGCTCAAGCTTTTCCCAGATGCTCTGTGCATCGGCGCGGCTTGCGGCGGGATCGCGCAGCCATTTGTCTTCGGGAACGTGGCGAAACCATTCGGTCAAAGGAGCAGTAGTCATGATGAATTGAACCTATACAAAAGCCATAGGAGGCAGAAGCCGGCGGGTCGGCAGGCACTCTGCGCATGCCGGGGCATTCAAGCGAGAACGCCGGCAAAGACCTCAACCAATTTATTGTACTTCGGAGCAAGGCGATGCGTTTGTGCCAAAATCCGATGCTGCACAAAAAAGTTTTCCGATCAGCGCGAAATTTCTCGATTCATTTATGTTCATCGGCGTTTTTTACGGCATTGCCGCCTGCATGATCTGGGGCTTCGTCTATCTCGTGCCCTTGGTGCTGCCGCAATACGATCCGGCCTACATCGCTGCCGGCCGTTTTGTGAGCTTCGGGCTTCTTGCCGGCCCTCTGGTTTGGCTTGAGCGCAATGAACTGCGCTGCTACACGCTTGCCGATTGGATTTACGTGGCCAAGCTGGGCGTGATTGGGAATATCGTCTATTTTTGGTGCCTGACCTACTGCATTCAGTATGCCGGAGCTCCTTTTGCCGGCATGTGCATGTCGCTTGTTCCCGTGCTGGTGGCGCTTGTTTCAAACTTTAAGAGCAGACGCAAGGGACGGGGACTGCCTTTGGCCAAGCTGGCGCCGGGTCTGATTTTGATTTTGGCCGGCATGGTGACGGCCAACATCACGGAATTCAAACTTGTCGTTGAAGCATCGCTCGACGGCAGCTCGCGGTTTTGGTTCGGAGTTTTTATGGGAGTGCTGGCGCTTTTGACTTGGACTTGGTATCCGATCCGCAATGCAGAGTGGCTGCTCGCGCATCCAGAGCGATCTGCCCGGACGTGGTCGACTGCGCAGGGACTGACGACGCTGCCCTTTGCCGTCATTTTTTATCTGCTCGTATGGAGCTTTGATGAACCTGGGCGCGCGCTTTTGGGGCCTGATCCATGGTGGTTTGTGTTTGTGGTTGCCGCCTCAGGCATCATCTGCTCGTGGCTGGGCATCGTGCTTTGGAATGCAATGAGCCAGAGGCTGCCGACGGCTTTGGGGGGACAGCTCATCGTTTTTGAAACGATTTTTGCGGTGATCTACGCGCATGCGCTGCGCGCAGCCTGGCCTGAGCCCACAATGACGGCCGGCTTGGCGCTGCTGCTTGCCGGCGTGCTGCTGTCGCTGCGGGCTTTTCGCAGGCAATGGTAGAAAGCTTGCGGGGCGGCGCCGGGCGTTGCCCGCGAGTCAAAAGGACTTGACGCAGTGAGCTTCATGGGCTACTTTTAATGGATGCCCTGCGTTTTTTGCGATCATCGGGTCCAGGCAGGTGCTTCAAACAACTTTTAGGAGTGGTGACGACTATGGAACGTCTGGTGATATTCGACACGACGCTGCGAGATGGGGAGCAGAGCCCCGGCGCTTCGATGACTCAGGAGGAGAAGCTTCGCATTGCGCTGCAGCTTGAGCGTCTGGGCGTAGACGTCATGGAAGCAGGGTTTGCGGCAAGCTCTCAGGGCGATTTTGATGCGATTCATCAGATTGCTCAGCACGTGCGCGAGAGTACGGTCTGCTCGCTTGCCCGTGCAAGCTTGCGCGACATCGAGCGTGCTGGCGAAGCTATTCGGCCGGCCGAACGCAAGCGCATTCATACCTTTATCGCAACTTCGCCTCTGCACATGGAAAAGAAGCTGCGCATGACGCCCGAAGAAGTTCTCGAGCGCGCCGTAGCGGCCGTGAAGGCGGCGAAAAACTACACCGATGACGTGGAATTTTCAGCTGAAGACGGCTATCGGTCTGAACTCGACTTCCTGGCCCGCATTTGCGAGGCGACCATTGCCGCGGGCGCCACGACGGTCAACATTCCCGATACGGTGGGATATGCGACGCCCGAACTTTACGGAGAATTTTTGAGAGCGCTGCGCGAACGCGTTCCCAATTCCGACAAGGCCATCTGGTCAGTGCACTGCCACAATGACCTGGGCATGGCGACGGCTAATTCGCTTGCCGGCGTCAAGGTGGGCGGCGCACGTCAGATTGAGTGCACGATCAACGGCCTGGGCGAGCGCGCCGGCAACTGTGCGCTCGAAGAGGTGGTGATGGCCGTGCGCACCCGTCGAGATTATTTTGGTCTTGAAACAGGCATTCACTGCGAGCAGATCGTGCCGGCTTCCAAGCTCGTGAGCTCGATCACCGGCTTTCCCGTGCAGCCCAACAAGGCAGTGGTCGGCGCCAATGCCTTTGCGCACGCCTCGGGCATTCACCAAGACGGCGTGCTCAAGAGCCGCGAAACTTATGAAATCATGCGCGCCGAGGACGTTGGCTGGTCGACCAACAAGATCGTTCTTGGCAAGCTCTCCGGGCGCAATGCCTTCCGTCAGCGCGTCAAGGAGCTCGGCATCCCGCTTTCGTCCGAGGCTGAGCTCAACGATGCGTTCCTGCGCTTTAAGGATCTTGCTGACCGCAAGAGCCAGATTTTCGATGAAGACATCCAGGCGCTCTTTCGCGGTTCGGACAAGCGTCGCCAGCGCGACCGCTATGAGTTTGTCAGCATCACGCAGCAGTCTGAAACGGGCGAGCGACCGACGGCGACTGTCGTGTGGACCGAGGACGGCGTGGAGAAACGCTCTACGGCCGACGGAAACGGGCCGGTGGACGCCTCGCTGCGAGCCATCGAGGCCGAGGTGAACTCGGGCGCCGAAATGCTCCTTTACAGCGTCAATGCCATTACGGGCGGCACGGAAAGTCTGGGCGACGTGACGGTGCGTCTTTCCAAGGGCGGCCGCGTGGTCAACGGCACGGGGGCCGATCCGGACATCATTGCGGCTTCTGCCAAGGCGTATCTCAATGCGCTCAGCAAGCTTGCCACCGAAGCTCCCTGCAATCCTCAGCACGCGGTGTAGCCGACCAAACTTTGCCGGCGCATTCGGGCTGCGCTGCAAGCGCGCAGTCCGATGCAGAACCCATCAGCCTTGCTGCGAGCACAATTGCGGCGAGGCTTTTTTTGCGCTTTGATGGAGGACTACTTGGGAAGGAAATCCTTGAAGTTTTTCAAGTACAACGCCAGCACGTAGAAAATCACGAGCGCCGCGACGGCAAGCTCGGCGTGCGCAATCAGCCGCAGCGTGCGTTCATATTCAAGAGCCCCGGGAATGTCTGCAAGAGCCTCGGCAGCTTTGTACAGAGCCGTGGCGCCGATGGCCATCGGGAATGTGAAGGCGGCGTAGCCAGGCGAAAACTGCAGCCGCAGCAGACGCCAGAAGGCAAAATAAATGGCCACGGTCATCAAGATGGCGATGCCCAGAAGAACGGCGCATAAAAGCAAATTGGGCTCATTGACGACGGAAAGGTATCCTGCCAGGCTCAGACTTGCAGGTGCGGCCATGATGGCGATTGTGGGCTGCGCGCCTGTTTGAATGGAGGCATAGAAAAAGAGCCGATAGAGCATCACGGGCAGCAAAATGGCGTAGCTCGCCAGACCAATGTACAAGATGACGACGGCAATCGGGTGCAGCCACTCAATGCCTGGGAAGGCGACATCGGCTACGATCAGTCCCACGGGCGGCACGAACCAGCTGGGCACCATGACTTCAAGGCTGGGCGTTGAGAGTCGGTGGTAGGCAAACGCTGCCAGAATCAGCACGTGCAAAAGGACTGCCGCCGACCAGACAACGGCTCCGGCATTGATCGAAGCAAGTCCGATTGTTTTGGATAGCACCATCAGGCACATGGCAAAGGTCGGAGCGATGCTGCCGAGCACCGGGTGCTTGAGATCGGCAATGAGCGTGTCAAAGTGAAAGATGTAGCGCAGACTTAAAAGACTGAGCAAAACGGCAGCAGTCAGCGCTCCTGCAGCTTGCGCCCATCCCTGACAGGGCAGCGCCAGTTCAAAGCAAACGCCGAGGCTGGCAACGCCGAGAGCCAGTCCTGCCATTGGAGTGGGCAGGTTGCGAAAGCGCGCAGGCAGTGTTTTAATCATGCGGTGTGAAGCAGTTGAGTTTGCCGGCATGCTGAGGGCGAGCAGAGCAGGAAGCAGAAAATTGAGCCGGCAAGAGTGGGTTGAAAAATGAAACGAGACAAAGAGCGCATACTTTAGCGCGGCGCGTCAAGTTGTCAATAAGCCATTCGTCTATTTGTCAATTTTTTTTTCGACAGCCATGAGCACAATCGAGAGCATTGAAGTGCGCGGTGCACGTGTGCACAACCTCAAAAATCTGAGTGTTTCAGTACCTTTGCACGAAATCGTCGGCATTGCCGGCGTTTCCGGTTCGGGAAAGTCTTCCTTGGCGCTTGGCGTGCTCTACGCCGAGGGCTCGCGGCGCTATCTTGACTCTTTGTCGACATATACGAGGCGGCGCATGACGATGGCGGCCAAGGCCAGCGTCGACGACGTGCTGCATGTGCCGGCAGCGCTGGCGCTGCGGCAAAGGCCCGGCATTGCAGGCGTGCGGAGCACTTTCGGCACGGCAACGGAACTGCTCAACAGTCTGCGGTTGATGTTTTCCCGCCTGGGCAGCCATGTGTGCCCCAACGGGCATCATGTGCCGCCGACGCTGGCCGTTGCTGCGGAAAAAGAAATTGTCTGCGAACAGTGCGGCGCGCATTTTTTCGGACCGTCGGCGGAAGATTTGTCATTTAATGGGGCAGGGGCTTGTCCGGCCTGCAGCGGCACGGGCATCGTGCGCACGGTTGATCGCTCGACGCTTGTGCCTGATGAAAATCTCACCATCGAGCAGGGCGCCGTGGTGGTCTGGGGATCATTGATGTGGTCCCTGATGGTTGATGTGTGCCGCGAGATGGGCGTGCGCACGAACGTGCCGTTCAAGGAGCTGTCGCAAAAGGAAAAAGAAATCGTCTTCGACGGGCCGGCTCAAAAGCGGCATATTCTCTATAAAGGCGGAAAAAACTCGAATCCGACGGAACTTGACTTTACTTATTTCAGTGCAGTGCGCACGGTAGAAAATGCGCTCTCCAAGGTCAAGGATGAGTCCGGCATGAAGCGCGTGGCGAAGTTTCTCAAGGAAGAGCCTTGCCCGGCATGCGCAGGAACGCGGCTCTCTGAGAAGGCCAGAGCACCTCTGGTGCGGGGCATTACGCTTGCCCAAGCCTGCAGCAAAACGCTTGTGCAGCTCATCGACTGGGTCAAGGGCGTGCCGCAGACGGTGCCTGAGCCGATGCGGCCCATGGCGCAGAGCATTTGCGAGTCGTTTTTGGAAAATGCCCGACGGCTGTGCGATCTGGGCTTAGGGTACCTGAGTCTGGATCGAGCTTCTTCCACGCTTTCAACCGGCGAGCGGCAGCGCATGCAGCTTGCCCGTGCCGTCAGAAACCGCACCACGGGCGTGCTCTATGTTCTGGATGAGCCTTCGATCGGTCTGCACCCGAGCAATATTGAAGGGCTCTTGGACGTCATGCGCGATTTGGTGGCGGACGGCAATTCCGTGGTGTTTGTCGATCACGACGTGCAGATTCTCAAAGCGGCCGATCACTTGATTGAAATGGGACCGGGAGCCGGCGCCGAAGGCGGCGTGCTGATTGCCGAGGGGACTGTACGAGAGCTCGCTCAAAACGCAGCCTCGCGCATCGGTCCATTTCTCGCCGGACAGACGGTTGCGGTCAGAAAGCCTGCTGCGGCTGACCATGTTTTCGACAACGGAGAGATTTTGCTTGAAACTGGTGCGATTCATACGGTCAAGCCTCTTTCGGTGCGCATTCCCAAAGGGCGCCTTACGGTCGTGACGGGCGTGTCGGGCTCAGGCAAGACGACCCTTGTGCTCGAGAGCCTTGTGCCGGCGCTTGCCGCGCGCTCGGCCGGCAAGGAATTGCCCGCGCACGTCATAAGTCTTGAGGCCGAAGGCATTGCAGCCGTCAAGCTCATTGATGCCTCGCCCATCGGCGTCAATGTGCGCTCAACGGTGGCGACTTATGCCAACGTGCACGATGAGCTGCGCAAGGTTTTTGCTAAAACAAGCACGGCCAAGGAGCACGGATTGAAGGCAGGAGACTTTTCCTACAACACGGGAAAGCTGCGCTGTGCGACCTGCGACGGAACTGGAGAAGTCAATCTTGACGTGCAGTTTTTGCCGGATGTGAGCATCGATTGCCCGGATTGCCGCGGCAGCCGCTATGGCCGTCAGGCGCAGACGGTGAGGTTTGAGAACAAAAAAGGAGGCGCCTATACGCTGCCCGAGCTCATGGAGATGGACGTGCATTCGGCGCTTGAGGCCTGCACGGGACTGACCACGGTCTGCCGCAGGCTGCAGACGCTTGACGATCTGGGGCTTGGGTACTTGACGCTGGGCGAGGCTACGCCCAATCTGTCGGGCGGTGAAGCTCAGCGGCTTAAGCTTGCCGGAGAGATCGGACGCTCGCAGCAAAGCGCCGTATTTGTGTTCGACGAGCCCACCATCGGACTGCATCCGCTTGATGTGCGCACGCTTCTTGAAGTCATTGATCGACTGATCGAAAGCGGGGCGACGGTCGTCGTCATCGAGCATGATCTTGACATGATCCGCAATGCCGACTGGATCATCGACATGGGCCCCGAGGGAGGTCTGGCAGGCGGAACGATCGTGGCGGCGGGAACGGTGCAGAAGATCAGAATGTGTCCAGACAGCCGCACCGGGCGCTATCTCTGAGAAGAGAAAACCGGCTGACAGGCTTTGATCATGCAGAAGGAGCCGCGGGCGCCCTTGATTTTTCAGGGGAATTAAGTACAATGAAGCGTTTTCTTTCACGGTGCAGGCCTCGACACCGGCACCGCACGTTTAACCGCCAATTATTTAGGTGAATTACATGTCTGAACAGATCAACAAGGCTGAAATCGTTGCCAAGTTTGCCCGTACGCCCGGTGATACCGGTTCTCCTGAGGTTCAGGTCGCTCTTTTGACGGCCCGCATCAACTCTCTGACCGGCCACTTCAAGGAACACAAGAAGGATCATCACTCCCGCCGCGGTCTGCTTAAGATGGTCAGCCGCCGCCGCAAGCTCCTTGACTACCTCAAGGGCAAGGACGTCAATGCGTATCGCAAGCTCATCGATACGCTCGGCCTGCGCAAGTAATCTGCTGCACAATCTGCGGCCTGTTTGCCGGACAGCAAACAGGCCGTCAGTTTGTCGCAGGTCCGAGGACGCAAGCGCCTCAGACATCTCTTTTCGTTCTTTAGAGCTCTTTTCTCATTTCGTTTCATCCCGGTCGGCACGCTTCGCTTGATGGTCAGCGCGCGTTGCGACACAAGGGCTTTTTTCCTCATATTTTTCCGAGAACACTGAAAGCTTCTGTGCCGCAGCGTGCCGTCGGTCTGTCTGCCGTTGCTTATTTCTGGCACGGCTCAGACGACAGCAAGCCGTGAAGACCGGGTGAGCAGCTCAATTCATTTATTTGAAGGAACACTCACACATGTCTATGTTCAATAAAGTCTCCAAGAGCTTTCGCTTCGGAGATCACGACGTTACCTTAACCACGGGTGAAATCGCACGCCAAGCCAGCGGCGCCGTCATCTGCCAGATGGACGACACGGTGGTGCTTGCCACGGTCGTTGCCAAGAAGGAAGCCAAGCCCGGTCAGGACTTCTTCCCGCTTACCGTTGACTACATTGAGAAAGCTTATGCTGCCGGCAAATTCCCCGGCGGATTCTTTAAGCGCGAAGGTCGTCCTTCGGAAAAGGAAACCCTCACGAGCCGTCTGATCGACCGCCCGATTCGTCCGCTTTTCCCGGACGGATTCTTCAATGAAGTGCAGGTCATCATTCACGTGCTCTCCGTGGATCCTGAAGTCGATCCCGACATCCCCTCCATGATCGGCGCATCTGCCGCTCTGACGATTTCGGGCATTCCGTTTAAGGGACCGATCGGCGCCTGCCGCGTGGGCTACATCAACGATCAGTTCGTGGTCAATCCGACTCTGACTCAGCTCAAGGACAGCCGCCTTGACCTCGTGGTCGCCGGTACTGAACGCGCCGTGCTGATGGTTGAGTCTGAAGCTGACCGTCTGCCCGAAAAGACGATGCTCGATGCCGTTATGTTCGGTCATCAGCAGATGCAGGTCGCCATCAATGCCATTCACGAGCTGACGGCTGAGGCCGGCAAGCCTGCCTGGGATTGGCAGCCCGCTCCGAAGAATGAAGCGCTCATCGCCCGCATCAAGGAGATTGCGCACGCAGGTCTGGAAGAGGCGTACACGGTCCGCTCCAAGCAGCTGCGCAACGACAAGCTGCGCGAGGTCTATGAGCTCGTTGAAAAGACGCTCGTCGAGGATGCAGAAAAGGCTGAAACGGAAGCTCCCGACATGAACGAAGTGCACGGCATTCTCTTTGAGATGGAAGCGCACATCGTGCGCGGCAACATTCTTGCCGGCAAGCCCCGCATCGACGGCCGCGACACCCGTACGGTGCGCCCGATCGAAATTCGTCAGTCGATTCTGCCCCGCACGCACGGTTCGGCGCTCTTTACGCGCGGCGAAACTCAGGCGCTGGTTCTCACCACGCTTGGCACCAAGCAGGATGAGCAGATTGTCGACAGCATCATGGGCGAGAGCCGCGACCGCTTCATCATGCACTACAACATGCCTCCCTTTGCAACCGGCGAAACCGGCCGCGTGGGCAGCCCCAAGCGCCGTGAAATCGGCCATGGCCGTCTGGCCAAGCGTGCTCTGAAGGCTGTGCTGCCCAGTGCTGAAGAGTTCAACTATACGATCCGCGTCGTTTCTGAAATCTGCGAATCGAACGGTTCGTCTTCCATGGCTTCGGTCTGCGGCGGCTGCCTGTCGATGCTCGACGCCGGCGTTCCTCTCAAGGATTATGTGGCGGGCGTTGCCATGGGTCTCATCAAGGAAGGCAATAAGTTTGCCGTTCTGACCGACATTCTGGGCGACGAAGACCATCTGGGCGACATGGACTTCAAGGTGGCCGGCACCGAAAACGGCGTGACCGCCTTGCAGATGGACATCAAGATCGAAGGCATCACGGCTGAGATCATGCAGGCTGCTTTGGCTCAGGCTCACGAGGGCCGCATGCACATCCTGGGCAAGATGCACGAGATGGCCGGCGACGGCGCCAAGGAACTCTCCGTTTGGGCCCCGCGTCTGCTCTCGCTCAAGATCAATCCCGAGAAGATTCGCGACGTCATCGGCAAGGGCGGCGCAACGATCCGCGCGCTGTGCGAGGAAACCGGCTGCCAGATCAATGTCGAAGACGACGGCATGGTGACGATTGCTTCCAACGATACGGAGCAGGCTGAAATCGCCAAGAAGCGCATTGAAGAGATCACGGCCGAACTCGAAGTCGGTCAGATCTACGAGGGCAAAGTCCTCAAGCTGCTCGACTTCGGCGCCATCGTCAGCCTTCTGCCCGGCAAGGACGGTCTGCTGCACATCAGCCAGATTGCCAACGAGCGCGTGCATCAGGTTTCCGACTACCTCTCCGAGGGTCAGACGGTGCGCGTCAAGGTGATCGGCTTTGACGACCGCGGCCGCGTGCGTCTGTCGATGAAGGCGCTTCTCAACGACGAAGCTCAGTAATGAGCAGACGCTGCCGAAGGGAAGGGAATTTTTCTTTCGGCACGGTTTGTATTTCATCAGCAGGCACGCTTAGTCCGTCATCGGCGGCGTGCCGGCACGATGAAAAAACAGATCGTAAGTGGCAGAAAGCGTTGATTTCATTAAAATTAACAGACTCGCATTACTTTGGAGTTGAATACTATGACGCGCCAGAGGCTGGTCGTAGCCAATTGGAAAATGAACGGTTCTCTTGAGGCCAATGCGGCCTGGGCAGAGGGCTGGATGCGTCTTGAACGCCCTGCGTGCGAGGCGGCTGTCTGTGCTCCGTTTGTATACCTGGCGCAGATGAAGCCGCTCTTGGCTCAGGCTGGGCTTGGACTGGGCGCGCAGAATGTGAGTCAGCATGCGGCGGGCGCCTATACCGGTGAAGTTTCTGCACAGATGCTTGCTGATGCAGGCGTCGAGTGGGTCATTGTCGGCCATTCGGAGCGCCGTACGCTCTTTGGCGAAACCAATGCCGTGGTGGCTTCCAAGGTAAAGGCTGCGCTTGCTGCCGGACTCAAGCCCATTGTTTGCGTGGGCGAGACGCTTCAGGAGCGCGAATCGAGTCAGACGCTTCGCGTTGTTGAAGAGCAGCTCGGCGCCGTCATCTCCGCAGTCGGAGCAAAGGCGCTTGCTTCCTGCGCCGTTGCCTATGAGCCTGTTTGGGCAATCGGCACGGGCAAGAGCGCTACGCCCGAAATTGCGCAGCACGTGCATGCAGCGCTTCGAGATGCGGTTGCTCGTTTTGATATGCAGGTTGCTCAGCAGCTTCGCATTCTCTACGGCGGCAGCGTCAAGCCCTCAAATGCAGCCGAGCTTTTTGCCGAGCCTGACATTGACGGCGGACTGATCGGCGGCGCAGCGCTCAAGAGCGAAGATTTTCATGCAATTTGCGCGGCTTGATGCGCGCAAGTCTTTTTTCAACACTTGACACATAACTATTAGAGAAAGCTCAAATGCAGATGTTGATGAGTGTTGCAATCGTGGTGCAGATTATTGCTGCGGTTGCAGTCATTATTTTGGTCCTGCTGCAGCACGGCAAAGGTGCTGATCTTGGTGCAGCCTTTGGTGCCGGTGCTTCTGGTTCGCTTTTTGGCGCGACGGGTTCGGCCAACTTCTTGTCGCGCTCGACGGCTATTGCGGCAACGGTGTTCTTCTGCGCCACGATCGCCATTACTCTGGGCTCGGGCGTGTTTCAGAAGAGTGCGCAGAAAAAGGCCGGCGGCGTGCTGGGGTCCGTGACGACTGAACAGACGGCTGGCGCAGAAAATTCTGCACAAGGTGGTGCAAACGACTTGCAATCCAACCAGATTCCGCGCTAAAATAACCATCTTCGCTGATCGGAAACGAACAGCGAAGATATAAGAAAATCTGCAAGCGGTCGTGGCGAAATTGGTAGACGCGCAGCCTTGAGGTGGCTGTGGCGAGAGTCATGAGAGTTCGAGTCTCTCCGACCGCACCAGGCACTGGGGTATCGCCAAGTCCGGTTAAGGCAGCGGATTCTGAATCCGCCATTCGTAGGTTCGAATCCTACTACCCCTGCCAAAACCTTCGAGTTTGGTGCTTAATGCAAATTTTCTTGCTTTTTCCGCTGTTTCATATAAAATGGCGGTCCGCGAAGCGAAAGCCGAGCGTAAAAAATCTGAACATGCGGTCGTGGCGAAATTGGTAGACGCGCAGCCTTGAGGTGGCTGTGGCGAGAGTCATGAGAGTTCGAGTCTCTCCGACCGCACCAGGCACTGGGGTATCGCCAAGTCCGGTTAAGGCAGCGGATTCTGAATCCGCCATTCGTAGGTTCGAATCCTACTACCCCTGCCAATCGTGCCGATGTTCACAGAAAAGAAGGGTCGAGACGTGAAGTCCGGCTCTTTTTTTTCGTCTGCGATTTTTGTCTAGCGCCTTGGCTTGCTTCATCTCTTTTTGGGCTTTGTGTAAAAGAGCTCAAGCCGCCGCGCTCGAGAACAGGACAACAGCATCTCCGTCGATAGAAAAAGAAAAGCCTGCAAAGAGCGAGAAGAACTCTTTGCAGGCGCATGCTGTCAAGCAGATGGGGCTGACGGGCTCTAGAAGCTCATTGCACCCATCCAGGTGATGATCAGCGCATTGATCAAGTCGATCAGGAAGGCGCCGACAATGCTGACAATCAGCCACGACTGAGGATTTGCACCATACTTTTCGCTGATGGCCTGCATGTTGGCAAGACCGTTGGCCGTTGCACCCATGGAAAAGCCGATGCCGCCCACCGTGAGCATCACGGCTGTGTAGCTGCGGCCGAAAAGAGCAAAGAGCACAAAGTATGCGTAGATCATCATCAAAATTGTTTGGCACACCAAGATGACGATCAAAGGCAGCGCAAGGTGCACAAGCTCATGGAGCTTGAGTGAATTGATGGCCATTGTGACAAAGAGCACGAGACTGATGTCGGCCACGGCGTTCAGACCGGTTTTGTCGATCTTGAGCTTGCCGGTGAAGTCTGCAATGTTGCGAACAATGGCTGCGATGATCATGGAGCCGATGTAGCCCGGCAGCGTAATGAATTGACCGAGATAGCTGCTCAAGAACGTTCCAAGAGCCATGCACACGGCAATCATGCCTCCGGCCTTAAAGAGCTGCTCGGTAAAGCTCGGGTGCTCGGCCGAGTGCTCGTCAATCACGTCGGTCTTGACTTCTTCAGGAACATTGAGCTCCTTGGCCATGTCGGGATCAGTGAGCGGCGTCTTGACTTTGTAGCGGCGAATAAGCCATTCGCCGAACGGGCCGCCGATGGTAAGAGCGGCGACCATGCCGAAAGTTGCAGAAGTAACGGCAACGACCGTGCCGCCTGTTGTTCCGTAGAGATCTTCAAAGTAAGGACCAAAGGCCGCAGACGTGCCCAAACCGCCCATCATTGAAACGGAACCGGCAAGGATGCCGTAATGAAAGTCATAGCCCATCGTTTCCGTCACGATGATGCCGATGCCGTTTTGCGCGAAGCAAAGAACCGTGACGGCCAGCAGAAAGCAGATCAGCAGCTTTCCGCCCTGCGCAATGAGCTTTAAGCTCGCCATCATGCCGATGGTTGTAAAGAAGGCGAGCATCAGCATTGACTGCAGCTTGGAATCAAAGTGAACCTGCAGAATGCCGCTGGCTTCGAGAATGGATAAAACGAGCGCAACCGGCATGCCGCCCACAACCGGGCTCGGCACGGAAAAGCGTTCAAGAAAATTGATTTTCTTTTTGAGCCAGACGCCGCCGTAGTAGGCTAAAACAGCCAGAGCAAGCGCCTGCACCATATCGACATTGACTGTCAGCATGCCGTTGGCTGCATTTTCAATCGCCACGAAATCCTCCCTTGGTAATGCTTGTTGATGAACCGCCGGCGCAAAAAGACGCAAACTGACTTAGAGCGCGTCGGTGATTCGTGGTGTTGGTTTGATTTTTTAATTTCCGGATGTTGTTTTTCTAGTGACAAAAAACGGAACCTTTAATTTTCCTAAACTTTGCCGCATTTGGCAAGTGCGCGGACAGCAGTCAGCAGAACCGCCGCGGGAAAAACCGGAATTTTCTCGGGCACGGGAGGTTTGTTCAGGGGCGCAGCGCTGAGTGTTCCAGCCAGTTCACAAGCGCGCTCTCAAGAGCATGAGCGTCGCGTCGACCCATGTTGTAGGCAAGTTCAATGTCTTGCGGATTATGTGAGAGTCTTCCGACGGGAATCGGTTCGGCAGGTCGTATGACAAAGGCTTTTTGCGCCTGAGCCTGCTGCTTGATGTAGGCCTGCGTGCGTTCATACTGAGCTGGACTGTTTTCAAAAGTTCGGCAGAAGTTTGGGTAGCGTCTGTAGAAAATGCGTGCCAAAGCGGCATCCCGGTCTTTGACATGATGCTCTTCGGGATGGGTGAGCACGACGATGTTTCGCGCAAAGCCCATGTCTTCAAAAGCTTTTATCGGTACGCGGTCCGAGCAGCCGCCGTCGAGCAATTTTTTGCCCTGATATTCAATCGGCCGGGAAACATAAGGCAAAGAAGCCGAGGCAATGAGCGCAGGCATCTCTTGGATGCAGTTGCGCATGCGCAGGTATTCAGCTCTGCCGGTTTCAAGATTGGTGCTCACAGTCCAGAATCCGATGCCTGAGTTTTCAAAGGCCTCCTCATCAAAAGGCTCAAGTTCGGCAGGTATCACGCGATAGCAAAAATCATTGTCGACAATGCTGCCGGTTCTCAGAAGCGTGCGCAGACTGAAAAACCTAGGGTCTTTGCAAAAGCGTTTGTAAATGCGGTAGCTTCGGCCTTTTTGACCGGAAACAAACGAGCAGCCGTGAATGGCTCCAGCAGATACGCCGATGACGCCTTCAATGGGCAGCTGCAGGTCATGGAGCACATCAAGGACGCCGGCAGCGTAAATCGCACGTACGCCGCCGCCTTCAACGACAAGGCCAAGACGTGAGGAGGCTGAAAGATTCATAAGGAAGAGACTCTTAATCGCAAAAAAAAGGATTGCAGCCGCCGCATGCGGTATTAGAAAAAAACGTAGCTTAGTCTTTTTTCCTTGCCGATTCTTGTCACGACAAATTTTTTGATTTGCCGAATCAGCCGCACACACTAACGCCGATGCTGATTGTTAGAGCAAAGTTAATCTGACATCTGTCTGCCTGCCTTTTTGACATCGCACGGCAACGTATTCTGTCACTCGGCGGCAAACTTATTGGCATCAGTCGCCTGCCCAATATGACACTCCCCACCCACAATGGCGCCGCTCGGGTACTTGACGGTTCGCATCGACAAAACTTTAAGCCTCAGCAGATAATGCCATAGACATCGAACGAGTAGTTTGAACGTCTTGAGCTAGGTTCATAGTCCCAGGTCAGTAGCGAATTCTCGGCATCAGGCATCAACATTAGGTGAAAACTGGCTAATTGCGGTTTGCTCGGGCAATCTGTTCCTCGTGGTCGGCTCCGTCACAAGGAGAAATCATGAACAGATCTATTAAAACCGCATCCATGACGATCGCAATCGTCTCGGAACTGTGCAAGCTGTACGATCACGGTCTTTTGTCGTTAACTGAAGCTGTCGCTCGCAGCGGCCTGAAGAAACGCACCTTCCAACGACGCGTCAAAGCCTGGCGCGAAGGCGGAGAGGCTGCGTTGATTCACGGCAATACGGGCCATGCTTGCAGTTTTCGGATATCTGAAGAGCTCAGGAATCACATTGTCGAACTGATCCGCGAAAAATATTGGGATCATGGTGCTCAGTTGCTCTCCGAGCAACTGGCTGCCAACGAGGATATCCGCATCTCTAAGGAGACGGCAAGAAAGCTGATCAAGCAAGCGTTCCCCAATGACCAAGAAAAGCAGAAAACTGCTCGGGAACATCCCCTTCGTCGCCGCAGAGGCGCTTTCGGCGAGTTGATTCAAATTGATGGCTGTCCCCATTATTGGTTCGGCCTCGACAATCCGCCAGCCTGCCTGATCGGCTTTATTGATGATGCCACGAGCCGCATTACAGCTGCCCGCTTTTTTCCTACGGAAACAAGCGAGGGGTACATGATCGTCTTGCTCGAGCACATGCGCAAATACGGCATTCCTGTCGCTTTATACAGCGATCGGCACAGCGTCTTCACGTCAAATCGAGATAAGTTCTCCAGGCGAGAGTCAAGAACTCAATTCAGCCGCGCCTGCAATGCGTTGGGCATTGACCTGATTCTGGCTCAGTCGCCAAATGCCAAGGGACGCGTAGAGCGCATGTTTCGAACACTTCAATGTCGATGGCCTCTGTCGTTCTGGTCGAGCAAGACCGTAAAGCATCAAATGTTCTTCGCATAACTTGTGACACCCAGGACAGACATCCGAGTTCCCGGATCAGCGACGCGATGAATGCACAGACTAGGGATTCAGCGGGTTGTCGATACAATCCACACATTGACCAAAGCGATCAATGCAGAACCATTTTTCACTTTGCCAGACATGGATTTCTCCATCAGATCCGGCAACAGCTTCTTCATGTCCCTGCATCGTGACTTTGGCTTGACCGTTTTTGAAGGGATAGCCGAAAGCAAACTGTGGTGGGATTACGATTTTCCCTTTTTCATCTGCATAGCCAATCTTGCCGCTTGAGTCTTGAACTCGCATCAGACCTTCTGAAAGATAGTCCGGCCCGTTGTCGTACAAATAAGGGGTTACTGGTCCAGATGCTGAGCATCCGGAAAGCATGAGAGCCATAACAAGGAATGCTGCGCGAGTTGTCATAGGAGTTCCTTCAGAGAGCTGATCGACTCGGCAGATTCCTGGGGAACCTCACCCAAGCCATTAAGAGTGTCTTCCAAAACTTCTTTGGTGTAGAACCAGAAGCTGTAGAACATCGAATCTGAGAAAACGTCCTCTTCTTCCCACCGCAGCTCATCGTCTTCCTGGGAGTGTCTCGATTTTTGTGTCTGGGGTGGTTGATCAGGGGCAGTCAAGTTGACTGCCTTTTTCTTTAGGGGATTCAGTATGCCATACCCATGCCGGTGGAGGGGCAGAGATGGAGGGGCCCGGGCGGAGCCGACCCAATAAAACTCCCCCCGGAACACGACTTATCCACGCGCCGACCGGCCTACAGCCCATTAAATAGGATGAGCGGCCGGTCGTCTATGGATAAGTCTGCACTCGAGAAATAGCTAGCTTTAACAGCTCATTTCCGTTTGAAAAGCTCTGCTTGCCAGAAGTCTTACTGGTAACTTGCTAGAAAAAATTACCCTTTCTACTGGGTGCGCGCCACTTTGCCACTTAGGGTGTCAGAATCACGTTGCCATAACACTAACGCCGATGCTGATGTCTGCTGAAGCGATTTGGTCTACACTGCTTGGCAAAGCTGCTTTCTGGGCGGCACGATAATGACAAACAAAAAGGCCGAAAAAAATGCTGCATTTTGACACTGACTACATGCGCGGTGCGCACCCCGCGGTAATGGAAAGGCTCGTGGAGACGAATCTGCTGCAAACGCCGGGTTATGGAGCGGATGAATACACTGCGCACGCTCGAGAACTCATTCTCAAAGCCTGCGGACTTGAAGACGGCAAGGTGCTCTTTCTAGCAGGCGGAACGCAAACCAACGCGACGGTCATCGACAGCGTGCTTGCTCGTCAAGAGGGCGTGCTTGCCGTGGAAACTTCGCACATCAACGTGCACGAAGCAGGCGCAGTGGAGGCAACCGGACACAAGGTGCTTACGCTGCCTTCGCATCAGGGCAAGATGCATGCAGAGGATCTGCAGAAGTGGCTGGACGATTTCTTCCGTGACGACACCTATGAGCACATGGTGGCTCCGGGCATGGTCTACATCACGCATCCCACGGAAATGGGCACCCTTTATACGCTCTCGGAGCTTGAGGCCATCAGCGAGATCTGCCGCAAGGCTCACCTTGCTTTGTACCTGGATGGTGCCCGCTTGGGCTATGGTCTGGCTGCGCCGGGCGCCGACGTGACGCTCAAAGACATTGCGCGGCTGTGCGACGTGTTCTACATCGGCGGCACCAAGGCGGGAGCTCTTTTCGGTGAGGCTGTCGTCGTCAGCAATCCCGCGCTTTTTGATCATGCTCTGACGCTCATCAAGCGCCATGGCGCGCTTATGGCTAAGGGCAGATTGATCAGCTTGCAGTTTGAGCGGCTTTTTACGGACAATCTCTACGTGGAAATTGCCGGCAGCGCCGTTGCCCGAGCAATGCAGCTCAAAGAGGCATTTGTTCGCGCGGGCTTTGAGCTTTATATGGATTCGCCTACCAATCAGCAGTTTTTCCTGCTGCCCAATGAAGTCATCGACAGGCTGCAGACGGCGGCAACATTTGAGCTCTGGGGGCCGAGAGGAGAGACGAAGAGCGCCGTGCGCTTTGTGACCGATTGGGCAACGAGCGAGGCTGACGTCAACGCGCTTGCCGATTTGCTCTAGGACGTGCAGGCGCGCGCCGGCTTTGCAGGCAATACCACAAAAAGAGCAGACAAAGCCTCTTGCATTGCCTGCAGCCGGCCTGACAGGACTTGACAAAACGGCTCGAACATCGGACACTCTCAGCTCTGCTTTTGTTGAAACATCAGAAGCGGCCGCAGGCCGCTTCGAATCCGCTCATGCCATGAAATCCCGCAGCCGCATTCTTTTTTCCTTTGCTGCCGCGACCGCTTACTGCCGGTCGTGCCTCATGCGGCCTGCAGTCTGATTTGCACGGGGCTTGGCGGCTTTGCTGCCGCGGCCTTTGCGGGAAGCCTCAAAAGAAGTTCTCCTCTTCAGATCTGAGGATCTGCGGCTTGTGCCTGCGGCGCATGCTGATCTGAAGAAATATCCAATCTGCACTAAAAAAAAACATGCTTGAACTAAAGCACATCACAAAAACGTTTAAAACCGAGGCTGGTGACGTGACCGCCGTTGACGACGTGTCGCTTTCGATTCGGCCAGGGGAGATTTTCGGCATCATCGGCTTTTCTGGAGCCGGAAAATCCACGCTGGTGCGCTGCATCAATCTGCTTGAAAGACCGACCTCAGGTGAAGTCGTTGTCGACGGCACGGATCTCACCAAGCTCTCGGATGCCGAGCTGCGCGTCGTGCGCCGCCGCATCGGCATGATTTTTCAGCATTTCAATCTCATGCCCAGCCGCACGGTGTTCGACAACATCGCTCTTGCTCTGCGGCATTCCGGTCTTGACAAAGAAGCCAAGGCAAGAAAAATCAAAGAGCTTCTTGCCCTGGTGGGACTCTCTGAGAAGATCGACGCCTATCCGGCGCAGCTCTCAGGCGGACAAAAGCAGCGCGTGGCAATTGCCAGAGCTCTGGCCAACGATCCAAAGGTGCTTTTGTGCGACGAGGCCACAAGCGCTCTTGATCCCCAGACGACGCACTCCATTTTGAAGCTGCTCAAGGAAGTCAACCAAAAGCTCAAGCTTACGATCGTGGTCATCACGCATCAGATGGGGGTCATCAAGGAGATCTGCGACCGCGTGGCGGTGATGAAAAAGGGCCGCATCATTGAAGAGGGAGGCATTACGGAGATTTTTGCGCATCCGCAGGCCGATCTCACGAAGGATTTCATCAACACGGCCAACAACGTCAAGAAGTTTCTTGAGGTCGTCAACAGCGGAGAGCTTGCTTCAGAACTCAATGCCGGCGACAAGGTGCTGCTTTTGACGTATACCGGAAAGTCGGCCGGCGAGCCGATGGTGGTGGCGCTCTACGAGCGCTTTCATGTCAGGGCAAACATTGTCTTCGGCAACATTGACTTCATTCAGGGATCGGCTCTGGGCAAACTGGGCGTCGTGCTCTCGGGCGAACCGGAAGCTGTTGCTGCTGCGCAGCAATATTTAAAGGACAACGGCGTCGTTATTGAGGAAATTTCTTAAAAATGGACTTCATCAACACTTTGATGCCCAATTTCGAACGCCTGAGCGGCGAGCTGCTCGAGTGCATCGGGCAGACCTTCACAATGCTGGCTGTTTCGGGCACCATTGCCTGGGTATTGGGCGTGGCTGTGGGCGTGCTTTTAATTGTGTGCCGCCCTCACGGGATTCTTGAAAACTGCGTGCTGTTTACGATTTTTGATCGCGGCATCGACATTATCCGTTCCATTCCCTTCATCATTCTCATCGTGCTGCTTATTCCCGTGAGTCGATTTTTGGTCGGGACCGGCTCGGGCGTGACGGGCTCGTTCGTGGCCCTTGTTGCCGGCACCGTGCCGTTTTTTGCCCGCCAGATCGAGTCGGTGCTTTCCGATATTGACCACGGCTTGATCGAGGCCAGTCAGGCCATGGGCTTTTCGCCGCGCGAGATCATCTTCAGCGTCTATCTCAAGGAGAGCATTCCGGGCATTACCCGCGTGACGATGATTACCTTTGTGAGCCTGGTGGGCATTACGGCCATTGCAGGCGCCATCGGAGCGGGCGGCTTGGGCGACTTTGCCATTCGCTACGGCTACCAGATGGGTTATCGGGATATGATTTGGCTCACCGTGATCATTATCTTGCTCATCATCAGCGTTTTCCAGTTTTTCGGCAACATCATCATCCGCAAATCCACACACTAGGCTTGCGGCACAAGAACTCATAGGGAGAAGATGAAATGCACTTCAATTCGGGTCTGACGAAATTTGCTTTTGGGCTTGCGGCAGCTGCCCTCTGCTCGGTCTCGCTTACCGGGTGCGGCGACGGCAAGGACGAGGCTGCGGGCTCGGGCATGACTGTCGTCAAGGTCGGCGTCGTGGGCGACTACAACGCGCAGTGGGATACGGTCAATGAAATTCTCAAAAAAGACAAAATCACCATCAAGCTGGTGAAGTTCTCCGACTACGCGACGCCCAACCGTGCGCTTTCCGACGGCGAAATTGATCTCAACGCCTTCCAGCACAAGGCCTTTCTTGCCAACGACATTGCCCGCAACGGCTACAAGATTGAGGCTATTGGCGATACGCTCATCACGCCCCTGCGCGTGTTCAACAACAAAAACAAGCTCAAGTCCATGAAGGACGTCAAGGACGGAGACATCTTCGCCATTCCGAGCGATCTCACCAACGGCGGCCGCGCGCTCAAGGTGCTCGAGGCTGCAGGCCTCATCGTCTGCGATCCGGCCAAGGGCTATGTGCCTACCAAGACCGACATCATCAAGTACAACGTCAAGATTGAAATTCGCGAAGCTGAATCGGGCGTGCTCTACAACATTCTGCCCGACGTTTCTGCCGCGCTCATCAACGGCGGCAACGCCTATACGGCGGGCCTTGATGCCGTTAAGGACTCCATCTTTGCCGAGAACATCAACGCCAAGGAAAATCCCAACGTCGGCCAGCTCTACAACGTGATCGTTGCGCGCAGCAAGGATAAGGACAACCCCGTCTACAAGAAGGTGGTTGACGCCTATCATACGCAGCAGACTGCAAAGACGCTGATGGACGTCTACAAGGGCGCCTTCACGCCGGTCTGGGCGGGCTCTGAAAACTACAAGTACTGATCACCGGCAGCTTTTTTTCATGCATTGTCCGCGCGAAGCTTTTAGCAAGCCGGCTTCCAGCCGGCAGCCTCGCTGCGGACATGTTTTTTGCGGACAAATCCAAATGCTTCACATCGACCCGTTCGTGCTCGAACAGAAAGACTACATCGTCAATATGCGCAGGTACTTCCATGCGCATCCTGAAATCAGCCTCAAGGAATACAAAACAAGCGCCCGCATCATCGAAGAGCTCGATCAAGCGGGGATCGAACACAAGAGCGTTGGTGAAACAGGCGTATTTGCCCGCATCGTCGGCAAAAAGCTCTCCGACAAAAAGCCCCGCGTGGTTGCTCTGCGCGCAGACATGGATGCACTCGGCATGCAGGATTTAAAGAGCTGCACGTACGCATCTCAAAATGAGGGGCTGTGCCATGCATGCGGACACGATGGACACACGGCGACGCTTCTGGCTGCCGCTCGAATCCTCAAAGCTCGCGAAAATGAGTTTTCAGGAGAAGTGCGGCTCTTTTTCCAGCAGGCTGAGGAAATCGGGCAGGGAGCGCGGAAGTTTGTAGCTGCCGGCCTTCTTGAGGGCGTCGACCGAATCTTCGGCGCTCATGTGACCAGCTCTCTTGATGTCGGACAGGTCTCGTGCGTCGCAGGTCCCATCAATGCGAGCTGCGACTTCTTCCGCATCCACGTCAAGGGAAAAGGCGCGCACGTCTCCAAGCCCAATCTGGGCATTGATGCACTTTATGTTGCAAGTCAGATCGTGGTGGCGCTGCAGAGCATCGTCGCGCGCAGCACCGATCCGATGGATGCCGTCGTCGTCGGCGTGGGCAAGGCATGGGCCGGCACGCAGTACAACATCGTTGCCGAAGAGGCGGTGCTGGAAGGCACGACGCGTACCTTTACCCCCGAGGTGCGCGAATTTACCAACAGGCGCGTCGAAGAAATTGCTCGGCAAACCGCGCAGCTCTATGGGGCTGAGGCTTCAGTGACGTTTAAAAACTATTCTTCGCCTCTTATCACCGATGCCAAGGCAACGGCTGAAGTGCGAAGCATTGCAGAAAAAATTGTCGGCCCCGAAGGGATCGTGGCCGACTATCCCAAGTCGATGGGTGCAGAAGACTTCGCCGACTATCTGCCGCACGCATGCGGCACCTTTGTCTACTTCGGCACCCGCAGCAGCAAGCCCGGTACGGAATACTCCAACCACAACGGGCACTTCGACATCGACGAAGAGGGGCTGCTTGTTTCCTGCAGCCTGTACGTGAACTACGCTCTTTTCGTACTCAACGAACTTCAGTAGCTTTGGGCAAGTCTGTCGAATGGGACGATTTATTTTCGTCCCATGCGCAGAGCGCCGCAGCGTGGCGCGCTGCAATCCGTCCGCAAGCCAGACACTCGGCGACATTGCTCGAGCCTTGATACACGGTGCCCCAGAGCGAGCCTAATTCGCCTGCGGCATAAAGCCGATTGATCGGGCGGCCCGCTCTGTCGAGCACCTGCGAGAATTCATTGCGCCTCGGTCCGCCCTGCGTGTTGAGAAGCGCGGGGTAGAGCTCAACGGCATAAAAAGGCGGCTTGCTGATCGGAGCAGATAAACGACGCGGGGTGAGCCCGGCCAGAGAGTCCTTTTCCGAAAGCGGCTTGTGCATGCGGCGGCCGAAATCTTCGTCGCACCCCTTTTCGACAAATGCATTCCAGCGCTCGATGCTTGCACAAAGCGAGCTGCCGTCAACGCCGATGATGCGTGCGAGTTCTTCAAGAGTATCGGCCTTTTTCACAACGCCGGCCTCAATTTCTCGGCTGCAGTCAGCCGACCACGCATAACCTTCTATCACAGCACCGTAGCCAAAGCGCTGATGCGTGAGGCTGCCCGAAAGCCGCGCCGTTTCGTCGAAAACCGCCCAGCAGGGAATGGCGGGGTAGCAGTGAGCGACCGGATCAAAGCTGTTGACGCTGTAAAGACAAGAGTGAAAATCGACATCGGCTTCGTTGGCAAAGCGCTTGCCGAATTGATTGATCCAGACGTAGCCCGGCGTCATCGGCAGAAACGGCAGAGCGCTGTTGAGTCCCGGCACCTGCATGCCCAAGGGGCAGGAGTAGGAGCGCATGTGCCAGAGTCCCGCATTGACGGTCTGCGCCAGCCGCAGACCGTCGCCTGTGTTGGCGGGGGTGCCCAGCGACAGCACGCGGCTGGCTTGACAATATTCGGCCAGAGCCTGCGCATCGCATTCGTAGCCGCCCGTGCAGAGAATGACGCCCTTGCGCGCCTTGATCAAAATATCTTTTTGCTGATGTCGGGCCAGAACGCCGACAACGGCGCCGTCTTTTGCCACGAGCTCCATGGCAGGCGTTTCGTAGAGAACTTGAGCCCCCAGTTTTTCAACCCATTTTCTGAGCGTCGTAAAAAGATTGATGCCCCCTGTTTTAGGTCCTTTGACGTGGTACTTCGTGATGACTTCGGCATGCGGCAGATGCGGGAAGTTGGCGTGACCGGCAACCTCGAGCTCGATGGACGGATCAAGCCCTGCAAAGAAATCTTTTGTTGCCGCAGCTTCTTGACAAAAACGCCGAACGGCAGGCTCATCCATTTCGCTGCAGCCCATCTCGAAGGTCTTGCTGAGGTATTCGAATGCTTTTTGCGCGTCCGATGGGATGATGAAGTTGCCGGCTGAAACTGCGGTATTGCCGCCGCCGACGGCGAGCTTTTCAAGCACGATGACCGAACAGGCGAGTCTGCGCGCCGCAATGGCTGCGCTCGCACCAGCTCCTCCAAAGCCAACAACAACGATGTCGGCTTCCAGGTCAAAGCGCATTGATCTTTGCCAGACAAGAGCCTGTACGCCGGCCTGGTTCGAAGAAGATGAAGGAAAACTGGGCTGTTCAACGTTTTCGATGCTCATACTAAAAGCCCCGCAAAAGAATTCTTGCTGAAGATAAAGCCTCTCAACAGGCATATTTTGACTGGAAATTCTTACGTCAGGCTGGCGCGAGAATAAATATTCATGCTTGTCGAGTTTTTTGCTGCGATGCACAAAAAATTTCTGAGCTACGATGTCAAGCAAGGAAATTTCCTTGCAGACAAGAAGGCAAGGAGAAAGACACGGCGTTTTGCAATTTGCAAAAAAAGGAGAATCGGCGATGACCCGCAAGATGAACCAGCAATCTATGAGCTGCTCGCGCAGAAACTTTTTAGCTCTGGGGGCGGCTTCGGCGCTTTCAGCTGCCTCTTCGCAGGCTTTGGCCGTCGATAAGATCGACGACGTCAAATGGGACGAATCTGCCGACGTTGTCGTCCTTGGTTACGGAAACGCCGGCACAAATGCGGCCATCGCTGCGCACGATGCAGGTGCTTCGGTGGTGATTCTGGAAAAGATGGCCGAAGGCGGCGGCAATGTGGCTGTTTCCTCGGGAGGCTTCGTGGTTCCTACGGACAAGAAGGCGTACTACGCCTACCTCAAAAGCTTGTATGAGTTGTCGCATTCGCAATGGGACCCGGAATTGCTGGAGGTTTTTTGCGATGAGTCGATGAAGCTTTTGGATTATGTTCAGGCTCTGGAGCCAAAAGCCAAGGTTGGTGTCTATGGGCATGCCGGCTACCAGTCGCTGCCCGGAGCCGAGAGCGTGCGCAAATTTTCCATTCGCGGCGTGCCGGGAAAAAAGGGCGGCGACAGGCTCTTTGGCGTACTGGCTCGAGCGGTTCAAGCTCGCGGCATTGCTGTTCATTTGAGTACGCCTGCGCGCCGGCTTGTCCTCAAAAGCGGCGAAGTCATCGGCGTTGAGGCCGAGCGCGGCGGCAAGCCTTTTTATGTCCGCGCGGCCAAAGCCGTCATCATTGCAACAGGCGGTTTTCAATGCAATCCTGAACTGATGCAGACATACATCTTCGGTCAGCCGATGTCTTATCTGGGCAGTCCTGGGCACACCGGCGACGGTCTGCTGATGGCTCAGTCGGCAGGCGCTCAGCTCTGGCACATGAATGCCGTGTCGGCACCATTGGGCATTCAGGTGCCGGGAGTCAAGGCCGGAATTGCACTGGTGACAAGACAGCCGGCGTTTATTTGGGTTGATCAGTACGGCAAGCGCTTTTGCGATGAAAAGGGGCTTGACTATCACTGCTCGTGGATGGCCGTCAATCATTTCGATGCGATTCGCCACAAGTACCCAGCCATTCCCTGCTTCATGGTGATGGACGAGTCCTACATCAAGGCAGGTCCCCTTGTGTCCGCAGGCGGCTCGGGCTACGCCATCAATCGCGAGAACTACGTCTGGAGCAAAGACAACAGCGCTGAGATTAAGTCGGGCGTCATTGTGAAGGCCGACACTCTTGCCGAGCTTGCGCAAAAACTTGATATTCCGGCCAAAGCGCTGGAAAGCACTGTTGCGCAGTGGAATTCAGACCTGAAGACGCACGGCATCGATACGCAGTTCGGGCGCCGAATTTCCGCCGATCCCAAACAAAAGAGCGTCTTTGTCGGACGAGACGTCAAGGCCTGGTCGGCGCCTCTTTCTGAAAAGGGACCGTACTACGCCGTGCGTCTTGTTCCAGTGCTCTACCACACCATGGGTGGTCCGAAGCGCTCGGTCAAGGGCGAATGTCTTGATACGCAGGGCAAGCCCATTGCAGGACTTTTTGCTGTGGGCGAACTGGGTTCGCTCTGGGGGCTGACCTACCAGGGGGCATGTGCAAACTCTGATGCGATGATTTTCGGCCGCATCGCCGGCAGAGAGGCCGCGCGCTTAAAATCCCGCATCTGAGAGCTTTTCCCCAAAAACAAAGGTGCAGCCGCTAAAAAATCGACTGCACCTTCACCATGATTGACTGCGCCCGACTGTGTGGGCGCAGGGGCCTGTTTGTTCGTTATTGCTTTGCCGTCGGAAGCACCAGCTTTTCGACGTCGACGGGCTTTTGCATCATGCCGTTTTCAAGCAGAAATTGCTGATCAAGCTTGAGTCCCTCAATGTCTTTGTCAGTGAGGGTGCTGTAGTAGTGCGACCAGTCGGCAAGCGTCTGAGCGTCTTTGACGGAGATGCCGTGCTCTTTGGCGCCAAGTTCAACCGCAGCCTTTGCGTTCTTATGGATCCACGCAAGAGCTTCGCGGTGAGTGGCGACAACAAGCTTCAAAGCATCGGGGTTGTCTTGCGCAAAAGACTTGCTTGCGGTGAGCACAAGATTGACGTTGACCAGGCCGCGTGCGGTCGTGATGACCTTGCAGCCGTTTTCCTGCGCCTTGATGACGGCGCTTGCGGCAAGAAGCGCCGCGTCGGCGTTGCCCGTCAAGAGTGCCGAAAGCGCCGGTGCCGGATCCATGGAAATAAATTGCACATCGTTGATCGTCATGCCTTCTTTTTTAAGCGCGGCGACAAGCAGCTGATGCAGCACGGTGCCGCGGGGACCGGCGACTTTCTTTCCCCGCAGCTCTTTGATTGAAAGCGTTTTTCCTTTGGGGCCCACAATCGCGAAGGTGTCGGTCGGGTGCGCAACCCCGTCGGCAATGTAAATTGTGCTTCCCGCGCCGTTTCCCATCAGAAAGGAGGCCGTGTTCATGACGGCCGAGACGTCGATGGAGCCGGCTGCCATGGCCTGGGCCTGTTTGGCGCCGGAAGTGATGGTGTGCCACTTGACGCGCGTGCCGTATTTTTCAAAAGCCTTCTCAAGCATGCCGCGCTCTTTGAGAACCATGTTCTGCAGATTGAAGGGCGCCTTGACGTAGACGATGTTGAGTTCATCAGGCATGCCGCCTGTTGCTGCGCATGCACTTGAGGCCATGATGCCTGCGGCGGCCAGAGCCGTCAGCGCGCGCTTGAAAAAGAGATGCATGAGTCAAACTCCAAAAATGATGTTCGATTAGATATCGACAGCCGGCGCTTCTGGACGCTTTTGCTGTCTTGATCGGAAAAACGACTGAAGAATTTCATCGGCTAGTGTAGCCAGTCCCGGCATGCCGATGGTGCGCGGATAAGGTGCATCGATGCTCCAGACTTTTTCAATTGCTCCGTCTTTAAGCTTGCAGACTGTTTGAGAAAGCATGACGGCCTCGGGAACATCGTGCGTGACGAGAATTGTCGTCATGGCGCGTTTGGAGGCAATAGAAATGAATTCCGCTCGGAGCTTTTCACGCGTGAGAGCATCAAGAGCGCTGAAGGCTTCATCGAGCAGCAAAATGTCGGGATGCCGGCATAAAGCCCGGGCCATGCCGACGCGCTGCGCCATGCCTCCCGAGAGCTCGTGAGGATATTTGTCTGCGGCAGCGGAAAGTCCGACGGTCTGCAGCGTTTCATCTATGAGCTGCTGCTGTTCCTGCAGAGGCTTTCCGCGCACGGCGAGCGCGATGTTTTCTCTGGCTGTGAGCCAGGGAAAGAGCCGCGGCTCCTGAAAAACCATGGAGATGACAGGGTTTTTGTTGCCGCACATCGATCTGTCGGCAACATACTCAACGCTGCCGGCATCCGGGACTTCGAGACCGGCGATCATGCGCAAAAGCGTGGTTTTGCCGCAGCCGCTCTCGCCGACAATCGAAGTAATTTCACCTGCGGCAAATTCAAACGTAATGCCTTGCGCGGGCGCCGCTTCGTTGAATTGCTTGACAAGTCCGCGGCAGCTGACGGAAAACATCTCAAGCCTCCTTTTTTGCCCTGCACGCGGGCTTTGCCTTGCGCTGGACGGTTGACGTCGCGCGTCCAAGCACGGCTGCAAGCACCCGATCGGCAGCAATGCCGAGCAGTGCGATCGTGATGATGCCTACAAATACGCAGTCTGTTTTGAGGTATTCGCCGGACTCATTGATCAGATAGCCAAGGCCAGAAGAAGCGGCAATGAGTTCCGCCCCCACCAATGCACGCCAGCTGTAGCCGAAGCCGAGTCTGAGGCCGGTGAGAATGCCGGGCATGGCCGCCGGCAGCATGATCAGGCGAAAAATTTCCGAGCGCGAAAAGTCAAGCGATGCGCCGACCTCCAGAAGCTTGCGGTCAACATTTCGGAAGGCCGTCAGCGTATTGAGGTAGATGGGAAAAAAGCCGGAGAGAACAACGATGGCAATCTTTGGCGCCTCATTGATTCCCAACCACAAAATGAGCAGAGGAATCATGGCCAGAGGAGGCGTCACGCGAAGTGCTTCAAGCACAATGTGCACGCTTTGCTCGGCTTGCGGCTTGCGTGAAAAGACCAGCCCCAGGCCGACGCCGGCCAAAGATGCCAGAGCAAAGCCGGCAAGCGATCTTGCTGCCGAAGCCAGCGTGTGGGTAAAAAGTTCTCCCGAAGCCGCCAGCCGCACGAAAGCCCGGAGCACGTCAAGGGGCGAGGGCAGCAAGACAGCCGGCACGGCTCCGATTTCAGAGGCGGCAAGCCATAAGGCGAGAAGCAGGAGCGGACCAGCTGCGTACGGGGCGTTTCTCACGGCAGTGCAAGCAAAACAAATGAGTCACAAAATCTGATGACGACCAAACTCAGGGCATCATTGTATGCCGCTCGCGGCGCCTGCGAAAACACCTAAAAACCGTGCGCTAAAACAGATCGTTGAGCTAAACCGAAGCCTGCCGGAACTCTTTTTCGGCGCACTTTGCAGATTTTGATTCCTCGGGCGGCGTCTCAAGAGGCAGATCAATGAGCCTGTTGTAGCGGCAGTGCAGACAATGAGGCATTGTCTCTTCGTCGGCCTCAGCGTCTGCTTTGATGTAGCTCGAAGACCAGCGGCAGATGCTGCGCAGAATCGGCAGAACGGATTCGCCCTTGGCGGTGAGCTGGTACTCGACGCGGGGAGGAATTTCATCGAACTGCTCGCGGCTCACCATGCCTTGAGCAATCAGTTCCTTGAGGGTGTTGGCAAGAACCGCGTCGGTGATGTTGACCATGTCGCGGCGAATATCGCTGTAGCGCAGCCGCTTGTTGACAGCGAGAACGCACAAAATGCGCGACTTCCACTTGCCGCCGAAAATGTTGAGCCCGTATTCAAGCGGGCAGCGCAGTTCTTTGGTAGAGCGTAGATGAGGCATGCAGCAAACTCCCTTAAGAGCGTTTGGTGCAGGCGCTCTCAGCAAAGGAGGTAAATCCAAAGTGAGGTAGTATACACCTAGCCTTAAGTGGTAGTTTGCGCGCCAGACTAAAGATGAGCAAAATCAATCGTTTGCGGGAAAAACCTGTGCATTTATGCAACGTCTTTTGCTTTTCGAACACGCAAAGTTTCGGCAGCAAGCAAATCAATAAGTTCGTCGATTTTGTCGGACTGGTTAAAGAGCTTGCGCGTCTGCGGCGTCAAAAAGCCGGCTTGTGCCGATTGATCCATGAATTGAAACAGCGTGTCGTAGTAGCCGTCAAAGTTGAAAAAGCCTGCGGGCTTGTTGAAGACGCCTATGGTGTTGTTTGTGATGACTTCGAAGATTTCTTCAAATGTTCCGATCCCGCCGGGAAGAGCAATGAAAAAGTCCGACAGATCAGCCATGGTTCTTTTGCGTTCGTGCATGTCGGCAACGGTGATCAGGCGGGTGAGATTGTCCGCTGGAGGCTCCTTGCTTTTGAGAAATTCCGGGATGACGCCTGTGACGCGCACGCCCCCTTGAAGGGCTGTTTGGGAAACGATGCCCATAAGGCCCGAGTTTCCGCCTCCGAAGACGACGTTGATTCCGCGCTCGGCAAGGGCTTTTCCTGTGAGAGCGGCGATATCGCAGAATCTGGGATCGGCGCCGGGGCGAGAACCGCAGAAAACACAGGCCGTCAGCGCTTGAGAAGATTGGTTTGTCATGAAAGTTGTTTTTCTTGATGAATCAAAGAAGTAGGAGCCCGAGCCTACAGTACTTTTGTGACCAATGCTTGAAAGTGCTCGATAGATTTGCAATTTGCAAACAAATTCAGACAAAAGCACAGCACTGACGGCACCTTCAGCGGCTGGTACAATCGCGCGCATGGAAACGGTACTTTTACACAGCTGCTGCGCACCTTGTTCGGCAGCCATCATCGAGTGGATGCTCGCGCACGACGTCCGGCCTGTGCTTTTTTATTTCAATCCCAATATTTATCCTCACGAGGAATACCTTAAGAGGAAAAATGAGCTCTCGCGCCACTGCGCAATGCTTGGCCTGGAAGTGATCGACGGGGATTGGGATCACGCAGCTTGGCTTGAGGCGACGGCAGGGCTCGAGCAAGAGCCCGAGCGTGGAGCGCGCTGTCAGGTTTGCTTCAATCTGCGGCTTGCTGAGACTGCGCGCAAGTGCCACGAATTGGGACTCGGGCGGTTTGCCACAACGCTTGCTTCAAGCCGCTGGAAGTCTCTTGAACAGGTCAATGCCGCAGGGCTTCTTGCAGCTTCTCAATACGATGACGTGCAGTTTTGGGAAAAGAACTGGCGCAAAGACGGCCTTCAGGAGCGGCGCAATGCGCTTTTGAAGAAGTATGCGTTCTACAACCAGAAATGGTGCGGATGCGAGTATTCGCACAGGGACATGCTCGCGCGCGAAAAAGCCAGACAAGCAGCAGCAAGTTCTGAATCGAACTCGCTGCAAGTCTCTTGTCCGCAGACGTGCTGAATCTCGGCGGCAATAGCCCTCAGAGTTCGTGCGTGGTTCCTGCAGCCGCCCAGTCGACATCGTCGAAGTGCCGGGCGAGTTCAGCGGCCGCACGAAAGCCTGTGCAGTGACAGAGGCGCCAGTGTGCAACATTGTATTGCGCGAGCTCCTGCATCCAGAGTCCGTACTCCTGGGCGTCAACGCCGCTTAGGTGCGTTCCGCCGATGACGGTGTCAAAGCTGCTGATGCCGAATGTCTTGCTGGCGTAGCGCAAAATGTTGGGCAGTCCGGCATGCGCGCAGCCCAAAAGAACAGACGCTCCCCTTTCAGTCCTTACCAGGATTGAGACGTCGTCGGCAAAAGTGTCGGCCACGATCTGCCCGGCTTCGTTTCTTTCGAACATGTTTTTCGTACAGATCCAGCGAGGATCCCGCTGCTCGAGCGGGACTGCAAAGGCTGTGACGCCCGGGGCTATTTCTGCAAAGGGATCAATGGGGCTGAAGTCAAGGCCTGCAATCATGGAGCCGCCGCCGGCGGGGCGCTTTGCATCGGCGTCTCCAAGCCGCTCTCTGCCGATGCTCGGGGCTGCCCAGACTTTGGCCTGAGGCGCTGTACGCAGCACCTCCAACAACCCTGCCGTGTGGTCAAAGTGCCCGTGAGACAAAACCAAATGTTCGATGCGGCGGGCGTTGAGGCCCAGAGCCGGCATGTTGTGCATCAGCGTGTGGTTGATTCCGCCGGTATCGAGCATTACGACGGTCTCGGGCGTTTCCAGCCATGCGCAATATCCCCATTCGGCAAGAAGTCTTTGCGAGCTGGTTTGATTTTCAACAACAACAGTGAGCTTCATTTTTTTTCTTTTGGAAGAAATTTTTATGGGCTCAAGCGTACCTGTTCTTCGGCGGTTTGGCCACCTTTGCTGCGTGTTTGCGTGAAAAGAGTCAGCAAGCACAAACTCGAAGCAATGAAGCAGGAAGATTGTGCTGATTTTTTCGATGGGACGTCGAATAAGTTTTATAGTTCAAACTTTTTGTCATGAGATCAAGCCGATGTGCTTGAGCCATCTTTCAACGCTTGGCAAATCGCGCACGCCTCTCCAGCCGTAGACGGCAAGTCCCTCGAGAAGCTGAGCTTTAGGTTCGAGTCTGGCAATCTCTCGATGGCTGTCACCTTGTCCAGAGCCGCCATGTGTGTTGAAGTGCACAAGCGTTTTTCCCGACAGATCTTGAGATTCAAAAAAACCGTAAAGCGCCATCGGCATGCTGCCGCTCCAAATTGGGTGCCCGATGCAGACGATGTCGTAGCCCGAAAGATCAGGAATAGGTTGGAGAGGCGGTCTGAGATTTGCTTTTCTTTCGGCCTTGGCGCGGTTGACGGTGTCTTCGTATTTGGCTGGATAGGGAACCTGTGTTTTAAGTTCAACAAGGTCTCCGCCGATCAGACGCTGCACTTCATGGGCAACGTCCCGGCAGCTGCCTGCCCATGAAAAATAGATGGTGATGATGCGCTTGCCTTCAGTCTTTAGGTTTCTGACGCTGGGGGCCTGTGCCAGGGTTTGGGCCGAAGAAGCGCACAACGCGCCGAGACATCCTATGGACATTAAAAACATTCGACGAGAGTCATTGGGCATGGTTTTTCTCTGAGAACGAATCTCGGGGGCAGGCAGGCCCCCGATTTTTTGCAGGCAGCTTCAGGAAAGAAGCTTACTTCTTCTGGGCTCGGTTTTTGAGCACGCGCTCAAGCACGCTTTGCGCGGCTTGTGCATGCTCGGCGCCCACTTCAGCCTGCAGGACGCGAATGAAGTCGCGCATCTGAGCTTGGCTGGTGCCGGTATTCATGGCGGCATTGAAGTGAAACATCATCTGTCCCTGCGTGCCCGTCATGCCGCCGAGTGCCCCGATGGTGGCCAGCTCGCGGCTTTGCTCGTCAAGATTGTCGCGGATGAAGATGTCGCAAAAGAGGTGTTCTTTTAAAAACGTATCAATGGCCGGAGCAAACACCTGATATCCGGAAGGCGGAGCAATGACGTCGCGCCCGCCTAAACGAGCGCGCACCTTGGCGCCGTACTCGTCTTTATTGATGCCGGCAGGAACGGGCGAAGGCTCTTTTCCGACAGGATCCTTGATGCCTGCTTTTTGTCGCTCATCCATCACCTTCATGAAGCAATGAATGGCGTTGAGGCTTCTCGGAAAGCCCGTATAGGCGTAGAGCTGCACAAGAACTTCCTTGATTTCATTGACCGTCAGGCCAGCTTTGAGGCCTTCGGCAAAGTTGCGTTCAAGCGCTTCGAGATCACCGTTGGCCGTGTGCGAGGCAATGGCGACAATGGATCGTTGTCTGGCGTCAAGTTCATCAGCTGCCCAAAGACCGGTGCTCAGGGCCGTGCAAGCGGCGGCCAGGATGAGCTTCTGAACAAAAGAGTGCTTGGTCATGATTGAAAATTCCCGCAAAGACTACTTCTTGATCGGATCGACGGCCTTGGCGGCCAGCTCGGCATATTCTTCGTCAGTAACCGGCTTTTGCCAGTGAACGGTTTTGCCGTTCTTGGAATTGGTCAAGGCAATGTGCACCATCGCAGTATCGGGGGTTGCGCCGTGCCAGTGGCTGACATCAGGCGGGCCCCAGACGTAGTCGCCGGCTCGCACCACGTCCGTGCGGCCGTCGGCCGTACCGACCAATCCTTTGCCTGAGACAATCAAAAGACGCTGCCCGGCCGGATGCGTATGCCAGAGGGTTCGGGCGCCAGGTTCAAATGTGACGTAGGTGATGCCGCTTGTGCTGAATTCATCCGCACGGGCTACTGAGTCCTGACGCACTTTTCCGGTAAACATCGTCGCAGAGCCTACGACCGAAGGCTTGTCGCCGGCGTGCTGGATGGTATGACCGGCAGCTTGTGCGCCTTCAGCGGCAAGGGCTGCGGCAAAAGTGATCAGGCAAAAGGAAAGCAGAGTGGGCGTCATGGCTGACATGACTCCTAAATATCGAGTTGTTTGCACTTTGCAGAACTGCGTTGGCTTGTCCAGTGCTGAGAGCATCTTAGGATTCGTGCTTTTCGGGCATATGTCGAAGCCTTGCGGCAAACGCCGAGGATGTTTCGGCAATGTTGCGTCTCTGAAAGAGTTTGTTGCACTGAGTTGCTACCATTGGCGTCATAGGTTTTTGTCGTGGTTTGACGCGTCCTTGGCAGATCTGCAATGCTGCCGAAGACCTCATTTGCTGTTATGACTCAGACATCAGCACTCATTTACATCGTTGAGGATGAGACGGAAATTTCCGAGCTTCTTGAGGAAAATCTCAGGGCTTTGGGTTTTCGCACGCATGCCGTGCAGGACTCCGCAGGGCTTTTTGAGGCACTTGACCGAGAGGCGCCGGACTTGATCTTGCTCGACATCATGCTGCCTGGTGAGGATGGTCTAGCCATTTGCCGCAGACTGCGTCTGCCGGGGAGCAAGTGTGAAAATACGCCTCTGATTTTCCTGAGCGCCTTGGGCGAACTTGCCGACCGCGTGGTGGGACTTGAGCTTGGCGCCGATGACTATCTCACAAAACCCTTTGAAATGCGTGAATTGGTCGCCCGGATTCGTGCGCTGCTGCGTCGAGCAAAGCGCGTGCCGCAATTGGCTGCGGACCAAGCGGATGTCGGCGCCGACGACGAGCACGGCAGCATCTGGCGCTTTGGTCCTTGGCGCATCAATATGGCCTCGCACACCTTGATTGACGAAAACGACGTGACGGTTGCTCTGAGCGCCAAGGAATTCAAGCTCTTGAACCTGTTTCTCAGGAATCCGCACCGCGTTCTGAGCAGAGATGCGATACTCGATCGCATGTCCGCCGGTCTGGACAACTATGACCGTTCCATCGACGTGCAGATTAGTCGTCTGCGAGCCAAGCTTCGCGACAGCGGCAGAAACGCCACGTTGATCCGTACGATGAGAGGCGACGGGTACATGCTCGCTGTTGCTGTGGAGAAACCGCCGGCTTCGGAGAGAAAAGCGTGAAGGCAAGACGTATTTTCAAGCTTCCCGACTCGTTTTTCGGGCAGCTCCTTTTGCTTTTGACATTGGGATTTGTGATTTTTCATGCGGTCAACTTTGCCGTTGTCTGCAACGTTCAGTGGCTTTATGTTGAGCAGGCCGAAAAAAGCCGAGCCGAGCATTTGGCTTCGTACTGGACGCTCTTCAACAGCATGCCTCGAGCGCAGCGTGAAGCTGTCGTTGCCCGCATGAAGGACGCCTATGAGAGCGGCGCCATCAAAGAGACGCTTTCGCTTTCGGACAGCGCTCCTGATTGGGGCGGCGGAGTCGATCCTGAGGTCTCCAGACAGCTGTCTTACATCCATCGAATTTTTGAAAATGCAGGCGCGCAGTCTCCGGCAGCAAAAGTTCGCGCCATCGGTGAGGTCGACGCATTGATTCGAGTGCATCTGCCAAGCCTTGAGTTTGCTGTGGAGCTCTCTGACGGCACGTGGCTGCAGATCACGACGCCCTATGATGTCGACGACCGAGTGCTGGTGTGGACTCAACGTGCATTTTTGATCGTGCTGGCACTGGTGACGCTGGTCATAGTGATCGTGCTTGTCAGACGCATGACGCGGCCCATAGACGGTTTGAGCCGTGCGGTGGAGGAATTTGGTCGGCATCCCGAAGTTTGTGCACCGCTGCCCGAAGAGGGCGTGCGGGAGATCCGCTCTGCAGCGCATTCCTTCAACCGCATGCGCGGTCTGATACAGGGCAATATTGCCGAACGCAACCGCATGATTGCGGCCATGACGCATGATCTCAGAACGCCTCTGACAAAAATGCAGCTGCGCTTGGAGAGGGTTGAACCGGCTGATCTGCGCGAAAAGCTTCAGGATGCGGTGCTCACCATGCGTTCGATCATCGAACAGGGACTGCAGTTTGCCCGCAGTCTTGCAACCCAGGAGGAAATGACGCGCATTGATCTGCGCTCTTTTGTGCAGAGTTTGGCCGATGATTATGCCGATGTTGGAAAGAAGGTCGAATTTGTCGACGAGACGCCGCAGAGCAAGGATCCTTTGGTGGTGTCGGCCCGGACGTTGTGCCTGAAGCGCTGCCTGGAGAACTTGATATCCAATGCGTGTACGTATGCCGGTGAAGCTACGCTGGTGCTCAAAATCAGCCAGGGCGCTGCGCTTGTGTGCGTTTGCGACCGAGGTCCGGGCATCCCGCAAGAGTGTCTGGAGCATATCTTTGAGCCCTACTATCGTGTGGAAGGTTCCCGCAATCGATCTTTCGGCGGAACGGGACTTGGGCTTGCGATAGCCCGCAACATGGCCATTCTCAATGCAGCGGAGCTCAGAGTGCAGAATCTTGCGCAGGGCGGACTGATGGCTGAACTAAAAATACCGCTTTGCTGATTGTTTATCCTCTGATTGGGTGGGAAAACCTTAGTGGCGGCTTGCAGACAATGCGCGGCAATGTGCTCGGCAACAAGCCTACAATAAGCGAGCGGGCGTGCGGACGCCCTTTGCGTGCCGACGCAAAGTTTCAGCGCCGGCGGAAAACCCCTCAGGAGGACATCAATGAAGAAAGCACTGCTTCTTACCGCCGATGATACCGTGGCGACGGCGCTGCAGGCGATCTCTGCCGGCGAAGACGTTGAGATCGTGCTGCACGGCGAGACCGCTGGTCAGGTTCGTGCGACGCAAGACATTCCCTACGGCTTCAAGATCTGCGCTCGCGCAATGGCAAAAGGCGCATCGGTGATCAAGTACTCCCATCCGATTGGACGTGCCCGTGAAGACATCGCCGCAGGCGATTTGGTGCATGTGCACAACATTGAAGGCAACCGCGGCCGCGGCGATCTTGCTCAATAAGACACAGGGAGAAACTGATGAATACATTTTTGGGTTATATGCGTCCTAATGGTCAGGCCGGCGCGAGAAACTATGTGCTGCTGCTGCCGATCAACCGCTCGCTCAACTTTGTGGCGGCAAGCGTCAAGAAGATGACCAACAACACCCGCCATTTTGAAATTCCGGCTGAAACGGGCCGCACGGAAGTTGACCGTGAAGTGATTGTGCGCACGATGATCGGCCTGATGAACAATGCCAACGTCGGCGGCATTGTGCTTCTTGCAACAAAGCCTGCGACGGCAAGCGCCTATAAGAACATGGGAGCAGATCGTTTCGAGGCTGAGGCCAAGAAGACCGGCAAGCCTTATCGCATCGTGTATCTGACGGAATCCGGCGGCAGCTACGGCGTGTTGGGCGAAACGCTCAAGATGACGCGTGAAGTTCTGCTTGAGGTTTCAAACTTCCGTCGCAGTCCCTGCCCGCTGTCGTCCTTGACGCTTGGCGTCAAGTGCGGCACTTCGGATGCGACCTCGGGCATTGCCGGCAACCCGTGCGTGGGTGCGGCCTTTGACCGCGTGGTTGAAGCCGGCGGTACGGCGTTCTTCTCGGAAACGACTGAGATCATCGGTGCGGAAGACTTGGTTGCCGCTCGCGCACGCACGCCTGAAGTTGCCAAGGCTATTTTGGATGCTGCACAGCACTGGGAAGACAAGGCGAAATCCACGGGCGAAGACATTCGTGAAATCAATCCGATTCCGGCCAACATTGCCGCGGGCATTTCAACGCTCGAAGAAAAGTCGCTCGGCGCCATTGCCAAGAGCGGCCATGCGCCGATCGAAGGCGTGCTCAAGTATGCCGAGCGCCCGAATGGACACGGCTTGTACTTCGTCGACTCTTGGATGTCGTCGCTGTCGCTGCCGCTTTGCTTTACCGCCTGCGGTGCAGCCATCGTGATCTATCAGATGGGCGGCGGCGCCATGCCGCAGTATCCGATGATGCCGGCCATCAACCCGACCGTCGTTTCTCCGTTCCTGTATGTGACGGGCAACGCGCAGGCCTACTCGCGCTCGCCGGACAACTTTGACTTCGACTCCTCGGGCATCATGACGAGAGCCGAGTCGATTGAAAAGGAAGGCGACAGATTGCTTGCGCATCTGCTTGAGGTTGCCTCTGGTTCAATGACCAAGATGGAGACGCTCGACTACGCTGAGCAGCTTGAGCTCTACATGGAAGGCCCCGTGCTTTAATTCAAGCGCGTCCTTTTGCCAGAAAGGCTGCTTTGCATGTCCCTGCCGTGCGGCAAGATTCTTGTCCCGGCGGGGATTTTTTCGTTGCCTGTTTCTGAGCAACAAAAAAGCCGCCTTGCGGCAGCTTGAGCGTTGTGGCGTCCCGTGAGGATTCCGAAAAGGATCATTTTTCCGCTGATGGAATTCATCAATCGAGGGACGGCGTTTTGCAATTCCTCAAGCGTTGGCGCTTCATGATGGACAACTTCTCGGACGCGCTGTGGGCTAGGCAAATCAAATTCCAGTCCGGCTCTCCATCTGGCCGGATTCTCTGCTGTTCTCCAGCCTCGACGAAGACAAAAGTCAAAGACAACTTCTAAACGCTGTCGAAGTTTTTTTGCCGTTTGAGTCTTTGTCTGCCAGAGGGGAACAAGCACGCTGAGAACGTCGTCGCGGGTAATGTCTGCAACATCTTTTTTGCCCAGCTTCGGCAAAGCGTAGGTTTCGATTGTCATGTGCCACTGGTGAAGTGTTTTGTCATTTTTCCACTGGCCGACTTTCTGACGAGTTTCGATTGCCTGAGCATAGATGTCTTTGAAAAGGTGCGAATCTTCCTGTTCCACTTTTTCGCTCAAGCTCTGTCCGCTCAAAGCTTTTCCTCGCAAGATTTTTGCCTGCTCTTTTGCCTGAAGAATGCTCAGCTTTCGCGCCGAGCCGATCATCTTTTGAATGGACTTGCCCTTGACTTGAATCTTCAACACCCAGTTGCGAAACTTTCCTCCCTCCCGCACGCGCAAGTACAGGCCGGGTTCAATCCGGTGCAGTCCGTCAGGCAAGGTCATGACATCGCTTTGCTTCACCGTTTTCTCCTTCTTTTTCTTGGTGACAAACTGGCTGTCACCAATTTTGTCACCAATGCTGACAGCGATTTTATCGAACTAAAGAAAAAATTTACGAAAGAAAGAGAAAGAAGCTGAAGTGCGAAAAGGCCTTAAAACAAGGGGCTTTCTGAGCGGTGGATACAAAAAATCCCGCCAATCAAGGGATTGCGGGAAGTGGTGTTGTGGCGTCCCTATGGGGATTCGAACCCCAGTTCTAACCGTGAGAGGGTCATGTCCTAGGCCTCTAGACGATAGGGACGCGAGGCTTTGTAGAGCTCGGCATTTTATCGATATTGCCGGCAAATTGCAAATCATCCCAAGAGAAAAATTGAGATATTTGCATTTGCCGCCGGTTTTCTACGCATCCTGTTGGTTGTTCTTTTGGCGAAAGCTTCCGCTTACCATCTCAAACTTGAAGAAGCGGCATTCCAGAGGGCCGTTGAAAAGAGGAATCTTTCGAGATTCCGATAGTCTCATTTGGCGAGGAAGACTGCGGTCGCTTGTGAGCAGCCAGGCGCTCCAGCCTGCAAAATTGTGCTTGAGATTGTCCGAAACGTTTTTCATCATCGAGGCCACAGAGGCGCTCTTGGGGTTGGACTGCTCGCCGTAGGGGGGATTGGCGATGAGAAGTCCGCTTGATGCAGGCGCTTTGACTTCGCGTGCGTCGCATCGCTCAAAGACAAGGCGTCCATCTTCGAGAAGAGCTCCGAGTCCCGCGGCTTTGGCATTTTCAATTGCTTTTTCGACAACAATCGAGCTGATGTCGCTGGCATGAATCGAGACTTTGGCGTGGCGATTGACGCCGGCGCGTGCATCGTCGAGGATTTCTTCCCACAGGTCGCGCTCGAAATCGGAAAAATTCTGAAATAGGAATTTTCGATTTAAGCCCGGCGCCATGCCGCAGGCCGCACAGGCCGCTTCAATGGCGATCGTGCCCGAGCCGCAGAAGGGGTCAAGCAGGGGGCTTTCGGGCTGCCAGCCGGCGAGCATGAGAAGGCCGCTGGCAAGATTTTCCTTAAGAGGCGCTTCGCCCTTGTCGCGGCGCCAGCCGCGCTTAAAGAGCGCCTCGCCGCACATGTCAAGGTAAAACGTGCAGTAGCGCTGATCGACAAAAGCAAAGATGCGCACGTCCGGGTGCACGCGGTCAACATCAGGGCGCGTCTGCATGAAATGATTGAACCTGTCGCAGATGCCGTCTTTGATGCGCAGCAGCGTGAAGTCAAGGCTTCTAAGGGGCGAGCGATGCGCATTGATGTCGATGCGGATGCTTTTCTCTGGCCCGAAGTGTTCTTCCCATTTGGTGCGGCAGGCAAAGTTGTAGATGTCTTCTTCGTCGTAGTAGTCCGAGCTTGCCAGGCGCATCAAGATGCGGCTCGCAAGCCTTGAGTTCAGACATGCGCGCATGGCGCAGGCCTGGCTACCGGCAAAGAAGACGCCGCCGCGGGCGGTCTTGATTTCTGTGGCTGCACATGCTTTGAGTTCCTGCGCGAGCAGCTCTTCAAGTCCAAGCGGGCAAATTGCGTAAAAAGAAGTTTTTCTGGCCATGCCAAGTCCTGCGTGTGTATCGTTCAATATTCAATGTCAGCTGCCGGAAGTGCGCTCAGGGAACGCCCGTGCGTGCCGGCAAATGAGGTTTTTTGCCTCTAGCGTCTGCCTTCGCCGTGGCCGAGCACAATGTACTTCAGGCTCGTCAGGCCCTCAAGTCCCACGGGGCCGCGGGCGTGAAGCTTGCCTGTGCTGATGCCGATTTCTGCTCCGAGGCCGTATTCAAAGCCGTCGGCCAGACGCGTCGAGCAGTTGACCATGACGCTGCCCGAGTCGACTTCCCGCAGAAAGCGCTCTGCGGCCGTCAAATCATTTGTGATGATGGCATCGGTGTGGTTTGAGCCGTGTTCTGCGATGAAGTCGATGGCCGCATCAAGGCTTTCGACGGAGGCTATGGAAATGACGGGCGCATTGTACTCGGTGTCCCAGTCTTGCTGCGCGGCCTCGACAGCCGCAATGCCGGCAGCATCGAGTACGGCAAGAGACTTCGCGTCGCAGCGCATCTCCACGCCCTTTTCTTGAAAAACGGTGCCGATGCGCGGCAAAAACGATTCGAGCACGGCTTCGTGCACGAGCAGCGTTTCAGTTGCGTTGCAAGGCGAATAGCGCTGCGTTTTGGCATTGTCAACGACGCTGACGGCCATGTCGAGGTCTGCGTCAGCATCCACATAAGTGTGGCAGATGCCGTCGAGGTGATGGATCATCTCGATGAGGCTTTCGTTTTTGAGCCGGGCGATGAGACTCTTGCCCCCGCGAGGGATGATGACGTCGATGAGTCCGCGAGCACGGATCATTTCTCCGACAAAGTCGCGGTCGGCTACAGGGGCCGTCTGCACGGCGTCTTTGGGCAGTCCGGATTCAGAGAGCGCCTCGCGCACCATCTGCCCCAAAATTCGGTTTGTTTCAAAGGCTTCCGAGCCGCCGCGCAAAATTGCTGCATTGCCTGATTTCACGGCAAGTGCGGCCGCGTCTACCGTTACATTGGGGCGCGACTCGTAGATGATGCCTAAAACGCCGAGCGGCACGCGCATGCGGCCGACTCTGATGCCCGAGGGCTGAACGTGCATGTCGGAGATTTCGCCGACAGGATCAGGCAGCTGAGCAATCTGTTCGCAGCCGGCTGCCATCGTTTCCAGAACCTTGCTGCTGACCGTGAGACGGTCGATGAAGCTCTCGGGGTAGTTGTGCTCGCGCGCCTTTTCGAGATCAAGCGCATTGGCTGCGGCGACGGCAGCATGCTGTTGGCGGATCTTGCGGGCAAGCGTCATGAGCGCCTGATTTTTTGCAGAGCTTTGAGCGCGGGCAAGCGCACGAGCGGCTTTTCGGGCTCGCTGGCCGACCTCCAGCATGAGGCTGTGCTTGGTTTCGTTGGTCATAATGCGAAAGTCGTCGACATGAAGAAAACAATTCAAGACATCCTTCTGCGGGGAAGGCGCGTCTTTGACGATGTTCTGACAGAGTATCAGCGAGCCAGAAAGCTTGCAAGGCTTGCCAACTCGATCCAGGGATCGGCATCACGGTCGGCAACGACGAGCCCTTTGGAAATCTTGTCGATGTCGGCGGCAAGCATCAGCGCGCTTGCAAGCTTGCGTGAACTCATGCGCGAGGCGGCCAGACCTGCGCGGCGCCTTCTTGCTTCGGGGTAAATGCGCAGCTGTGCGAGAGCGGAACTTTTGGAAACGCCTGCATCCATCAGGGCGCGTACGCGGGCGGCCGCACGAAGCTCTTCGGCAATGGCCCAAAGAAAGGCAGGAATTGATTCGGCTTTTGCGCGCAGGTTTTCCAAGACGCGCACGGCTTTCGCACCGTCGCCCGCAACGATGGCCTCCAGCAGGTTGTCCACGTCAAACCGAGAAACGTCAAGGACGGATTCGGAGACGTCCGCCGCTTGAACCATTTTGCCTTTTCCGAAACGGTAATAGAGCTTGAGCACTTCCTGATTGGCGGCCAGAAGGTTGCCTTCGCAGCGCTCTGAAAGAATGTGAAGAGCTTCTGGGTCGGCCGACAGGCCCCATTTGGCCAGACGGGCTTTGAACCATCCGGGAAGCTCGCGGGCGGAAACCGGAGCGCACTCAACGACCTGAGCGGCCGCCGTGAGCTTCTTGAACCAGGCTGCGCTTTTGAGCTGCCAGTCCCAGGCAACGCTAATGATGAGCACGACGCCCTCGAGCGGCATCTGCGGCACGCGGCCAAGCATGTCGGCGCCTTTGACGCCTGGCCGAGGCGAGGAAAGGCGCAGCTCCACAATTTTCTTGTCGCCAAAAAGACTCATCGCCTGGCAGGCGTCGATAAGCTTGCTCCAGTCCCAGGTGCCGGAGGCATTGAGCACTTCTCGCTCCGTGCAGCCTTCTGCTCTGGCTTTTTGGCGAATCATGTCGACTGCTTCAAGCATGAGCAGCGGCTCCTCGCCTGTGACAAGCCACAGAGGCGAAAGCGTGCCTTGAAGTGTTGCTGCAAGATCTTGAAAGCGCATGACGCAAGAAAAATGAAAATACCTTGAAAAACAACAAAAAAGAGCCGAAATCTATGCGCAGAGTCTGCTTAAAGAGGCTCTTCTTCGGTCACAGGCTGCGCGCGTTCGATGCGTCGGATGATCTGCGTAGCAAGATCGGCCTGCATTTCGTTGATGACGCGGGCCTCTTCATTGTCGCGGCTTAAATAGTCATCGTCATCGTAGGTGATTTCGCGCACGGCAACGAGAGTGGTATCGGGCAGATACTGCGTGCCGCGCGGCGTGCTCAGACGGAACTGCACGACGTACTTGAGCTCATATTCACGTGCTTCGCCGTCAGCGTTGTAGGAAATAATGTTGCGCTCGCGCGATTGACGAAGCAGCTTCATGACTGCTTGCGCGTTCTCGGGCGTCTCGACGATCGCGACGTTGGAGCCGGCTCGAAGCAGACGCGCAATGCGCGCCGTAAAGGGCGTATTGCGGTTCATGTCGAGGTAGATCGTATCAAACGGAAGCGTAAAGCGTCCGCGCAGGCGAAAACCGCAGCCGGCAAGCGGCAGGACTGCGGCAGCCGTCAGCAGGCTGCGGCGGGAAAAGCTCATGGGATTCAAGTCCAAAAGGTCCAAAGGGCCGGTTGTCAATGGACTTCATTATAAGGAGCAGTCGGCAGCGCAGTGAGCTCTGCGCTCAACACAAATGCGCAATTTTTTCGTTTGACAAAAAAGCGTTTGCATCTGGCCCTGCTTGGAGCATGCTTTTCTTTTGCAGCGGCCGTCGGCGCGGTAACATTCAGCGACTTGAATCAATATTTGGAAAAGCAGGGTTTCTAGGAAAGCCTCGCTAAAATGCTTGAGTATCGTTCCAATTGACGAATGCAAAGATTCAGGATCGAACGGCGCAATGCTCCAAAGATCCCGAATAAAGAGGAGTTTGAAATGTTTGCTGTCGGATTCATCGGCCCCTCTGGCGTGGGCAAGACAACACTCATGGAGAAAGTTTTGGCAAGGCTGGTGAGCCGCGGGCGCACTGTCTCAGCAGTCAAAAGCACACATCACGATACGGATCTCGACAGTCCCGGCAAGGACAGCTGGCGCTTTCGGACGGCTGGCGCCAGCGAAGTGGTGCTTGCCGGCCGCAAGCGCTGGGCGCTGATGCGTGAAACTGAGGAGCACAACGTGCCGCTTGCCGAGATCCTCGAGCGCATGGATGCCGTCGACATTGTGCTGGTCGAAGGCTACAAGGGCGAAGAAGGCATTCCGCGCATTTTGGTGCATCGCAAGGATTTTGAAAATTCAGCTCAGATGATGCCGGGCATAGCGGCGATTGCCACCGATGACCCGGATCTGGAAGTTCCCGAAGGCATCGCGAAGCTCGACATCAACAGTCCTGGTGCTATTGCTAATTTTGTTGTTACTTTGAAGGCCGACAGTGATCACCTATAACGAAGCTCTGGAAATTCTGCTCGAGCGTGCCCGTCCGGTCGTACGTACGGAGACGGTTCCTGCTCTGTATGCGGAAGGCCGCGTGCTTGCGCAGGATGTCGTCAGCTCCATCAATGTCCCTGGCTGGGACAATTCCCAAATGGACGGATATGCCGTGCGCTCTTCTGAGCTTGAGAGCGCTTGCGCTGAGGCGCCTGTCCGGCTGTCTGTTTCTCAGAGAATTCCTGCCGGCAGCAAGGGCACGATGCTTGAGCCGGGGACCTGCGCGCGCATTTTTACCGGAGCGCCGCTGCCCGATGGGGCCGATGCCGTTGTCGCGCAGGAGTATGTGAAGCTCGAAGGCGAAGATGTCGTTTTCAGTGCTCCAGCCCCGAGCGGCGTCTGGGTTAGAAAGACTGCCAGCGATATTGCTGCAGGCACTACGGCCGCGCATGCGGGAGAGCTGCTTACGCCCGCACTTTTGGGGCTCATTGCCAGCGTGGGCGTCGGTTATGTCACTGTTTTCAAGCATCTGCGCGTAGGGGTGTTTTTTTCGGGCAGTGAACTTGTCGCTCCTGGCGAACCATTGGGAGAAGGCGGCATCTACAACTCCAATCGCTATACGATTCGTGCGCTTTTGCGTCGCCTTGACTGCGAGGTCTACGACTTGGGGACGGTGCCCGATTCTCTTGAGGCAACGACTGAGGCATTGTCGCGCGCGGCTCAGACGGCCGACGTCATCATCACTTCGGGCGGCATGAGCGTCGGCGAAGAAGACCACATTAAGCCCGCTGTCGAAAAGCTCGGCCATATTGAAATGTGGCGCATCGCCCTCAAGCCCGGCAAGCCCTTTGCGCTCGGAGAAGTCTGCGGCAAGCCCTTCATCGGACTGCCCGGCAATCCCGTCTCGAGCTTTGTGACGTTTTTGATGCTTGCGCGCCCCTACATCCTCAAATGTCAGGGCAGAAGCCGCGTCAAGGCGCTTCCCATGAAGATGCGCGCGGACTTCGAGCGCACCAAGCCGTGCCCGCGAGAAGAGTTCGTTCGCGTCAGGCGCAACGAATCGGGAGGCTTGGATATTTACCATACGCAGAATTCCCAAGTGCTCACAAGCTGCGCATGGGCTGACGGACTGGTCGACATTCCTGCAGGGGGACTCGTCAGCCGAGGAGATCTGGTGACCTATTATCCGTTCGGAGACTTGTTTCTGTGAAAGTAAAAGTGAAGTATTTCGCGATGCTGCGCGAAGAAGTCGGCCTCAGTGAAGAGCTCGTCGAGGTCGCTGCTGCAGCGCCTACGGTGGCGGAAGTTCGCCAAGCGTGCGCTCAGCTGCACGGCGAGGCTTTTGAGAAGGTGCGCCGCATCCGTGCGGCTGTCGACGGCGTGATGGCTGCCGACGACGTCGTCGTGCCTGAAGGAGCCGAAACGGCATTTTTTCCGCCGGTGACAGGAGGCTAGAGGCGTGGTGCAGGCAATAACGAAAATTCGTGTGGGGCACGAAGATTTCGACGTGTCTCGGGAGCTTGCAGCGCTCAAAAGACCCGAGTCCAACGCTGGTGCTGCCGTGACCTTCACAGGGATCGTCAGAGGCGACGACGGCGTGCTTGAGATGGAGCTTGAGCACTATCCCGGCATGACCCAAAAAGCGCTCGAAGAAATCGTTCAAAAGGCTCGAGCACGCTGGAATATTGAAGATGTGGTCATCATTCATCGCGTGGGAAAGCTTCTTGCAGGAGAGCAGATCGTGCTGACGATCGTCACCTCAACGCATCGCCGAGAGGCCTTTGAGGCAAGTGAATTCATCATGGACTGGTTGAAGACACAAGCGCCCTTTTGGAAAAAGGAGACGACCGCTGAGGGCGGACGCTGGGTTGACGCCCGAGAAAGCGATGAGGCGGCCCGCAAGCGTTGGGAGGCATCATGACCAAGGATGGCCCGATTCTGCTGGTCGTTGCTGCAGTCGGCTGCGGAGCGGCGCTCGGAGCCGTTTTGCGCTGGGCGCTTTCCTATGCGCTCAACGCAAAATGGGCGCTGATGCCCGCAGGAACGCTGGCCGCCAATTTAATCGGCGGCTTTCTGATCGGCGCGGCGCTTGCTTTTTTCTCCGAACACCTTTCAGCTAGTCCGCTTGTGAAGCTTTTTGTCGTGACAGGCTTTTTGGGCGGACTGACGACTTTTTCAACGTTTTCAGCTGAAAACGTGGCCATGCTGATGGCTGGCGACTATGTGAGAGCGATTGCGCATGCCGGCGTGCACCTTTTGGGAAGCCTTTCGATGACGGCGTTCGGCATGTGGCTTGTCCGCAGCATTTTGCATTGATTTTTTTTCAGGAGTGTTTTCATGCGCCGACATACTGCGGCTTGCGCCGCCTGCTCAATCATGATTGCGGCAGCTTGTGCCGCTTTTCCGGCTGCTGCGGCCGATGCGCTTGCCGAGTGCTACAAAAAAGCCGACAACGGCGTCGAGGTTCACGCCTGCCTCAACAAAGAGCTGGATGCCGTTAAAAAGCGCTATGACGACGTTGTGGACCGCGTGATGGACAATGCCCGCGAACTCGACCGCGTGCAAAAGAAAAAGACGGCCGTCAGGGCCTTTGCCGAAGCCAACAAGGCTTTCGACAAGTTTGTCGACTCCGAATGCGGCTGGATTGCTGAAAGTTATGGTTCTGGCTCCGGCTCAGGCAATGCGCAGCTGGCCTGTCGCGTCAATCTGCTGCGGCTGCGCACGGGGGCGCTTGATGCGCAGTTTTTGACGCCCAATCAGTAGCGCCGCCTGCGGTTTGCTGGCCGCATGATGAAAAAAAAGCCTAACAAAAAAAGGAAACCTTTTTCTGTTAGGCTCAATTTTTAGGGCTGCTTGTTCGCGAGCAGCCCTGCGAGGATGCTTTACTTCGCAACGACGTTGACGAGCTTGTTGGGCACGACGATGATCTTGCGCACCGTGGCTTCTCCAACAAAGCGCACCACATCGGGATGCGCGAGCACGGCCTTTTCAATGTCTTCGCGCGAAGCCGAAGCGGCAACCATGATTTGACCGCGCAGCTTGCCGTTGACCTGAATGACGTATTTCACCTCGTCGACTTCGAGAGCCGACTCGTTGAGCTGCGGCCACTGAGCGTCAATGAGTTCAGTGCCTTCTTCAGCGGCAAAGCCTAGTTCATCCCAGAGAGCCGAAGTGATGTGCGGCGCCACCGGGTAGAGCGTGCGGATCAGAATCGAAACGGCATGCTTGCGTGCGGCGCTGGCGATGTCGCCCGTTTCAGCAAAGCCGTCGATGCTGTTCATCATCTTCATGGCTGCGGAGACGACCGTGTTGTACTGCATGCGCTCGAAGTCAGCCTCAGCCTGCTTGAGAGTGAGGTGAATGTCGCGCACGAGGGCCTTGACGGCCTTGGAGGCGTTGGCGAGACCAACTTCGCGTGCCGCGCCCTTGATTTCCGCCTGATGGTTGAAGCTCCAGTTCCAGAGACGACGCAGGAAGCGGTAGGAGCCCTCGGCGCCGGAATTGGACCAGGCGGCAGACTGATCAGGAGGACCGGCAAACATGACGAACGTACGGGCCGTATCAGCACCGAACTGCTTGATGATGTCGCGCGGTTCAACGACGTTGTTCTTGGACTTGGACATCTTTTCAATGCCGCCCGATACAACGGGCTGTCCGTCTTCCTTGGAGGTGACGCGGCACGGACGTCCCTTGTCGTCGTATTCGATTTCGATTTCAGATGGGTAGTACCAGCGCTTGTGTCCGTCGGGCAGTTCTCGATAGAAGCACTCAGCCGTGAGCATGCCCTGCGTAAAGAGCCGCGTAAAGGGTTCGTCGAACTTCACCAGGCCGAGATCGCGCATGACCTTGGTCCAGAAGCGGGCATAGAGCAAATGCAGCACGGCGTGTTCGATGCCGCCGATGTACTGATCCATCGGGGACCAGTAGTCGTTGCGCTCATCGACCATGGCCTTGTCGGCATCCGGCGAGCAGTAGCGCATGTAGTACCACGAACTGTCCACAAAGGTGTCCATCGTGTCGGTTTCGCGGCGAGCGTCAGCTCCGCACTTCGGGCACTTGCAGGCAAGGAACTCCTCGCATTTGTTGAGCGGATTTCCTGAGCCGTCAGGAATGAGATTCTCCGGCAGCAGCACCGGCAGATCTTTTTCGGGAACCGGCACGGGACCGCAGTGCGGGCAGTTGATGATGGGAATCGGCGTGCCCCAGTAGCGCTGGCGCGAGATGCCCCAGTCGCGCAGTCTGAACATCGTCTGCTTGCGTCCGACGCCCATGGCCTCCAGATCGGCGGCGATGGCATCGACTGCTTCGTGGAAATGCAGTCCGTCGTACTTGCCGGAATTGACGCAGTAGGGGTTGAGCGTCTTGTCGCCGTACCACTCCTGCCAGGCATTGGGCGAGAAGCTTTGTCCTTCAACTTGGCAGACCTGAATGATTTCAATGCCGAATTTCTTGGCAAAGGCAAAGTCGCGCTCGTCGTGAGCGGGCACGCCCATGACGGCGCCCTCGCCGTAGCTCATGAGCACGTAGTTGCCGATCCAGACTTCAACCTTGCGGCCGTTCAAGGGGTGCGTGACGTAAAAGCCCGTGGCAACGCCCTTTTTCTCCATCGTGGCCATGTCGGCCTCGGAGACCGAGCCTTTGGCGCATTCATCAATGAAGGCCTGCAGATCAGGACGCCCTTGGGCCAGGCGCTTGGCAAGCGGATGTTCGGCGGCAATGGCCACGAACGTTACGCCCATGATGGTGTCGGCACGGGTGGTGTAGACATTGAGGCGCTTTTGCTCGCCGTCAATTTCATAGGCAAAGCCGAAGTTGACGCCGACGCTCTTGCCGATCCAGTGCTCCTGCATGCGGCGCACCTGCTCGGGCCAGCCCTGAAGCTTGTCGAGATCGGCCAGAAGCTCTTCGGCATACTGCGTGATGCCGAGATAGTAGCCGGGGATCTCGCGCTTTTCTACGAGAGCGCCGGAGCGCCATCCGCGGCCGTCGATGACCTGTTCATTGGCGAGAACCGTCTTGTCGACCGGGTCCCAGTTGACAACCTGCGTCTTGCGGTAGGCAATGCCGCGCTCAAGCATTTTCAGGAACATCCACTGATTCCAGCGGTAGTACTCAGGCTTGCAGGTGGTGACTTCGCGCGACCAGTCAAAGGCAAGGCCGAGCGGGCGCATCTGCTCCTTCATGTCGGCGATGTTCTGATAGGTCCAGGCCGCAGGGGCAACCTTCTTGGAGATAGCGGCGTTTTCGGCGGGCAGACCAAAGCTGTCCCAGCCCATGGGCGTCATCACGTTGTAGCCCTTCATGCGGCGATAGCGATACAACACGTCGTTGAGGGTGTAGTTTCTGACGTGGCCCATATGCAGCTTGCCCGAGGGGTAGGGCAGCATGGAGCAGACGTAGAACTTGGGTTTTTCGCGGCCGTTCTTGTCAACCGCATGCTCAACAGCGCGGTACGCATCGGCTTTCTGCCATTGGTCCTGCACCTGAGCTTCTATTTCTTGTGGGCTGTAGGTTTCGCGCATGTGGCGCCTTTTCTTATAGAGTTGATTTGAGTCCAGAGGATCAAGATGTTGACCCGAACCATGAAGTATAAGACTTTTGCCTGAAATCTATTGGCGCGTACTCCCATGCGCCCTGCCTTTGCCTGGCAGCCGAGAAGGAGGCGGGCCGAAAGCTCTTTGGCTGGGCAAGCTTTGGGCTAGAATCGGGACTCATTTTTTGGTGCACAACCGACCTTGCCGATGTCGGCGACATTTGAAAAAAATCTATGAATCCGGAATATCTCAATACGCTCAACCCGATGCAAAGGCAGGCCGTGGAGCTCGGCAGCGTCAATTCGCTCATTCTGGCTGGAGCGGGCTCGGGCAAAACCAAGGTTTTGACCACGCGCATTGCCTGGCTTTTGACCCAGCAGCTGGCCTGGCCTTCGCAGATTCTTGCCGTCACCTTTACAAATAAGGCCGCTCGCGAGATGCGTACGCGTCTTGAGTCAATGGTCAATTTTGACATCAAGAGCATGTGGATCGGGACCTTTCACGGCATCTGCCACCGGATTTTGCGTCTTCATGCGCAGGAAGCGAACCTTCCGCCAACCTTTCAGATCATAGATTCTTCCGACCAGCTCTCACTGATTCGCCGCATCATGAAAGATGCGGGCATCGACATCGAGCTCTACAACCCGAAGTCGTTTCAGGCCTCGATCAATCGCTTCAAGGAAGCAGGCCTAAGGGCCTCTGACGTCATGAGCGAAGAAAACGAGATGAACTACGGCCTGTACCGCGCCTATGAAGGCAGATGCCAGCGGGAGGGCCTGGTGGATTTCGCCGAACTTTTGCTGCGCTGCGTGGAGCTTCTCGAGCACAATGCGCTTTTAAGAGAGCATTACGCCGAGCGCTTTCGCTACATTTTGGTCGACGAGTTTCAAGACACCAATGTGCTGCAATACCGCTGGATCAAGGCGCTCTCAAAGCCCGGCGTAGATAAGAACTGCGTCTTCTGCGTGGGCGACGACGATCAGTCGATTTATGCTTTTCGAGGCGCCTGCGTCGGCAACATGGCTGAATTCGTCCGCGACTACGGCGTGGGCAGCATCATCAAGCTCGAACAGAACTATCGCTCGACATCGCATATTCTTGATGCGGCCAATGCGGTCATTTCGAACAATGACGAACGCATGGGCAAAAACCTCTGGACCGATACGGGTTCTGGAGAGCTGATTGATCTCTACAACGCGCAGTCTGATCGTGACGAAGCCCGCAGCATCACGCAGGACATTCTGACGCTGACGCGATCGGCATTGAGTTCGTCTCTGAAATACAGAGACATTGCCGTGCTCTATCGCAACAACAGCCAGTCGCGCCTCATCGAGCAGTATCTCATTGCCAATTCGATTCCATACCGCATCTACGGCGGGCTGCGCTTTTTTGATCGCGCCGAGGTCAAAGACGTTACTGCGTATCTGCGCGTGATGAGCAACCCTGACGACACCAGCGTGATGCGCGTCATCAACCATCCGCCCCGGGGAATCGGCGCCACGTCGCTTGAGCGTGCGCTTGAATCGGCGCGAGCCAGCGGACGTACGCTTTGGGAGACGATTTCAGCCTGCGGCGAAGACAAGGCTTTGTCGCGCACGCAGAACTTCACGGCGCTCATTGCCCGCATGCGGGAAGCCTGTGAAGGCCTTGCGCTGGCCGACACGATCAAGGTCGTCATCGAAATGTCCGGGCTTCAGGCCTACTATGAAGCACAGAAAGACAAGGATATTCGCTTGGAAAATTTAGGCGAAATCGTCAACGCCGCTTCGGGCTATTACGAAGACAACGATATAGACGAGAACGCTCCGGCTTTTGACGTGCTCGAAGGCGGCGCCATGACGCCGCTCGAGGGGTTTCTCTCTCAGGCAGTGCTCGAGGCCGATGACAAGAACGAAGGTTCCGAGCAGCCCGATGCCGTACAGCTGATGACCGTGCATGCTTCCAAAGGACTTGAGTTTCACCACGTCTATCTGATCGGCGTTGAGGAAGGAATCTTTCCGCACTCGGCGCGTCCCGATGAGGATGAGGCAAAGGCGATCAGCGAAGAGCGGCGGCTGATGTATGTGGCGATGACGCGGGCGCGGCGCAAGCTGCGCATCAGTTGGTGCGCTCAAAGACAGATGTATGGCGACCTGCGCTGCAACGACAAGTCGCGCTTTATCGATGAGATCCCCTCTGAGCATATCCGAGAGCTCAATCCGGCGCCCAAAGCAGGCTCCTTCAGAGACGAAGCCAGAGCACGCGCCTATGCGGCCAACTACGGATACGGCAGGCAGTGGTCGGAAAATTCCGGCTATGCTCAGAAACGTTCCTCGGGCTGGAATACGTCTTCGTACGCATCGTCAGGACGCAGCGGCGGCTACCGCAAGCCGCCCACTGGGGCATCGGCTGCGAGCCTTTCTTCGGATGCCTGGAAGAAGGCAGGGGTGCGCAAGGCAAGCGATTATCTCGGAGAAGTGCGTCAGACTCAAAGCGGTTTGGGCAGCATCAAAAAGGCTAAGGCGGTTTCGGTGCTTGGCTTTACGGTGGGCGATGCCGTTGAGCACGAGCGTTTCGGGCTCGGGCGCATCGAAAAGATCACCTATCCCGAAAAACTCGATCAGACGCGCATCATGATTCGCTTTGCAGGAGAGGAAAAAAGCAGGGAAATGCTGCTGGCCTTTGTTGCCGACAAGATGAAGAAGGTGTCGTCTTGACGTGCTTTTGAATGGTTAGGACGCTTTGTGCGGAAGAAGCATCAGGCGGCCTTGGCGGCGCAAATGCTTTTTGGCGCTTGCCATAACCAACAAAAAGGATGAGGCGCTCGTCAAACTCGATAGCCGGCTCTCGAAGAGCAGCCTACCAGAATGGAGACGGCCGCTTCGTTGAGATCCAGATAGAAAACAGCGCTGCGCTTGATTGCGCAAGTCAAAAACGCCCGGGCGCCCAGCAGCTTTTTGGAGTTGCTGGGAGTTCTCGTCCCAAGGAGCAAGCCTGCGGCGTCATTTCCAGCAGTTTTTTTAGAGGAACAAAAAAAGCTTCGCGAAATCTCGCGAAGCTTTTTGGAATCCGCTGTAGACGGCAAGCCGATTACTTGATGCGGCTGCGGTACTCGTTGGTGCGGGTGTCGATTTCAATCTTGTCGCCCGTGTTCACGAAGGCCGGAACATCAAGCGTAAAGCCGGTGGCCAGACGAGCAGGCTTCATCACCTTGCCCGAGGTGTCGCCCTTGACGGCGGGCTCGGTGTAGACGACTTCGCGAACGAGCATCGTGGGCAGTTCAATGCCGATCACGCGGCCTTCGTAGAAGACGGCTTCAGCGGTGAGGTCTTCCTGGAGATACTTCTTGGCTTCTTCCATCGTATCTTCGTCGACTTCGTACTGGTTGTATTCTTCGTCCATCCAGACATAGTGCGGATCGGCGAAGTACGAGTAGGTCACTTCCTTGCGTTCGAGGATGATGTCTTCGAACTTGTCGTCGGCACGGTAGACGGTTTCGGTGACGGCGCCGTTGAGCAGGTTCTTCATCTTCATCTTGACGGTGGAAGCGCCGCGGCCGCCCTTGGAGTATTCGGCCTTGAGAACAACCATCGGATCCTTGCCGACCATGAACACATTGCCGGCACGCAGTTCTTGCGCGGTTTTCATCGTTTTTTATCCTTTAAACGTAAAAGTCAAATAATTTGGATGACGCGGCCGCGCGCATGTGCTCGTCCGGTCAGTCGAAAAAAATTTAGCTCAATATTTTAGCTGTTTCTCAAGTGTTTGTGCAATCCGCTCAGTGAGGCTCGACTGTGAAAAAAGCGTTTTGCGCCAAAGCTTTGCACCTTGCTGCATGTCCGTGAAATGGTCTCGCCATGCACTCCAGCCCGTTTCCTGAGAAGTGCTTAGATTGAGTCTGTTTTCCAGATTCGTCCATGCTTGCGCGGCCTGCGGATGAAGCGTTTTTGCGTAAAGGCCGGCAAAGGCGGCAAGCTTGTCGAGCTGAATGTCGTCTTTTTGCGGATAAAGCGTCCAAATCAACGGTACGCCTGCGAGCTGCGCGCGCATCGTACTGTCTTCGCCGCGCACGAGCGCAGCGTCAACGCTAAGCAGAATCTCATCGAAATGTTCCTGCGGCACCATCGGAGCGCGCACAAGACGAACGTGCGGCGCATGGAGCTTTTCGAGCTCATCGGCAAGCATGTCGCTTGCCTTTCCGGGGGCGGCCAGAATCTGCAGCGGCCTGGGGTCGGCGGCAATGTCTCTGGCAAAGGCTGCCACAGGCATCTGCGGGTAGGTGAAAAAGTAAAGCGTCAGGCACTGGCCGCATTCGCATCCGAGGGATTCGAGAACGCGCTTGGGACCGCCTTGGGCGACGAAGGCTTCAAATTTTTCATTGAGTCCGGCCTCATAGATGACGCCGCACGTTTTTTCCGAAAACCCGGGAAAAAGAAACGTTTTGTGGTAGCCGTAGCGCGGGTGCGGACTTGCCAGTCCGTTGGACTCTTCGGCATAGGCTTCCGCCGTGAGGTAGTCAAGCGCAGCCACGGCCACGCGCCGCGTCAGAAGAGCTTGGGCGATGGCCTCTTCATACTGCGCAGGAAGAAAGCAGGAAAATAGCTCGATGACGATGTCGGCGGCTGGGCTCTCAAAATCCTCATCCCAGCGTGCAATGTCTATGCCTTGAACATTCTGCACGGCGGCGCAGGCATCAACCTGCGGCACCATCGCCGCGAGCGTTGCCGCATCGTCTATGATTAGGCGCACGCGCCAGTGTTTTTCCGTCGCGAGGCTTTTCGCAAGTCTCCAGGCGATGCCGGCGTCGCCGAAATTGTCGATGACGCGGCAGAACATGTCGCAGTTGTACATATGATCCTGAAAAAAGGAGCGCATGCATCCCGCTCCCTTGCAAGCAAGAGGCCAGTGTCTGCGCTAGAGTGCCGCAGCACAAGCGCTGGCTCTTAAGAGAGGGCGCCTTTGCAGCTCAAATTATTTTTTGCTCATGATTGAAATCAGCGCCGAAAACCATAAGCAGGCTTTGGCTGGATTGCCGAGCCTGCCCGGAGTCTACCGCTACTTTGATGAGGCAGGAACGTGTCTGTACGTCGGCAAGGCCAAGAATCTGCGCCGGCGCGTCTCGCAGTATTTCAGAAAGACGGGAAACAGCCCGCGGATCGCGCTGATGGTGCAGAAGATAGCACGGCTTGAAACAACGGTCGTCAGCAGCGAGGCGGAAGCTTTGCTGCTTGAGAATAATCTCATCAAGACGCTCAATCCGAAGTACAACATTCTTTTTCGGGACGACAAGAGCTACCCCTACCTCAAAATTACGGCAGAGGATTTCCCTCGAGTGTGCTACTACCGCGGGGCGGTTGACCGTAAAAATCGCTTCTTCGGTCCGTATCCCAATGGTTCGGCCGTACGCGAGGCAATCGGCGTGCTGCAAAAGGTGTTTCGCCTGCGCACATGTGAAGATGCAGTCTTTAGGAATCGCTCCCGTCCCTGCCTGATGGGGCAGATGGGGCGATGCTCGGCGCCTTGCGTGGGTGCTGTTGATGCTGCGGCCTATAAAAGCGATGTCGACGATGCCTGCCGCTTTCTTAAGGGACAGACCGATGAAATCATGAATGGTCTGCGCGAGGCCATGATGCGCGCGGCCCAAAAGCTGCACTACGAAGAGGCGGCAGTGCTCAGAGACCGCATTGCCCTTCTGAGCGACGTCATGCACCAGCAGGTCGTAGAGACAACCGGTGCGGACACTGATGCCGATATCATTGCAGTGCTCCAAAAGGAGGGAGTTGCCTGCGTGAACCTGGCCGTCGTCAGGGGCGGCAGACATCTGGGCGATCACGCTTATTTTCCGGATTTGGGCCGCGCGGCAAACGAAGAAGTAAGCGAAGGCGAGATTTTTGAAGCGTTTGTGCTGCATCACTACTCCAACGTGCCTGCGCCGTCCGTGGTGATTGCGCAGGCCTGTGAGGATCCGGCTGCCGTCGCGCGCGAGATAAGCACGCTTGCCGCACGGCGCGTGACGATCGTGCATGAGCCGCAGCTTGCCCGCCGCAAGTGGCTAGAGATGGCTGAGCAGGGGGCCGCGCTTGCGCTTGCCCGGCGCATCGCTGAGCAGGCCGTAGGCAGACGCCGCATTGATGATCTGATCAGCGTGCTCGGTCTTGAACTCGACGACGAGGAGCGGGACGCTCTGCGCATCGAGTGCTTTGACATTTCGCATACTGCCGGCGAGGCGACGCAGGCTTCCTGCGTCGTTTTTGAGGGCGAGCGAATGAATTCTTCGCGCTACAGGCGCTTCAACATCGAGGGCGTTGCGCCGGGCGACGACTATGCCGCAATGCGGCAGGTGCTCGAGCGCCGCTACGCTCCCGTGTCTCGAGGCGAGGCAAAGCTTCCCACGCTGGTGCTTGTTGACGGCGGTCGCGGCCAAGTGCACATGGCTCGCGACGTGTTTCATGATCTGGGGCTTGACATCTCCGTGATTGTGGGCGTTGCCAAGGGTGAAGGCAGAAAAACAGGACTTGAAACGCTCGTCTTTGCCGATGGCCGCGAACCTCTGGAGCTGGGAGAACAGAGCCCGGCGCTGATGCTGGTGGCGATGATTCGCGATGAGGCGCACCGTTTTGCCATCACAGGCATGCGCGCCAAGCGCAGTCGCGCGCGCCAGTCAAGCCGCGTCGAAGACATCGAGGGCATCGGACCAAAGCGGCGGCAGAAGCTCTTGACGCATTTTGGCGGATTGAAGGGATTGAAAAACGCGAGCGTTGAAGATATCGCTAAAATTAGCGGGATTTCCCGCGCATTGGCGCAAAAGATTTATACGCAGCTACATGGAGCAGAAGGTGTCTGACAAGAGGATCAATATCCCGATGATATTAACTTGGGCGCGCATTGCGTTCATTCCGCTCATTATCGGGGTTTTTTATGTGCCTGATGCTCTGTGTTCGCCGCACATGAAGAATTTGCTGTCGTGTGTGATGTTTGCGATTGCGGCCATTACCGACGCTTTGGACGGCTGGATTGCGCGTCGCTACAACATGGTCACGAGCCTGGGCGCGTTTCTCGACACCGTCGCCGACAAGCTTGTCGTTTGCTCGGCCATTGTCGTTTTGCTTGCTTTTGACCGCGTAGACATGATCATTGCGCTCATCATCGTAGGGCGAGAAATTGCTGTTACGGCTCTGCGTGAGTGGATGTCAAAGATCGGCGCCTCGGCAAGCGTCAAGGTCAATTGGTTCGGCAAGATCAAAGCGATTGCGCAGATGGTCGCCATTCCCATGCTCTTGTACTACGATCCGCTCTTTGGTCTGCCGATTGCTCTGATCGGCACGGTCATGATCTATATTGCGGCGGTGTTGACGATCTATTCCATGTGCGTGTACATGGCGGCCGCCTGGCCTTATCTGCAGGAGCATGACAGGCAGAAATAGCCAAAAGCTGGTGCTGACGCAGCATGATCAACGGACCCGGTCGAAATTCTTTGCGGCCGGGTTTTGTTTTGCCGCCTGCCTTAATTGTTGGAAGGCTCGCGCTGAAGCTTGCCCTCGGGGGCGCTTGTTTTGGTGATGACGGGATTGTCGAAGGAGCCGGTGATGTCGTACTCGACTTTGAACATCTGGCTGAGCGGATTGCGAAGCAAAAGCTGCGCAAGAAATGTTCCAATTCCTACGGCCGGGTTGACGAAGGCCAAAGCAAGACTTGCGTTGCCTGCGTTGATGTCGGGCAGCACGACGGCGTGCGTGTTGAGCTTTTGAGAGTAGAAGTCGGCCTTGCCCGACAGAAGCACCGTGGCTTGGCTGCCGACGATCTTGGTGTTGTCCGTCGTGCTGACGCCTGCAGCAATGGTTGCGCTTCCGGTAAAGCGGTCAAAGGAAAAGCCTTGCTGCACAAGGTCCGTGAAATCCAGCGTCAGACGCTTTAAGAGCGACTGAAACGACAGCAGCGACAAAAGCGCGCCGCCCGGGCCCGTGTCAACCTGCATGAAGGAGCCTTTGGAGAAGTCGACGGCAAGATCGCCCGAGAGCGTTTCAAGCTGCGGACTCCAGGGCGAGCCGGCGTAGCTCAGATTGGCTTTGAGCATTCCGTCAGCGCCTTCAATGACGCCGGGAATGCCGAGTTCGTCAAGCAGATTTCCAGCGTTTTTGATGTCCCAGCTTGCGTTGATTGCCGTTTGATCGGACGCTCCGCGCGCCAGACTGCGCGTCCAGGAGCCGGAGGCCGTCAGACGGCCAGAAGGCGAAGTGAGGATGCATTTGTCGATGGAGAGCCCTTCGGCGGCGCCTTTGCGGTTGACTGAAGTTTCAAACTGCGCGCTGCCAAGATTGAAGTTGTCGTAGCTCAGAGATCCGATGCGGGCTGAAATGCGCGGCAAGTGCCGGGGATGCGGAGCGGCCGAGGCGCTCGCCTGGGTTTTGTTCCTGCTCGAGTTCTTCTCATCGATGGGTTTGCCTTCGATGAAGCGGCGCAGCATGTGTGCGGCGCCTTCCGATATGTTGAGCCGCTGCATGTCCAGTGCAAGCAGTCCCTGCTGCGAGTTGTCGTAGCGAATGGCGCCCGAGATGCGGTCCGAGTCGATGTCGAGAGCCCAATTGTCATGCTGATGCCGGTAATTGGCCTTAAGCCCTTTGAGGCTCAAGTCCGTAAAGACGGCCTCTGCAATGTCCAGGTTGACCTCTGCGAGCACGCTGGCAACGGCTTCGGCGGGGTCGCCGTCTGCTGCTGCAGATTCTGCTGATTTGGGCTGCGGTACGGCGGCCTCAATGATGGAAGCAAAGTGATCGCTCCACTGCGGCAGCGCAACGCGGCCGGCCTTGACGGCAAGAGAAAAGTTTTCGGCGGGCAGTCCGAGCTGCGTGCCGATGCCGATGGCGCCGCGTACCGCAAGCTTGGAATTTTCTCCGAATGGAAGCTGCAGCAGCACGTCGAACTTGTTGCCGGCATCGACCGAGAGCATGGTGCCCGTTTCGCCTGCAATTGCAACGGGCGTCGAAGAAAAGCGAACGGGCCAGCGCTGCTCGGCCGACTTTTTGAGAGGTTCCGGCAGATTGATTGAAACGCCCGTGAGCGGCGTTTGCGCCGTGACGGTCACTCCCTTTTTGCGGGAGACTGCGACCGTGGCAAGGTAGGGCGTCGTGCCGGAGGCATGCTTTAAGAGCGTCCGGACGATGGGCGTGTCGGCAAACCAGCCGATGTCGGCGACGTCAATGCTGCCTGATGCCGTTACGGAAATCGTGCCGTCTTGTGCAGTAATGACGTTGACCGTTGAATCCTCCTTGCCGAAAGGTTTGGCGAGCACGCGCTGCGCCGAGGCTCCTTTTTCATTGAAGCGCACCGTTCCCTGCACTTCCGCCAGCGGCGGAATGGGGCGGGGCATCTCGACGTGATTGCCCGACATCGTCACGGCGCCCGATACGCGCGTGTCCTTGGCGTGCAGCAGAGGAATGTCGAGTGCGAGAGAAAGTTGAGCTTCGCCTTCGGCCCGCGTCGATTTGAAGGCATGTCCGATGAAGCCTCCGACAGGGCTCGCCTCAACGTAGTCAAACATCCGCTGCAGACTGCCTTGAGCGTCGCCGTCAATGTCAAGCAGCGTGCTGCTGCCGCCCGCTAGGTTGGCGATGACGGCAGTCGTTTTTCCGACGTCGACTCCGAAAGTCTTTGCGCGGTCGGCTTCAACGCGCATTGACAGCCCCTCAAAGGCAATGCGGCCGTTGATGTCGGTCAGAAGAGGCCAAAGGGCGCCCTTTTTCTTTGAGACGCGGTCGGGCACATAGTCGATGGCGGCATTGACGACGTCGGCGCCTACGTAAAAGCGGCCGCTCTTAGGGTCTTTGACCCAGGGAAAGCCTTTGAACGGACCTCGAATTTCAAACGTGCCGTTTTGCGCCGTGCCCGAGACAAGGCCGTTTTGAAGCCAGTCGCGCACAGGCTTGCCGATGACCAGGGGCATGTATTTCCAAACGGATGCAGCCTGCGCGCGGGCAATGGTGCCCGTGATGTCGGCAACGCCTGACGGGCCGGCCGCAGGATCTGCGCGCCAGGTGCCCTGAGCCGAAACGTCGGCGTCGGCATTGACCACATGGATGCGCTCGAAGGTCACGATGGGCTGCCCGTTTTGCCGCGTCCAGTATACGTCGCCCGTCAGTGCGCCGGCTTCAATGGTCGGATGCTCGAAAATGCCTGGGAACGTGAGCGAACCGTTGGTGGTGTTGAGGCTGATGCGGCCGCCGTCGTTGGAGGCTTGGAAATTGCCGCTGAAGTTGCGCACCCCGGGCGTCATGGAGCGTCCGTTTGCGGGGTTTGCCGCGACGGCTTCAATCGTGATTCCTGAGAAATCAGAAGAAATCGACCAATCTGCAGGGTTGCGGGCCGGGCCGCGCCAATTGACGGCGGTTTCAATGAGTTTTCCCGAAGGCGCGCGCTCGGCGATGAGCTGCGCGGCGGCAGCCGGCAGCGGAATGCTCGGCAGGAGCTTTCGGATTGTTTCCAGATCGATTTGAGCAAAACGCAGATAAGCCGTGCGCGTATCAAGCTTGCCCGGCGCAAGCAGCACGCGCATGCCGATGCGCGGCGTACGGCTGCGCGTCCCGTCGGCGAGTTCGTAGACAAGGTTGTGCGCCTCAATCGTGAGGTTGTCTCCTTCGAGCTGTTCGATGACTCTTGCCGAGAGCCGGTTCATGTGCAGAGGCTCTACTTCATCGGAGAGCTGAAGCGTCAGCTCGTGCAGCGCCAGATCGCTGGTGATGCTCACCGGTCTGGCGTTGGCAAAGTCAATCCAGGTGCGTGAGCTGCCGATGCCGCTGGAGACAAATTTCGAGAGCAGATCCGAAGGCGACAGCAGCTTGGCAAAATCAAGCTGGCTGGCGGCAAAATAAAGCTGACCCTGCCACTGCCGCCAGTCGGATTGCTCAAAAAGCGGCGTGGTGAACTGAGCTCTCAGGTCAATCGTATTGCGTCCCGGCGCGTCAAGCACGGCCTGCAGGCCCACGGCATAGTCGGTCGGCCTGTTTTCGAAGGTAAAGTCGATTTTTTCCAGTCGTGAACGACTTGAGTGCGGGCTGAGCGTGTCGATGTACTCGACCGACGAGTCGATGATGCTCAGCCGATGCTGCTTCAAGAGCCAAGACAGAAAGCCGGAGTCTGCAGATGTCTGCTTTGAGCCTTGTTCGTTTTCTGCCTTGGGCGTGAGATCGATTGTAAAGCCCGCCACATCGTAGACGTATTGAGAGAGCTTGCGCACGGTGAGCCTTGCATCGGCGATGACAAGATCTCTGAATCGAACTTCGCCCAGAAGGCTGCGCCAGTAGATCGTGGCTTCAACCTCAGGAAGTCGCAAAACGATGACATTTCCTGTGGCAGTGTCGGGTTTGCTCAGGGTAACGTTTCTTAACGAAAGTCTTGGCCAGAAGGCATCCCAGTGCGGGACGATTGAACCAATCTGCACGCTGCCGCCGACAGCCGTTCCGACGGCCTGCGCAATGGGCTCCTTGAAGCGGTTGACTTGCGGCAGAAGATACCAGCGCGTGACGAGAATGAGACTGGTAAAAACAAAATAAGCGACGACGACTGTCCAAAAAGCAGAAATCACGGCCGTGCGCACCTTTGGGTGCCGCATGTAAGCGCGCCACCGCAAAGGGAGAATGTGCCTGGAACTGCTCATCGTGTGGATTGCGTCGTCAACAAAAAATAGGTAGTAAGCACGAGCCTCAAACAGCCGGCGGCATGCCGACGAATCACATCAGGCTCTGTAAAATCGAGAAAAAGCCACAGTCCGATGCGGGCGGCCTGCCGAGGGGCAGTGCCTGAAAAAGCGCGGCTTTTGTGCGCACTATAGCAACCTTGCCGCAGGATCGGACTCAAAGAACGATTCAGTTTGTTTCAATATGTCTGATGCACCAACCATTTCAAGGCTGCCTTTGTCGGCTGTTCCTTCGGTTTCGATGTTCGTCTCGCGCGCTTTGCGCGGCATGGGAGCGCGCGATGACTGCGCAGAGCTTGAGCTTCTGCAAAAGCTGACGGCCGCGCCTTTTGAGCGCGAAAAAATGCGCGAGCGGCTTGCTCGAATCGATGACCCGGAGATTCTTGACGATGCCATGCGCAGGCTTCGGCGCGAAGTCATGGTCTGCGTTGCCAGCCGCGACGTCACAGGCGAGGCGGATTTTGACGAAGTCGTAAGCACCATGACGGCGCTTGCCGAGGAGACGCTGACGGCGGCCGTACGCGTAAATTCCAGAGCGCTTGCGCGCCGCTTCGGGGTGCCGACCGATGCTGAAGGCCGAGCTCAAGACATGCTTGTTGTCGGCATGGGCAAGCTCGGAGGGGCCGAGCTCAATGCAAGTTCCGACATCGATCTGGTGTTTGTCTACGATGAAGCCGGAGAAACCAAACCGCTGGGTGAATTTGAAAAAGCTCGCCGCAGCATCAGCAATCATGAATTTTTCGACAAGCTTGCGCGCCGCGTGATTGCTTCCATCAACGATCTCGACGGAACGGGATTTGTTTTTCGCGTCGACATGCGCTTAAGGCCTTTCGGCGACTCTGGTCCCCTGGTGGTGAGCAGCGCCATGCTCGAAGAGTATCTCTACAGCGAAGGACGGGACTGGGAGCGTTTTGCCTGGCTCAAGGGACGCGTGGTCAACCGCGCCGTCTTTATGCAAGAGGACGATTTTTCCCAGGCGGTAAGAAATCTAGAATCGCTTGTCAGACCCTTTGTGTTTCGCAAGTATGTGGACTTCTCGGCCATCAGCGCTCTGGCCCGCATCCACGAAATGATTCGTGCAGAAACCACGCGCAGAGAAGCGGGCCGCGATACGGGCATCAACGTCAAGCTCGGCAGCGGGGGCATTCGCGAAATTGAATTCATCTGCCAGACATTTCAAATCATTCGCGGCGGTCGAGAACCGACGCTGCGCGGACGCAGCACGCCGCCGATGCTTGCAGAACTCGCACGTTTGGGATCGCTTCCGCAGGAAACGGCTGACAGGCTCACCGAAGACTATATTTTTCTGAGAAATCTCGAGCACGCTCTGCAGTACGTCGACGACAAGCAGACGCAGACGATGCCCACGGACGCGGCCGCGCTCAGCGCGCTTGCCGGCATGCTGGCTTTGAGCCCGGAAGTTTTGTTGAAAAAGCTCGAAGCCATTCGAGGCTTTGTCGGAAGCACTTTTGACGGCATCTTTCATACCGAGTCGCCCAAAGACGATGACGATGGGTGGCCTGCGGGCTGGAAGGTCGGGGCTGAGGCGACGCGCGAGCCGCTGATTGAGGCGCTCGGCACGGCAGGATTCGTGCATGCGCAGGATTTGGCGGTGCGCATTCTCAAGATGATGCGCTCAAGGCTTTTGCCCGCCCGCACGCCGCAGGCTCGCGAGCAAGTCGCGCGCCTTGTCAAAACCATCTCCGGCAAGGCCCACGGCTGGGCAAAGCTCAGAGATTCAACGGTTTCGCCCGACGAAGTGTTTGAGCGCTACCTGAACCTCATCGAGATCGTGCTCGGCCGTCCGACGTACGTGGCGCTGCTCAATCAATATCCGGATGCTGCCGATCGCGTCGGCCGCATGCTGGCGGTTTCACGCTGGGCGGCAGACTATATCGGCGAGCATCCGCTGGTGCTCGATGAGCTCGTCGACATGCGTGCGCCGCGCATTGACGACTACACGGCGGTTGACCGCACCGAATGGCTTGAAGATCTGCGGCTTCGAATGAAGCAGTTTGAGGGCGATCGGGAGCGGCAGCTCAATTTGCTCAGAGATGCGCATCACAGCGCTCTTTTTCACCTGCTGCTGGCCGATCTCGACGGCAGGCTGTCGGTCGAGCGTCTGGCCGATCAGCTATCGGCTCTGGCCGATGCCGTGTTGTCGGCTGTTCTCGAGCTGGCCTGGGATTCGATTGCAACGCGCCACCGTGAGTATCCGCGCTTTGCCGTCATCGGCTACGGCAAGCTCGGAGGCAAAGAGCTCGGCTACGCATCCGACCTTGATTTGATTTTCCTTTACGATGATGATGATCCGCAGGCCGAAGGCAACTACATCAAGCTCGTGCGGCGCATGTTGAGCTGGCTCACGATGCAGACGAGCTCGGGCATTCTCTTTGATGTGGATCTCAGACTGCGTCCCAATGGTGAAAATGGACTGATTGTCTCGAACATGAACATGTTCCGGCGCTACCAGCGCAACGACGACGGCAACGGAGCCTGGGCCTGGGAGCATCAGGCGCTTACCCGTGCGCGCTTTTGCGCGGGGGATCCGCAGGTGGGTGCAATGTTTGAAGAAGAGCGCCGCTACATTCTCATGCTGCCGCGCGATGCCGCCGAGGTCGCCGCAGGCGTGCTCGAGATGCGAGCCAAGATGCTTGAGGGGCATCCGAACAAAACAGCCTTTTTTGACGTCAAGCACGATCGCGGCGGCATGGTGGATTTGGAATTCATCGTGCAGTACCTGGTGCTCGCCTACAGCTCCAAGCATCCGGAGCTTGTGAACAACTTCGGCACGACGCTTTTGACGGAAATGGCTGCGAGTCTGGGATTGATTGATAAAGAGCTGGCGCGAAAAGCCGTGCAAGCCTATCGACATTACCGTAATATTCAGAGAGAAATTCGTCTGAGCCGCGGCGAAACCGTCAAGGCGCGCGTCGAGCCCGAGCTCGTGCAGGACGATTTCCCTGCCGTGCTCGAGCTTTGGCGTCAAGTTTTCGGCACTGACGCTCCGCAGGCCTAAAATCTTAGGAGGAAAAAAGCGGTTTCTTTGCAGGAAAGAGCACAAGCGCAACGCAGCTAAAAATTTCTGCCCTAACTTTTTTCTGGTTTTTCAACGCTTGAAAAGGAATGAAAAATGCCTGAACTGAATGCGGCAAGCATGCGCGATGAGCTGCATGAAATTCCCGAACTTGGTTTTGAGGAATTCAAGACGTCGGATTACGTAGCCGACAAGCTCCAAAAGCTTGGAATTGAATTTGTCCGCGGCGTGGGCGGCACCGGCGTGCTTGGCATCATCCGAGGCGCCGAGCCGGGCCCCGTCATGCTTCTGCGCGCCGACATGGATGCACTGCCCTTCAAGAATGCCGACGGCAGCATCGAGCGCGTGCATGCTTGCGGCCATGACGGACACACAGCGATGCTGCTGGCAGCCGCGTCGCGCTTGGTTGGGAAAATCCGCCGCGGCACGCTCAAGCTGCTTTTTCAGCCTGGTGAAGAGACGCTCAAAGGGGCGCTTGCCGTCATTGACTCGGGGGTGATCGACGATGTGGACATTGCGCTCGGCCTGCATGTGCGTCCGGTGCAGGATATCCCGGCCGGAACCTGCTGCGCATCGGTCAGGCACGTGTCTTCAATTTTCGTCAAGGCGCACTTCAAGGGACTGACGGCTCATGCTTCGCGCCCGCATTTGGGCGTGAACGTGGCGGAGGTGGCGGCGCTCTTTACCAACGCAGTCTGCGCCATGAAGCTCAATCCCAATCTTGCGTGGTCATGCAAAGTGACGGGCATCGACGCCATGTCTTCGGCTCCCAACATCATTCCCGACAAGGCGGTTGTGATGATTGACGCTCGTGCGCAGACAAATGCTCTGATGGATGAGATGCTCGCAAAGCTTGAAGCTGCGGCAAAGGGCGTTGCGGCAACCTTCGGAGCAGAGGGCAGCATTGAAGTCATGGGCAAGGTGATTCCGGCTTCTGAATATGACGAGAGCCTTGTTGCGGAGGTGCGCGAGAGCATTCGCGATGTTCTTGGAGAGGACAAGCTCGTTGCGGACTGTGCGACGGGCGGGGAAGATTTCCATTTCTACAAGAAGTACAAGCCGTCGATTCAGGCTGCTTATTTCGGCGTCGGCGCGGGCTGTGCGCCCGGACTGCATTCGCGCGACATGCACTTTGACTCGAAGTGGCTGCAAAACGGCGTTGACGTGCTTGTCGACGTTGCGCTCAAAAAATTGGGTTGAGAAGCCGCAATTCTCAAAACAGGGTCCGCATTTGATGCGGGCCCTGCGCCGCAGGTGCCGCCTTAATCAGCGATGCGGCTTTCGACGAAGTCTTCTTTGTGCGCATCCCAAAGGTTCAAGGTGCCTGCGGTCATGTCGTAGTACAAAGCGTGCAGGTGCAGAGTGCCTTCGCAGACCTTCTTCTCGAGCCAGTCATAGGACAGAAGATTTTCTATGGAAAGCAGCACCGCGCCTTCTTCGCAGCGCCGCACGAACGTTACGAGATCGACGTCGGGCTCTTCGCGCCGCATTTCTTCAATGACGGGGTTGGCCAGGCTCACCCATCCGGAAATGAACTTTTCGTGGGCGATTTTTTCGTGGTTGATCGCCCCGAAGATGCCCCCGCAGTTTGAGTGACCCATGACGACGATGTTGTCGACCTCAAGGTGCTTGACTCCGTATTCGACGGCGGCCATGACGGCGTCGGGCTTGGATGCGTTGTCTGCATGCGGGACAAGTGCGGCGACGCTTCTGACGACGAACAAATCGCCCGGACGGCAGCCGAGGATGATGGCGGGATCAACGCGCGAGTCGCAGCAGGCGATGACGAGCGTATGGGGATTTTGTCCGTGCTTGAGTTCTTCGAAGAATTCGGTTTCCTTTAAAAGATATTCTTCTCGGAAATTGTGAAAGCCTTCAATGAGTTCGTGAAAGTTTGCCATGATTTGTAAGTTGGTTGACTGGTGCGCGACAGCCGCATGCGGACTATAGCGCATGCCTTAAGATCAATGGTGATACACTGAGAGACGAAAATTTTTCTTGATGCCGGCCGCTTTTTTAAGCGGTTTCATTTTTTTGTTCGAAAGAAATTCAGCGCCTATGAAGCCTCGCGACATTTTCATTCTTGTCCTGCGCATTTTGCTTTTGACTGCAGGCATGTTTGTGATGGCGCTGGGCATTGCCGACGTGACGCTGGCAGGGCTGGGAACAACGCCCATCAGCACCGTGCCTTTGGTGACTGCCGAAATACTCGGCATCACATTCGGCGAGGCGACCTTTGTTGTGAACTGCTTTTTCGTACTCGGTCAGATTGTTCTGTTAAGGCGCGGCTATCAGCTTGTGAATCTGCTGCAAATCCCCCTTGTATTTGCCTTTGGCTTTTTCATTGACCTCGGCATGGGAATTTTTTCAGCTCTGCAGCCGGCTGATCTCTGGCAGCGCTGGGCAATGAGCCTTTCGGGCAACTTGCTTCTTGCCGTCGGCGTCTATGCTTCGATCAAGTCGCGCACGCTCGTGCAGCCTGGCGAAGGAATCGTGATGGCCGTTTCCATCGTGACGCACAAGTCCTTTGGAAGTCTCAAAATCGCCAATGATGTTTCGCTTGTGGCAATCGCTGCGGCCGCAGGCTGGTTCGTGCTTGGCCGTTTTGTCGGCATCGGACTTGGAACGCTTGTGTCGGCCGTGATGGTGGGACTGATGATTAAGGGCATCAATGCGCTCTATCGTCTTGTTGTTCCCAAAAAGAGCACTCGAGTCGTGATGAGAGGCGACGACAAGGAAAACTGACGACGCTGCGTCGGAATTCAGCAAAATGCTGAGCCGAGAGTTTTTCAAATGGACGATGAGAGCGCCGACTGTTTAAGTCGGCGCCTTCAGCACGAGTCTTGGCAAGCAGGACAAAGCGCTTTTATTGATGCGAAATGCCGGAGTGACGCAGCAAAGGCTCAATCGAGGGCTCACGTCCGCGGAAAGCGATGAAGCTTTCCATTGCGTCTCGGCTTGCTCCGCGGCTTAGCACTTCATCGACCCAGCGTCGGCCGGTGTCTTTGTTAAAGAGCCCTTCCTCCTCAAAAGCAGAGAAGGCGTCGGCCGAGAGCACTTCAGCCCATTTGTAGCTGTAGTAGCCTGCAGCATAGCCGCCGGCAAAGATGTGCGAGAAGCTCTGCGCAAAGCGGTTGAAGTCTGCGGAGGGAACAACGGCAACTTCACGGCGAACGTCTTCGAGCACATGCTGGAAGTCTTCAGCGTGAGAGCTCTGTTCATCGGCATGAATGCGCATGTCGAAAAGAGCAAACTCAAGCTGACGAACGCAGAACATGCCGGATTGGAAGTTTTTGGCGGCAAGCATCTTTTCAAAGAGTTCGCGCGGCAGCTTCTCGTTTGTGTCTACATGCTGAGAGAGCGTTTCAAGCACGTCGAAATTCCATGTCCAGTTTTCCATGAACTGACTGGGCATCTCGACGGCGTCCCACTCAAAGCCGTTGATGCCGGAGAGCTGAGCAAGCGGCACACGGCTCAGCATATGGTGCAGACCGTGTCCAAATTCATGAAAAAGCGTTGTGACGTCGTCATGCGTGAGGGTGGCGGGCTTGCCGCCCACAGGCTGTTGGAAGTTGCATACCAGGTAGGCAATGGGCGTGCGCACAGATCCGTCCGGCAGCACGGCGTACGTGCTGTCGTTGTCCATCCATGCTCCTCCGCGTTTGCTGCTGCGGGCATAGAGATCGGTATAAAACTGTGCGATCAGCCGCCCGTTTTTGTCGGTAATGCGCCAGAACTGCACGTCGGGATGCCAAACGGGAGCCGCATCGGGCTCGATGCGGATGTCAAAGAGTTTTTCCACCAAGGCAAACATGCCCGAAAACACAGCCGGCAGCGTGAAGTAGCGGCGCACTTCCTGACCGCTGTAGTTGTATTTGGCGCGGCGCAGCTTCTCAGAAGCCCAGGCCGTATCCCAGGGCTCAAGTTTTTCAAGTCCGAGCTTGTCCCGAGCAAATTCCTGCAGTTCTTTGTAGTCTTCCAGCGCTTTGGGCTTTGCCTTGCGGGCGAGCTCTTCAAGAAAGTCGAGGACTTTGCGGGGCGATTTGGCCATCTTGACGGCCAGCGAGACCTCGGCATAGTCCTTCATGCCCAGCAGCTGCGCTTCTTCGCGGCGAATTTCAAGCAGGCGCGAGATGATGGGCGTGTTGTCCTGAGAAGGATCTCCAAGTTCGCTTGCGCGCGTGATGTAGGCCCGATAGAGCTTCTCGCGCAGGGCGCGGCTGCAGGCATACTGCATGGCGGGCAGATAACTCGGAATCTGCAGCGTGATGCGCCAGCCGTCGACTCCGGCAGCCTTAGCCTGCGCGGCGTACATCTCGAGAATGTCCGAAGGAATCCCCTCGAGCTCAGCCTGGTCGCAGACATCGAGCGCAAAGGCATTGGTGGCGTCAAGAAGATTTTCGCTGAATTTTTGTCCTAGTGCGCTTGACTCTTCTTCGAGCTGCTTGAGTCGAGCCTTTTGAGGCGCAGGCAGTTCAGCCCCCGACAGTCTGAAGTCGCGCAATTCATGGTTGATGACGCGCTGCTTGAGGGAATCGAGAGATGAAAACGCTTCGGAGGATGCGATTTCCTTGTAGCGGGCAAACAAAAGCTCGCTTTGCGAAAGTTCGATGAAAAACTGCGTTGTGCGCGGCAAATTGGCGTTGTAGGCTTCACGCAGTTGCGGGCTGTCCATGACGCCCGTCAGGTGACCGACCGCGCCCCAGGCGCGCGTGAGCTGCGTAAGTGCTTTCTCAAGCGGTTCGACCGTAGCCTGCCATGTGGCAGGGGTCGTTTCCTGAGCAGCCTTGAGCGCCTTGCGGGCGCGATCAAGAAGTTCGTCCATGGCAGGCGTGACGTGCTCCGGCCTAATGGAGGCAAAGTCAAGCAAGACGCCCTGTTCGATTAAAGGATTTCCCATTGCAATCTTGAAAAAACGAGATGAAAACGAATACGGTTTAATTGTGCCGACGCTCTGCAGCTTCAATCGTGTTGGTCATGAGCATGGCAATCGTCATCGGACCTACGCCGCCCGGCACCGGCGTGATCCAGCCTGCCTTAAGACTGGCGCTTTCAAAGTCGACGTCGCCGCAAAGCTTTCCATTCTCATCGTGGTTCATGCCGACGTCAATGACCAAGGCCCCGGGTTTGATCATGTCGCCGGTGATCATTTTGGCGCGTCCAACGGCGGCAACGACGACGTCGGCCTGACGCAGGTGTGAGGCAAGGTCGCTCGTGCGGCTGTGCGTGACGGTGACCGTGGCATTTTTGCGCAGCAGCAGGAGAGCCTGAGGCTTGCCGACGATGTTGCTGCGTCCAACGACGACGGCGTGCTTGCCGGCGAGATCGTACCCGGCCGACTCAATGATCTTCATGACGCCGTAGGGAGTGCAGGGCAAAAAGCCGGACTTGCCTGTCAAAAGGGCGCCGGCGCTGGCCACGTGAAAGCCGTCGACGTCTTTGTCGGGGGAAATGGCGTCAATGACTTTGTCGCTGGAAATGTGTCCTGGCAGCGGCAGCTGCACGAGGATGCCGTCGACGGCATCGTCGGCATTGAGCTCAGCAATCTTTGCGAGCAGCGCCTCTTGAGTTGTTTCGGCGGGGAGCCTGAATTCCAGGCTTTCAATGCCGACGCGTTCGCAGGCGCGAATTTTATTGCGCACGTAGACCTGACTGGCCGGATCTTCGCCAACCAGAATCACGGCGAGTCCCGGCTTGCGGCCGGACTGCGCGAGCTTTGCTGCGCGCGGCTTGAGTTCTTCGGTGATGCGTGCGGCAAGCGCCTTGCCGTCGAGAATTTTGGCAGTCATGAAATATCTCCAAAAAATTAACGAAAAGCTCAAAGGTCGGGTTGCCAAAATCCGAGACTGCCTTTGAAAAGGTAGTCTCGGAATATGGCGCGAATTTCTGGCTCAAGGAGATCCTGCTATCTGCTTCGCAGGAATTCCCCCATGGGATCAGGCGTGCTGGACTGCGGCGAGCTCGACTTCTGGAAAGAGCCGGAGGGAACCTGCACAGGCTTTGCGGAGTCTATGGGCTGCTGGTTTTGAGGCTGTCTGCGGCCGGCTTCAAGTTCGGCTTTAATGCGGGCCTTTTCCTGGGCCTTGTAGGCGGTGCGTGCAGCGTCGGCCTGAGCCAGCACAGTCTTAATGGCTTCTCCTGCCGCCGGATTGAATTTCAGACGGAAATCGATGACAGGCATGTTGTTGCGAATGATGCGCACCGGAACAACGGAAAGCTTGGTGCTGCGCGCACCGGGCCGCATGACTTCGGCAAAGCCGACGCCGATGGAGCTTTGATTGACGGGCTGAATGCCCAGGTCAGAGCTTTCAACGCTCGAATTGGGGTGAAGTTCCAGTACGCGCGTGCCCTGAATGCGCGTGATGTTCCATGTGCCGCTTTCCTTGCGTCCCTGCTCGACGGGTTCGCAGAAGATGCTGCGGCTGTTGACTGCCACGAGCAAAAAGGTGCCGTTTTCAAGCTTGGCGCGACGCGATCCTCTTTTTACCGGACGATCAAAGAGCACGCCGTAGGGCGTGGCGCCGACGTGGCTGACGTAGGACAAGCAAAACGGAGAGCGGGTGGAGAACTGCGCGACGAGCTTTTCAAGCGTAGAGGCGCCCGTAAAGGCTGAAACCGAGGGCTGCACGATCTCATCGTCGCCCAGCCAGTAGGTCGTGATGTAGGCTACAGAGCCCTCTGGGAATTTAGCTTCAGACGGCATGAACCAGGCAAGCTCATCGGGCTGATTGTTGTTGTTGCGCAGAAAATGTCGTATAGGCTTGCCGGAAATGTTGAAGGCACGCATGGCGATGGCCATGTTGAAGGGAGCTTCGCCCGTATTTCTGATCAGAATGCGGCCGTCGCCAAGCTGTTCAGCAGTCATCTGACCAGCGTTGGGCACGGGATTGGCCGAACGGTAGAGGGTGGCTGCTCCCGCACCCCAGGCAAAAGCGCGTTCGCCTGCCGCCTCAACAGACTCGGAGACGTTCCATACGCCGGGGCCGGCCGGCTCAATGCGGAAAATGCTGCGGTGCGTATCAAAGTAGGCGTAGACGCCTTCGGTCAGGGCCGTGATGGGATTGACTTCAATTTCCTGCGTGCGGTAGGGAGCACGGACCGAGCGCTCCGGCACCCAGGTGACGTCGGTGAATTCCTTGTAGTTGGCTTTTGTGCGAAGAGGTTCTGGTGTTGAACAGCCGGTCAGAATGAGTGCGGCGGCGGCAAAAGCCGCGGTCAGAGCAAGTGCAGAGGACGTACGAAAATTCACGATCGGGCTCCGAAAATTTTAGGCTGGTCAAGCGGGCGCCCTTCTTGCGGGGACGCCGCTGCTCTTCGTTGAAGTGTGGACGAACCTGGCCTTGGGCTCAGGCGCGACCCAAACATTGTAGTTGAGATTGTCCGCAAGAAAATGCTGGGAAACGACTAACCTTTCGTCCTTTCAGACATAGAAAAATCGCCGGCAGGCCTTTAGGCCTGTCGGCGACTTAAATCGCATCCGCAAGGGCTTTTGTCGTCCCAGACAAAAGAGCCCTCGCAAGCTTACGCATCAAAGCAGCGGCACAATCAAGAGCGCCACGATGTTGATGATCTTGATGAGCGGGTTCACGGCCGGACCAGCGGTGTCCTTATAGGGATCGCCGACGGTGTCGCCCGTCACGGCAGCTTTATGGGTTTCGCTTCCCTTGCCGCCGAAATGGCCGTCTTCAATGTACTTCTTGGCGTTGTCCCAAGCGCCGCCGCCCGTGGTCATCGAGATGGCCACGAAGATGCCGGTGACGATGGTGCCCATCAGCACGCCGCCCAGAGCTTGCGGACCAAGCAGCAGGCCGACCAGGATCGGGACGATCACAGGAAGGATCGACGGAACGATCATTTCCTTGATGGCGGCAGCCGTGAGCATGCCGACTGCCTTGGAGTAGTCGGGCTTGGCCTTGCCTTCCATGATGCCCTTGATTTCCTTGAACTGACGGCGCACTTCAATCACGACGCTGCCGGCAGCACGGCCAACGGCTTCCATTGCCATGGCGCCGAAGAGATAGGGAATCAAGCCGCCGATGATCAAGCCGGCGATCACGGACGGATTGGAAAGATCAAACGTGAAGTCGACATTGAAGGTCTGCTTCAGAGCATGGGTGTAGTCGGCAAAGAGCACCAAAGCGGCAAGACCGGCCGAACCGATGGCGTAGCCCTTGGTCACGGCCTTGGTCGTGTTGCCGACGGCGTCCAGAGGATCGGTGACGGCGCGGACCTTTTCGTCAAGTTCGCTCATCTCGGCAATGCCGCCGGCGTTGTCCGTAATCGGACCATAGGCGTCAAGCGCGACGATGATGCCGGCCATCGTCAGCATGGACGTAGCGGCAATGGCAATGCCGTACAGACCCGCAAGCGCGTAGCTCACGAGAATGGCGACGACAACAGCCAGAACCGGCATGGCGGTAGCCTTCATGGAAACGGCTAGGCCGGCAATGATGTTGGTGCCGTGACCGGTCTGAGAAGCCTTGGCCACGTCCTGAACCGGCTTGTATTCGGTGCCGGTGTAGTACTCGGTAATCACAACCATCAGGCCGGTGAGCACGAGACCGACAAGCGCGGTACCGAAGAGTTTGGCGGTGGTGACGCCTTCAGGCAGCATGGCCGGATCGGTAAAGACGAAGTCGCCCACGAACCAGAATGCGACGGCGGCGATCACGCCCGAGACGATCAGGCCGCGGTACAGAGCGGTCATGATCTTCTTGCCGGGGATGTACTTCACGAAGAAGGTGCCGATGATGGAGGCGATGATCGACACGGCGCCGAGCAGCAGCGGGTACTCGACCAGACGCATTGCATCGCCCGTCGTGGCCAGAGCGCCGATCATCATCGTGGCGATCAAGGTCACGGCATACGTTTCAAACAAGTCGGCAGCCATGCCGGCGCAGTCGCCGACGTTGTCGCCCACGTTGTCGGCAATCACGGCGGGATTGCGGGGATCGTCCTCAGGAATGCCGGCTTCCACCTTGCCCACGAGGTCGGCGCCGACGTCGGCGCCCTTGGTGAAGATGCCGCCGCCGAGACGAGCAAAGATGGAAATCAAGCTCGAGCCGAAAGCAAGGCCGATCAAGGGCTTGATGGTGGCGTACAGGCCTGCGTCAGCCGGAGCGCCGGCAACGAGGAAGGCCATGTAGCCGGCTACGCCCAGAAGACCAAGACCGACGACGAGCATGCCCGTAATGGCGCCGCCGCGGAAGGCGACGTTGAGAGCGTGCTCAATGCCGGTGGCGGCAGCCTGAGCGGTGCGAACGTTGGCCTTGACCGAAACGTTCATGCCGATGAAGCCGCAGGCGCCCGAAAGAATGGCGCCGATGGCAAAGCCGATGGCAGTCTTAAAGCCCAGGGCAGGGACCAGGGCGATCAAAACAAAGAGCACGACGCCGACGATGGCAATCGTCGAGTACTGCTTGGCGAGATAAGCCTGAGCGCCCTGCTGAATAGCATGGGAAATTTCCTGCATGCGGGCGTTGCCGGCATCCTTGGCGAGCACCCAGCTGCGGGAGACGAGGCCGAAGATGACGGCCACGATGCCCGCAGCAATGGCGAGCCACAAAGCTGTTGTCATAGGTAAAACTCCAATGGGCGCGAGCAGCATGTTGATTTTGATGCGAATCGTTCCTGAACTGGAGCAGGATCACGAACGCTCCCTTGGTTTGGCTGCTGCGCCGACGCTGATAAAAAAACACAGGAACAAAGCACAAATCAACTTTGTTCCTGAAAGGGTTAAAAAATTATTTCAAAGCCTCAAAAATGCGGTCGCGGATCTCTTCAATCGGGCCGATGCCGGAAACTGACCGATACTGCGGCGCAGCAGCGTCGCCCGACTTGGCCAGATTCTGATAGAAGCCCACAAGCGCTTCGGTCTGAGCGTGGTACACGGCCAGACGCTTCATCACGACTTCTTCACGGTCGTCGTCACGCTGCACGAGGTCTTCGCCCGTCACATCATCCTTGCCCTCGACTTTCGGCGGGTTGTATTTGATGTGGTAGGAACGGCCGGAGGCCGGGTGAATGCGGCGGCCGGACATGCGTTCGACGATTTCGGCGTCAGGCACGGCGATTTCGAGCACGAAATCGATCGGAATGCCGGCGTCCTTGAGAGCTTCAGCCTGCGGAATCGTGCGCGGGAAGCCGTCAAAGAGAAAGCCGTTTTTGCAGTCGTCGGCCTGCAGACGTTCCTTAACGAGGCCGATGATGATGTCGTCGCTCACGAGGCCGCCCTGGTCCATGATGACCTTGGCAGCCTTGCCGAGCTCGGTGCCGGCCTTGACGGCCGCGCGAAGCATGTCGCCCGTGGAGATCTGCGGAATATTGAAATGTTCTTTGATGTAGGCTGCCTGAGTGCCTTTGCCGGCGCCGGGCGGTCCGATAAGGATCAAACGCATGAAATGATCTCCGAAAAATATTGCATGAAAAAGCAGGCCTCGCTGGCGCAGCATGCGCAATATGCGCAACACGCCGCAGCACAGCCGGCTTGCACTGTGCTTAACCGCACAATTCTAGCTGATGAGCACGAAAAAGGCGCGTCCCCGAAAGGGCGCGCCGGCATGCTTTTTAGCGGCTGCTCTGCTGGCTGCAGAAAATTTTTCGAACCCGTTCAAGATCCTCGAAAGTGTCAACGCCTGCGGGCAGATTTTCCTCAAGAACGATCACGCGGATGGCGTAGCCGTGCCAGAGCGCACGCAGCTGCTCGAGACTTTCGAAAGCCTCAATCGGCGCACGCTCAAGCGTGGGAAAGGCCTTTAAAAACCCTGCGCGATAAGCATAAAGCCCGATGTGATGGTAGGCGGGAAGCCCGGCAGGGAGAACTGCGGCAGGTCCTTTCTTGAAGGCATCCCGCGGCCATGGGGCTGGAGCGCGGGTGAAGTCCAGCGCTCTGCCGTTTTTGTTGAGAACGACCTTGACGACGTTGGGATTGAGAAAACTATCAACGTCAGCAATGGGGTGTGCGGCCGTCGCGATGGCGCAGTCGGGCGAGGCGTCAAGGGCAGCGGCTGCGCTGGCAATGACTGCAGGCGGAATCAGAGGCTCGTCGCCCTGAACATTGACCACGATTTCGTCGTCTGCGAGTCCGAGCTTTGCCACGGCCTCGGAGAGTCTGTCGGTTCCTGTTGGGTGATCAGGGTTGGTCAAAATAGCCTGAATGCCGTGTTCGCCGCATGCTTTGACGATGTCCTCGCTGTCGCAGGCGACCGCCACAGCCTGAGCGCCGGAGGCAAGGGCGCGTTCGGCAGTGCGTACAACCATGGGTTTTCCGCAGATGTCCGCAAGCGGCTTTCGGGGCAGGCGCGTGCTTGTCATGCGCGCCGGAACAAGAGCTGTAAAGCGCATTTTTCAACCTTTAGGTGATTGTGAGGCCGCGGGCTTGATGCGGGCTTGCTCAATTTCCTGCGGCGTCAAATCTCGAGCTTCTTTTTCAAGCATGACGGGAATTTCTCCTACCATGGCGTATCCCTTGGCGCATTTGGCGCACATCAGAAGCGAATGCTCGTTGTTAAAGCGAAGCGGGCCCTTGCAGATCGGGCATACAAGAACTTCAGTCAGTCTGCTGTCCATAATGAATGTGATTAGTGCGTAATTTCTTCAGTTAGCGGAACGACATCAATGTTTTTGCGCCGTGCGGCCTCAAAGACCCGCTCCAGCACAAACTGCACGAAATAGGTGTCGAGCTGCGTCTCCAGATCAACGACCCAGATGCGCTTGTCTTGCGCTATTTCCGGGTTTTGCCTGATTTTTACAGCATCTTTGCCGGTCACGAAGATATAGCGGCAGTCGAGATTTTTGAAAGGATTTTCTGCGTAGTCGTAATGATCGCCCAGACTCAGGCACAACGGTTCGACTTCGTGGGCCTGCAGCATCTGGAAAAAACGTTCCGGAGCAGCTATGCCTGCAGCGGCGGCAACTTTTGCCTCTTTTTCAGCGATGCGGTGAGCCATGTCGTCAAGCGTGCGGCGCTTTCCGTCGACAAGCCGCACGGCGTCCCCAAGCTGACTGGTTGCAACAAAGCGCGGCGTGCGGCTTGAAATCGTATCCTTGGTCGCATTGAGAACGCTGGCGTCGACCGTATCGAGCCGGGCGGGGCTTTCTCTAAGAGGGCCGGCCGGCAGCACCCAGCCGTTTCCGAGACCCCTGGCGCCGATGACGGCCAGCTCAACGTCGCGTGCCAATTGGATGTGCTGCAGTCCGTCGTCGCTCACGATGACGTTGATTTCCGGATGCTTGGATAAAAGCAGCCGACCGGCGGCAACGCGGTTTCTGCCGACGGCAACAGGAACGCGGGCGCTTCTTGCGATCAAAAGCGGCTCGTCGCCCACGGCAGCAGCAGCCGAATCAACGTCAACGAGCTGTTCGGTCTGCGCCGCACGGCCATAGCCGCGGCTGATGACGCCGGGAGAAAAACCCGCAGCGCGAAGCTCGCGGCACAACTGCATGGTGATCGGCGTCTTGCCGGTGCCGCCTACATAGATATTTCCAACAACGACGACGGGAACAGGGAGTTCAACAGGTTTGATTTTGGCAGAGCGCGCCCGAGCAACGGCCTGATAAATCAAAGACAAGGGGTAGAGCAAAATAGCTGTCGGCCCGCGGTGAGCCCAAATTTTGTGGAGCTCAGTTTCAAGCGCGGCTCGCATGAGACTCACTCCTGAAATGAGAAAAAGGCGATGGTTGAGGGTGTTCTGAGGACATGGATCGGTAATCAGCGAAAAAATCACGGCAGCATCACTGCCCTGCGTCTTCGTCCGGCACAGAGTGCACGCAAAGGTTAATCTTAACGCAAAGTGTTCCGTGTTTTCGAATTGCTGCGGATGGAAAAAGTCTAAACGAGCCTGCGCCGATCAGGCGCAAGCGTCTGTTAGGGAAGTCTTGCGACCGTCAAAACTCTGGAAAGTTTGCCGGAGTCTCAAAAAACATCTCCTTGCCCGTACTCGGATGCACGAAACTTAAGCTTTTTGCGTGCAGACACAGGCGCGTGTTGCCCGATTCGGCCATCAGTCCCATGGAGCCGTAAAACGGATCGCCGTCAATCGGCAGGTTCAGACCTTTGGCGCAGTGAAGCCGAAGCTGATGCGTTCGGCCGGTTTCAAGACCAAGTTCGACGATGGATTTGCGCATGCCGCCGCATTCAATGCTGTCGATGAGCCGATAGTGCGTGAGGGCGTTTTTGCCGCCGCAGGACGCGGGAATGATGCACTGGCGAGGACGATCAAGCCAGTTGAGACCCAAGGGAAGGGCAATGTCTCCCGAGTCGTGCTTGAGTTCTCCCTCGAGACGAGCGACATACGTTTTTTTTGCTTCTCTGCCCCGGAAGCAGTCATTCATGCGCGCCAGGGCCGTTTTGTTTTTGGCAAAGGCGAGAATGCCTGAAGTGTCCAGATCGAGTCTGTGCACAACGAAAAGTTCGCCGTGCGTCTTTTCCAGAATGGACTTGGCGCTGACGGTTTCGCGAACGCCGGGAACCGAGCCGAGGCGAGCTGGCTTATTGATGACGAGCATGTCGTCGTCTTCATAGACGATGCCGATGGCGGGGGCCGTTTTTTCGCTTTGCATGGGCAGAGCTTTTTCGTGCGCTCGGCCTAGAAGCATCCACTCAAGCCAAAAGCGTGCGCCTGATCGAGGAGCGTAAAACGTCTGGTCAAATCGACACTCCCACGAAGGCGATTCTCCGATCCACCATTCGCCGAGAGCACAAAGCGGCCACTCAGGGTGATTTTTGTTGAGGTATTCAACCAGCCGAACGCTCGGGCTTGAAAGCGATTCTGCGATTACGCGTCGCCATAGGGCTCGCCGCAGCGCCTGCTCTTTGCCGCCTTGATGAAATGAACGGTCGGGATAAGGTTCAAAGATTTCTTCAATGCGCTCGGCCAAAGATTTCTTTTCGCCGCGACCGTTTGTCATGACGATGGGTTTGACGGCGCGTTCTGACATCGGAGGCCAGAGATCGGCCAAGCTCAGCTTTTCGTACGGCTTGGATGCGCTCTCTGAGACAGGCTCCAGAGCAAGCAGGGCAAAGAGCCGATGATCTTTCAAAACAACGGCGGCGCCGGCGCGGCCGCAGAAGTTTTCAGGATAGAGCTTTTTTTCGAGGACGAGGTCGCGCACGACGATGAGTTCTCTAGAGGGAGAGCTGGTAAAAGGGTCGGGCAAAACCGTGGGTGCCGAAGCGCCATCAAGGATCTGGAGCTCGACTTCAGCAAAAGGCGTGCGCATCAGCGCGAGTCGTTCGGTCAATGTCAGGTAAAGCATGGTTGGCGAATCTTAGCTGACAAAATCGCACCTGGCTCTAAACGCAGATGCAGAGGCCGCAAGCATGCATGCAGGTTGAGAGCTTTTGAGCATCAGTCAAGTGTCTTTGACACAGTCCGAAAGTGTGGATGACGCAGAAGCTCCAAGCAAGACGTCCGCTGCTTTGGGATGAGCGGCGGACGTCTTGTTTGTTGGAAAAAGAAGGAAGCTGCTGCTTTAAGCCTTCTTTTTCTTCCAATTGTTTCCGAAGCTGTGCTGTTCCGTTTCTTCGTAGCCGCGGCAGCCGTGCACGGTGCAGGCGTTGAGCGCAGCCTCAAGCTGAGCAAACTCATCGTCGCTCAGAATGATGCCGGCAGCTCCCAGGTTCTCCAAGATGCGCTCAAGATTCTTTGAGCCCGGAATCGGAACGACGTTCGGGTATTTATGCAGCATCCAGGCAAGAGAAATTTGAGCGTAAGTCGCGTTTTTGCGTGCGGAGAAGTCGGCCAAGACGTCAAGAATCGGCTGATTGGCCGCGAGGTTCTCCTTTTTGAGCTGCGGAACGAATTTGCGGACGTCGTCGACTTCTTCGAATTGTGTCTCGGGCGTAACCTTGCCTGACAAAAAGCCGCTTGCAATTGGTGAGAACGGAACGACTCCGATATCGTGCTCTAGACAAAACGGGAAAATTTCAGCTTCGCATCCACGCTCGACCATTGAGTAGATGTTCTGCACGGCTGCAACGGGCGTGACGGCGTGTGCCTTGGCAAGCGTCTCTACGCCAACCTGAGATAGTCCCCAGGCGCGAATCAATCCTTCGTTGATGAGCCGCCCCATGGCAGCAGCCACTTCTTCGAAGGAAACTTGTTCGTTGATGCGGTGCAGGTAGTACAAGTCGACATAGTCTGTGCCGAGGCGCTTCATGGAGGCAGTCAAGTGAGCCTTGACGGCGTCGTAAATGCTTGGGCTGACGGCGGCTTCCTGAGGCCCAAGATGAAGTTTTGTGGCAAGAACCACTTCTTTTCTGAACGGAGCCAGAGCTTTGCCGACGAGTTCCTCGTTGTGCCCCGGGTAAAAGACGACGTCGCCGTATACTTCGGCCGTATCAAAGAAATTGCAGCCGGTCTCAAAAGCCTTGCGCATGGCATTGATGCTGTATTGAGCTGGCGGCACCTTGCCGTAGCCGTGAGAAAAGCCCATGCATCCTACGCCGATGGACGAGACTTCGAGGTTTCCTAGGTTTCTTTTTTGCATGTCGCGCACTCCGTTTATCTTTATCTTGCATTCGGCCCATTGTTTCTTGAACGTGGCCGGCATGCGGCTATTATGAAGAGACGCTTCAATCAGCTCCAGTCACAAGATGCGGCAAAAATGTCATTTTCCGGAGTTGCGGCATAGGAAAAAATCCCCGTGCCGGAGCACCAGGAACTCCCGGAAACTAGTCCGCAACCGGCTTGATCAACATCAAGCCGGTCACAAATATTTTTCTTAAGCCCATGAT